>CAYGTC010000022.1:0-60396 GCA_964352735.1 uncultured Alcanivoracaceae bacterium | reverse complement strand
GAATAAAAACAGCAAAAACAATATGAAACAGGAGTTTCATGCATAGCCATGTAACCATAAATAACTTCTTTAGCAAGTTCGTAAGAATTCACTTACTGGTTGAGAAAATATAAATGTGAAAAATATATGATACGGTCACATGAATTCTACTTCTAGAATTCTTTAATAATGGAAGGATTACCAAGGCATATCACCTTAAAAAATTCAGGGACAAAATTAAATTCGGTGTCTAAGAGTTACTTTTACGGCGGCGGGAGTATGAAATTACTTCCTGTAATTTCACCCTGCGGGCTGCCTACGGCATTCAATTCGGCTGTCCTGCCGAATTAGTCGAACCTTCACTGCGCGAGGTTCGCTCCCTTTGCATTCACTAATCGATGGGGTCAGATTCATTGATTTTTGATTTATATATCTGGCCATTTGATTTTTCTTTATAAAATCAATTCCTTAGCCTATGAGTTGCCTGTAGCAATTCAATTCATTATGCCCATTTTATACCTTTTTGGGTTTATTTGAATGATTAATGAACAGTAGATTTTCACTCTTCTCAATAGTTATTAACCCAATTATTTATTAAAAAAATCAACATTCTTGGGTTCAAATAATAATGCAAATAACTATTCCAAATTGATATTTATTTCTCTTTATTCAGTGTTTCAGAGTATAAATCAATGGCGGCGGGAGTATGAAAAGGCTCCTGCCTTTTTTATTTCGGACATCATGTCCTTCACCCTACGGGCCAGCTAAAGCTGTTCAAATCGTTCCATACGATTTAGTCCCTGCGGGCCGCACTCTGTGCGTTCAAAAATGCTGTCCTGCATTTTTAGTCGAACCCTCACTGCGTGAGGTTCGCTCCCTAGCCTTCGACAAATAAAAAAGCCACGCACTGTTTTGTTATGAGAACTTATTTTTAGATGTTGTTTGGAAATTTTTAACTTGAGTGTCTAAAAGTTTCAAATAACGGCGGCGGGAGTATGAAATTACTTCCTGTAATTTCACCCTGCGGGCTGCCTACGGCATTCAATTCGGCTATCCTGCCGAATTAGTCGAACCTTCACTGCGTGAGGTTCGCTCCCTAAGCCTTCGACAAATAAAAAAAGCAGTCCGACGACTGAGAGGATATCATTTTAAAAAATTCAGGGACAAAATTAAATTCGATGTCTTAGAGTTACTTTTACGGCGGCGGGAGTATGAAAAGGCTCCTGCCTTTTCACCCTTCGGGCCGCACTCTGTGCGTTCAAAAATGCTGTCCTGCATTTTTAGTCGAACCCTCACTGCGTGAGGTTCGCTCCCTAAGCCTTCGACAAATAAAAAAAGCAGTCCGAAGACTGCTTTTTTTATTTGGTGGAGGCGGCGGGAGTCGAACCCGCGTCCGCCAGCCCTCTATTTGAGGATCTACATGCTTAGATTTTGTCTTTTGATCTCGTCTTGCCAGCTCCGACAATCAGGATCTGGGTTGACCAGTTTAGATAAGTTTAACACAGAATCGTCCAAACACCGACCAGTGCGATCTTACTAAGTGACCCTTATCCTAATACCGTAAGCTGAGTTAGGTAAGGGCTAGCTTAAGCAGCTAGAGCGTAGTTATCGTCGTTTGCAACTATAACAATTGAAACATTTTTAACGAGGATAGTTTCCTCCTCGACATGCACCTACAAACTTCGCGACCCACGTCGAAACCAATGACGCCCCCAGAATATTCCATTCAAACAGGAATGATTTACTGCGGATAATACTTTGTGATCACTTTAAAGAATTTCATTCGTTAAATAGCTTGCTATTCGCCTTATGAAATGATTCAAATTGACTCAAAAAGTCTTATCCTCGCTACAATAATTCCTATTCGATTGAAATATATTATTTCATCAGGACAATTGTATGTTTGTTCATTTTTATATTACTCAATTTTTTAATTAAGCAATCGTTCGACATTCTATCGAGTTATTAGTTCAATTGAAAGGTCTTTTGCTGTTGATGGGTTTATTTAGTGAATTTGTTAATATTCAACTGTCATGGCTTTTGCGTTATAATGTTGTTTCACTAATGATATGAGCGCTGTAGTTATGAAAACTTTCAAAACATTATTCATCATCACATTAACACTTATTTCAACTTTACTTTGGGCCGGAAAATACAATCATGTATTGAGTATTGGCGATTCTATGCCGACATTTTCAGGCTTACCCTCAATTGCTGGCACAGCACTGTCATCAAAAGACATTAATGAAGATATCGTGATCATGGTATCGTTGGCTAATCATTGCCCTTGGGTTAAGGGCATGGATCAAGACTTGGTTAAGTTAACAGCTCAATTTAAAGGACAAAGCGTGAGGGTAGTTGGCTTTTCGGTTAATCTCCGAGAGGAAGATCGGCTTGAGGCCATGAAGGTACATGGCAAGAAAGTCGGTTATAACTTTTCTTATGTCTTTGATGAATCGCAAGAAGTGGGGCGTAAGCTTGGTGCCACCAGAACTCCTGAGTACTTTGTTTTTGATAAGAATCGTAAATTAGCTTATATGGGCTTGCTTTATAATTCACCAGCTAAAATGAATAAAGATGGGTCGGTGCGTCATATTAATGGAGAAGTCACAGAGCACTATGTTGCTGATGCAGTCAGTGCTTTATTGAATAATGAAACCATTGCTGTTGCTGAAACCAGAGCACATGGTTGCAGTGTTAAATATGAAAACTAATCTCTTCATATTATTTTTATGTTTTACTTTAACGGCATTGAGTAAGGATGCTGTCGAGGAGAAAAATGAAGCTTTTGTGCTGAATTTTCAAACCACAACACTTGATGAATGGCCAAAAGTATTACAAAGTTACAATGGCAAAGTTCTTGTGGTCGATATGTGGGCAACATGGTGCTCTTCTTGTCTTGAGCGCTTTCCACACATGGTTGAAATGTCGGATAAATACAGGCCATATGATGTTGCTTTTATTTCACTGTTGTTAGAAGACCCTGAGGAACCAGAAGCCATTGCCAATGCAAAACGATTTTTGATTAAGAACAAAGCAGATTTTCCTCATTACTTTATGAATGCCAATCTGATGAAATCGTTTGATCAATTAGACCTTCTGGGTATACCTGCGGTATATATTTATGACCAAACAGGTAAAAAAACACATAAATTGACCGGTGATAATCCCAATAAACAATTCACAGAAAAGGATATTTACGATGCTGTTAATGGCTTAATCGCTGATCAATACAAGGCATCAGGGCGTATAAAATAATCAATCCATGTTAAATACATTTTTTCAATTAAAAAAACACGATACCACCGTTAAAACTGAGATCTTGGCTGGCAGCAGCACTTTTCTGGCCATGGTATACATCACAGTGGTCAATCCGCAAATTTTATCGATATCAGGTATGGATGCAGGCGCTGTTTTTGTCGCGACTTGTTTGGCAGCAGCCATTGGCAGCGCTTTGATGGGCCTTTTGGCCAACTACCCCATTGCACTGGCACCAGGTATGGGCATCAATGCGTTTTTTACTTTTACGGTTGTCGCATCCATGGGTTATTCATGGCAGGTGGCTTTGGGTTGTATTTTTTGGTCTGGCGTACTTTTTATGTTACTCAGTTTATTCAAGGCCAGAAAGTGGATCATCAATACTATTCCACAATCTTTAAAATATGCCATTTCTGTTGGCATCGGTTTGTTTCTTGCCATTATTGCCCTCAAAAATGCTGGCATTATTGTCGCTCAAGACAGTACATTGGTCACATTGGGTGACATCAAACAATTTGAACCTTTGGCTGCTATTTGTGGCTTTTTTATCATTTGTGCTTTGTACGTCAGAAAAATCAATGCTGCCATCTTCATTGGCATACTTTCGGTTACGGTTTTGGCATTGCTGTTTGGAAAAGCCAGCTATCAAGGAGTGATTGCCATGCCTCCGTCGATGCAACAAACGCTGATGCAACTGGATTTTAAAGCGGTATTAGATGTGGCTTTATGGCCGGTGATTTTGTCTTTTTTATTGATAGATTTGTTTGACACATCCGGCACATTGATTGCCGTCGCTGACAAAGCCAATTTACTGGATGAAAAAGGTCAATTGCCAAGGGTGGATAAAGCACTGATGGCTGATTCGTCTGCAACGGTTATTGGTTCTGTATTGGGCACATCATCTACCACCAGCTACATTGAAAGTGCTGCGGGTGTGGCCTCAGGTGGCAAAACCGGTTTAACCGCTTTGACCACTGCAATTTTATTTGTATTGGCCTTGTTTTTTTCACCATTGGCAGCGATGATTCCGTCCTATGCCACAGCTCCTGCATTGTTATTTGTTGCCGTGCTCATGATGTCCTCTATTCGCCATATCGACTGGAACGACTTAACAGAGGCCGCACCTGCAATGATCACGGCATTGGTCATGCCATTCAGTTTTTCGATTACAGAAGGCATAGCCATGGGGTTTATTGCCTATGCTGTGATTAAAATATTGGCTGGCAAAAATGGGCAGGTCACTTGGGGAATATATGTCATTGCAGTATTATTTTTGGCTAAATATACCTTTCTTTGACCACTGTTATGTGTGTTCATTAACAGTTATGCAGATTCCCAGTATAAATTAATAGGACATTTATCCAAATATGATATCCTTGTATATGAACATTATTAAATAACAAGGGGTTAATATGATTAAATTACATATAATAATGTCGTGCTTTCTTATCAGTCTTGCGTCAATGTCTTTGGCTACTGAAGAGAGTATGATCTTAACACACACATACGTTGATGTAATCAGTGATGAAAATAAGATGACAATCATTGCTCATGTTAACGGCCAAGTCGAATTAACATTACCACAGTTCCACCGCTTTTATGGCAAGCGTCTTCTTTTACAAAATCAACAAAAGTCATCAACACTGTTTTCCAAGGCACAGCAAATCGATTATCAATTGGATGCCAGAGATTTAAAGAACGACATCCGACAAGCCAAAAACAACAATAGGTCTTCACTTTTTTATAGCTCTGACAGTGACATTTATCATTTAACCATAAAAAAGGACCAAAACACCGTTTGGGAAATCAGCTTCAGCCACTTTCAAGAACTGAAACATTACGCTGATCAGCTGGATAGATGGCAACCATTATTTGAGCTCGTCGAATCACTTGAAAACCTTTCAAAAGATGATGTCATTGCAACAATTGTGGAGAACAGTCATGAAAAATAAACTCTTGTTGATCAGCCTTTTTTGCAGTCCATCGGTTTTTGCCGGTTCTTATATTTTTGCCGGTGAAGCCAATGGCACAGACATCATTACTCACCCGCAAAATTATACGGGCACAGGTGGAACAGTCAATGTATCTGTTTGTATTGACCCTACCAGTGTTTTAACCAATGAACTTGTGATTCCTGTACAAAACATTGTGCAAACCTGGAATCAACTGTCTACCTCATCGCCAAATCTATTTTTTGGTGGCGATAATAATATCCCTTCAGGTCAGATTGACTGGGAGTCTGTGACTTTGCATGAAGTGGGCCACTGTATCGGTCTTGCTCATCCGAATTTAGGATCAAGAAATGGCGTTTCCGGAAACAATACCAACTATACAAACAGTACCGATGGGCCAGGTAATAACTTCAACTTTGGTAATGGTAATGATGGAATCATTGGATCGGATGATGACCAGAGAGGAGACAATGTCAACTTGCACTGGTTCAACAGAAATGTGAATAATCCATATGTTGCCAGCCCTCCTTATGACTCATCTAACTATTCCATATTGGTATCTGACTTACCTGTGGGCGATAACTTTCCTGCCAATGCAGATATATTGGTTGGCAGTGATTTGGGCTTTCAGAATTCTGAGGCAGTCATGCAACAAGGGTCAAGAAGTGATGAAGATCAAAGAAGACTTGGGGTTGATGATGTTTCAACTTTAAGATTGGGTATGAGTGGATTAGATGTGACACAAGGTACAGCAGATGACTATACATTGAATTTGACTTATGGTGGTATTACTGCTGGTTGCGACATCAATATTAAACACCATGATATCACAAGTTTTGCGTTTTGTAATGCAGGTGGTGCATTCATCAACGGTGGAGTTGGGCCGCATTTGCGCATAACCACAGCCAATATAGAAATTGACTCATCTCCTAATTGGTTCTTTAATACACAGACCAATGATTTAATTTTTGCCAATGGCTTTGAATGATATTATAGATTTAGACAATCATTGATAAGACAGGGTTTTGCATGATGTCAGTTGGTTGAAAAATTTTTATTGGTTTTTTTACAAAGCACTTGATATTTTTTACACGTATAAAAAGTATCAGGTGCTTTTGACATGTTACATTCAGTGATTAACTCCATTTTTCATCAAAGAACACAACGATCATGCCATCATATAATAATGACAATACTCTAAAAACAACCTTGGCGCGAATCGCTCGAACTTTGACCTAAAAGACCATTATTTGAGACCAGATGTGAGGCAACTGAGTGTCAAATTAATGAGACAAAACTTTAACCATGCTGTCAGTGGCGTCTACCAGTGCTTTAACCATATCAGGCTCTTTAGAAGAGTGCCCTGCGCCTTCAACTATGGTGAGCTGAGATGACAGAAGGACTTTGTGTAACTCATGAGCAATTTTGGGTGGTGTCAACATGTCATATCGACCATTGACAATAAAAACTGGTAAATCTTTGAGCTTATTTAAATTGGATCGAATAAAATCGTGCTCAAGAAAACAATGGTTGGCACAGTAATGTGCCTCAATCAACCCTTGATGAAAGGACAGTTTTGAATTGTCAATTTCACCTTCTGAAATAACGGTCGTCACTCCTGCTGATTCCCAGCGCATTAACTCAATGGCTGCCTTGTTTTTTTCGTGCTCATTGCCTTGGGTCATCATTTTATAATAGCTTGCGATCAAATCATCTTGCTGATTTTTTGCAACGATACCACTGTATCTTTGATAAGCCTCGGGATAAAACTTATTCAGACCCTCTTGCCAAATCCAACGATTTTCTTCAACACTTGCAAAGAAAACGCCTCGCAGTATCAATCCAAGGACATGATTGGAGTGCTTTATGGCATAGACCAAGCTTAAGGTACTGCCCCAAGAACCTCCAAAAATCACCCAGTTTTCTATATCAAGATGTTGTCGTATCGATTCGATATCGTTAACCAAATCTTTTGTGGTATTAGATGCTATTGAGCCCAGAGGTTTGGAGCGACCACATCCCCGTTGATCAAAAAGAATAATTCTGTATTGTTCTGGATCAAAAAAACAACGGTCATCGTGTTTGCAACCGGCTCCTGGTCCACCGTGGACGAATAAAACGGGTATGCCATTTTTATTCCCGCATTCTTCAACATATATGTTGTGTGATGATGAAACCTGAAGATAAAAGTGATGATAAGGTTCTATGGCTGGGTAAAACATGTTTATTGTGGATGTGATTTAATAAAAACTTAATTGTACATCACTACCGTGCCATTTGGTGAATTGAATGTGTCAACGTTTATTTATAAGTCAGGCCTTGGCATAATGTCAGTTGGTTGAATAAATTTTATGGGCTTTTTTACAAAGCACTTGGTATTTTTTACGCGTATAAAAAGTAACAGGTGCTTTTTACATGTTATATTATGTGACTAACACAATTTTTACTCCAACAACACAACGATCATGACATCAAATAATAATGACAATACCCTAAAAATCGCCATGGCGCAAATCGCTCCAATATGGCTAGATAAGCAAGCAACCACAGAAAAAATCATCAAGACAATCACTGATGCCGGCGAACAAGGCTGCGAACTGGTGATTTTTGGCGAAGGCCTATTACCGGGTTATCCGTTTTGGCTTTCATTGACCAAAGCCTCGGCTTTTGACGATAGCATACAAAAAGAAATTCATGCACACTACTTACGCAATGCCGTGCAGATCGAGTCAGGAGACTTAGATGCCTTTTGTCAACTGGCAAAGCAATATCACATGGCCATTTATCTTGGTATTATTGAGCGCCCTCAAGACCGCGGTGGCCACAGCGTTTACTGCTCTTTAGTTTACATCAATGCCAATGGCGAAATTCAATCTGTTCATCGGAAATTACAACCAACCTATGAAGAACGGCTGTCCTGGTCACCAGGTGATGGCCACGGCCTGCAAGTTCACCCACTGAAACAATTTACAGTAGGCGGATTAAATTGTTGGGAGAACTGGATGCCATTGGCGCGAACAGCACTTTATGGCTTGGGTGAGAACTTACACATTGCTGTTTGGCCAGGGTCAGATTACAACACCGTTGATATCACTCGATTTATTGCGCGTGAATCTCGATCTTATGTGGTTTCAGTGTCTTCTTTGATGAACCTTAATGACTTTCCAAAAGATACACCTCACTTGGATGAAATCATCAAAGACAGCCCTGAAATACTGGCCAATGGCGGTTCTTGCATTGCTGGGCCTGATGGCAAATGGCACATTGAACCACAACTGTGTACTGATGGTTTGATCATCAGCACCATTGATTTTAATCGCGTTTTAGAGGAGCGGCAGAACTTTGACCCAACAGGCCATTATTCTCGGCCAGATGTGACGCAATTGAATGTCAATCGAGACCGACAAACTGCGGTTAAATTTAACAATTAACCACTGACTTTTTGATAATGTCGATAAACTCATTCATATGGATTTATCGACTGAATCTTTTTACATTGACTAATGACACGGAAAACACAATGATTTTATACAGAACACAATTCTCAAAGATAATGGTTATTATGCTGTTGTCGCTTTTATTAAGCGCTTGTTTTGGCCCAAGGTTGAATAGAAAAAACTTAAATAACGAAACAGACCCTCAATTTATTGTTGCCCAATCCAGCAATCAACACATCAAAGTCACAGTGAATGCTTTGCTATTTCGCAATCATCCATCATCTTGGGCTAAGGATGCAAAATGGGATGAATATATATTTACCGTTGATAATTTATCAGACCTTCCCATTACGATTGATAACGTTTATATTTTTGGTGCTCTAGATGAAAGACATTCACCTCAAACAAATAGAATTCAACTACTGGGTGCAACAAGGGCCACTAAAAAACGATATAAGAATGCAGGCAACAAAATCAAACTTGGCGCTGGATCAACTAAAGCTTTGATGGGTTCAATTACTGGAACGGCATTGGGTGTGGGATTGGGTGCAGGTATTGCTGGTTCAACTGCAGTATCCACTTCAGCAGGCACACTAACAGCTGCTGGTGGTGCTGTAGTAGTTGCCGTTCCACTGATTGCCATTGGTGGTATTACAAAATTAGTCATTAACAAAAAAGTGAGTAACCAAATTAAAAATCGACAAACCACAATGCCCATAACAGTTGATATGCAGCAAAATCAGTTGATTGATTTATTTTATTCTGCTGTGCCAGGTCCACAACGCATTGAAATAAAATATCAACTGGGCAACAATGCCCATCAATTGAACATTGACCTCAGTGAACAACTCAGTCAATTACACTTTAAAAATCAAAAGGAATAAATAGGTTTACATACCACCAACGCTAAGCCATTTTTTTGAAACATAGGTCAACCGCTATCTTCTCTAATGATTTGATAGCGGTTGTAAAACTTTATATTATGACAAACAAAAGTGTAATCTGATGGTCAATTATATGGCTTCAGCAGCACACTCTTGAGCCACTTTTAATGCTTCAGCCTGAATTTCTTCCATTTTACCGCTGGCCTGTGCTTTTATCATCGCATCATAATCTGTCTTATTGACGGTGCAAATACAAGTATCTTTAACTTTAGCACGCATGTTCTCAGGCATTTGTTGTGCTTGTACATCGCAAGCTTTCAAAGAAGCCTCTTTCAATTGCTTGCCATCCATAGCCATTGATGAAAAACTAGCAAATAAGATTGATGTCAGTATGATTTTTTTCATGTTATATCCCACTTTTAAAAGCATATGATCGTAACACCGTCACAAATCGATTACTACATTCAACCCTAAACGATTACACCAGCACCTTTACTTAATTGTGAAGATGTGACACACTTCATATTTATGAATATATAAAATATGAGAAATAGGGAAATCAAGATGAATAAATTTCCATTAATAATCGTTAGCTAACAATGAATACCATTGAATATAATCATCAAGTAATGGATTACATGCTCAATGGCAAGTCATTCCTTGAACACTTACAAAAACATGAAAAAATACAACCCAATTCATTTATTCCGGCTTTTCTGACTCAGCCATTAACACATGATCGATTGTGTATAAAAAATGCAGCAGACCTCACCGGCAATCACATTGCTATTTATCTGTGTGGTCATTGTGGAGGTTATGATGGCGGCAGCATTGGTGTTAAAATCACTGTCGAACACGACAAAGTCATATGGGATGACATCGGCATTTATGAAGACTTTGATGAAGGCGTTCAACAACCCTTTAAAAAAGTCCGTCGTTACATTTTTTCCAGTGGTGTTTATCAACGTTTTTTAGATGAAGTCAAAGTATATCAAGTAACAGATTAAATCAACATGACGCTTTCCATCAAAAAAAGTTATTCAACATCAATTACAGATATGAGATTTTCATCACTTGTATTATGTGTATCTAATGATTTAGATTTAATCTTTGAGCTCATCTTTGAATTTTAGCTTGATCGCTATTCAATTTTTGAAAGCTGCCTACGATGTTAATCAAGACAAGAGTGTAATGTTCGCCATTGTGAAGGGGAAAACAAATGCCGCGATTTTTTTATTTTTTCAATATCACCAAGCTAATCATAACCGATAGCCGATTTATGACATTCAATGTTTACAAGGTCGCTATTAATTTTAAATTCAATAACAGTTCAAATATTTAATCGACTTTATAAGCACCTTAAATGCACTGTATCAGAATCATTTTCGACCTTTTGATTCAGTTTATTAAGTTCATGACCAATGGCAATTAATTGATCTCCACTGATTGCAATAGGGTTGGAGTGAACATAATGAAATAAGTCACTTTCAGCATATTCAGAAGTCCAAAACCAGCCTAAAAATTGATCATTATCTTTTACATAATACCGATCTTTTTCATCATCATATATTATTGTTAGTTTCATTTTCCTTCTCTCTGATAGCAAATTCCCCACAAATAGATCTGAGAAACCTGAAATTGTTTAATTGATCTGATTAGTATAATAGATCACAAATAACCACTCACATTAAAACCCTGCTAGATTAGCCTAAATCTTAGTATTTTTTCAATACTCATTTTATCATCCCATTTAATTCTACAATCTAGACTGCTATTATATCTATCGTACTTACTATTAAATGTGAAAATTCCTGCTTTATGTCGTACATTTTTCCAAAACAGAATGTTCATAAATGATTTATACCAAACTTTTGTCACATTACTTCAGCACATTTCCACTCTTTGCAGCACTCCTTATCCAACCATATTAAACATGAGATATAAATTAACAGGCTCTTTTATTTAACCAAACTTACTATCGCAGCAGATACTATTTTTCAGCGCTTAATCCAAAGAGGTTATATTATTAACCCTGCTATATAATACCACACTACAGTCTCATTTTATTTGTTCTTAACAAGGCGTCAGCATGCAGGTTTAGTTATTTTGTATCAAATGCTGATAACGAAGTCTAAGAATGAATGACCTGTGACCTTTCATAAATATAGAAAAAACTTTATGCTAAAGCAAGTTAATTATAGATGCTCAATAGTGAACCATTTATGAATATCTCAGAATATGACTTTTGACATTTTTTATTCATATCATATTTGATTATAATTAATATCATGAAAGCCGAATTCCCAATTGCACTATCATACATAGCCAACTCAAGAAATGATGCCATTTTCGCATGTATTGCGGTGAGTCTCTCAATCATTTTTATCCCAGCAGTGTTATTCATTGACCAGTGGAATTACATGATCCCTTTAAGTTTTGTCATGTCAACTTTATGGATTAAATTCAGATGGCATAATCACATAAAAGAGATTTGTTACATCAAACAACATAAATTAATATTGAACCAGAATACCCTAACGGCACAATATAGTAGTCATAAGTTGGTGTTGAATCTCAGCAATTTAGTTTCCATCAATGTCAACCACAATAGAGATAAAATCAAATCAATTAAATTGTTATTGAAAGATCAATCAACACTATTGATTTGCGGTTATAAAAAGATGGAAGCTCTTGAAAAGGAGTTAGTTAAATTCATTGAAAAACGATACGTTAAATACAACCGCTGGTTTCATGTCTTATAAAAATCATTCTATAAACGATCTTTTTACATACAAATATCAGTCATTCTTTTTTTTTGGCTGATATTGCGGTTGATTCACGCAAGGTCAAGCTTGATAAAACATGCACTTTTCAATGATAAAAATTTATTTTTTGATTGAGATGACATCAGAAATCTTCCAAGGTCAGTGTTTATAAAAAGTGAGTTTATAGACCATAAACGATCTTTTTTAAATGCTGAGATTGGTGATTTATGGTGTTATATCAACAAAAAATGGCGCGCTTGAGATGCGACACATTAACACCATATTCTATTGATATTAAACAAAATAAAATTACAAAATTGATTTTATACCCCGCTTTTATACCCCTTTATTTTTTTGCTAGGATTGATATGTATTCTAAAAAAATGATTTAAAGCTTTATAGGGTTTAATATTTATTGACTACTTAAATTTATTAATTTTATCAATTATGCCTTTATCGTTATCGTCTTCACTTTTGGTATTTACCTTTTTAAACAACCATCCTCCTATAAATATTAGGAAAATTATAATTGGACCAATTGAAATGATTTTGGAGTTTTCGTAGTATTTATTCAATATTTCAAATAACCTAGCATTTGAAATATAAAATGAAGAAAAAAACAACCTTATTTGAAAAATAAAAATTATCACCAAAAACAAACCTGCATTTAATGCTATGGCAGGTACGAAAAACTTGAGAGATAAATCCAAGTTATTTAATAAAGATTTCTTTATTTTTAAAGATTTTAATACATTAGATGATTCACTAGTTTGAATTTGGGCAGTAAATGCTCTTTGTAAAGCTGAAAACTCCAACGTAATAGACTCAAGCTCCTCAAATTGACTATTCTCAGATGTAGCATCATTATCTGGTATCTGATTAGCTTTATCTTTTATCTTGCCGAGAGATTCATCAAGTTTATCTTTAAGGGCCTCTAAGTTAGGATCAACATTATCTCCCATACTAATCCAGTCCCAATAAATTAGAATAATGATTCTTTATTAAGTTTTGGCTAATTTCATCTGAACCTGTATACATGCCACCATCAGTTTTCCACACCTGATACCAAGGAGTATCAGCTTGATGAGTTAAAGTTGATAGTTGTGGTCCTGTTTTGTCACCCCATTTTTGCAATACTGCGTCAATAACAAGCTCATCTTCTTTATTTAGAATATTTCCATTACAACAATCATCTAATGCATTCTGGTCAATTAAATCAGAACCATAAATTTTGATTTTTTGATACAGTTCACCAATAACGGGACCATATCTCCATGCTTCTATTTTTTCATCGAATAATGATTCACCAATGACAGATAGCTTAACTCCTTGAGCAATATAAACCAGTTTCATAAGTTTAAGCGGAGTTATTGAAATACCCAAAGCAGCAGCTTTATTTAAAAATATTTTTGCAACTAACAAAACACTAGTTTTTTTATTTTCCACTTTGTCCTCCTGTTGGTAGATTGATAATTTAGATTCTAAATATCAATTTTTGTTCCAGATAGTTTTTAATGATAGCTTTTACTGTTCTCAAAAAATGAGAACACAATACAATTCTTGAAAAAATATAAATATTTTTAGATTATTTATTAATTAATCCAAGCGGAGACAATGTATAAGTTTCTTTCTTCGCCTTACCTTTCTTTACTAGCCTATTATAATATTTTTGTTGCTTTGATAATTTTTGAGTATTTTTTACTTTTCTATCTTTAACAATTTTCTCTACTTGATCTGTAACAGATATCGTCATTTAGTTTTCTCCAATTTAGCCCAATGAAAAATATGACCTAATCCTCGACTTTGAATACAATCATTTAGTAAATCCGAGTACCGTCTAATTTCGGTTGATAGAGCATTATCTCCTGTATAATCTTCTATTTTCAACTTTAAATCATCTTTTAACGTATTAATACCAATCATTCTTCCGTGAGAATGCCATTTCTTATGATTACTTAATGATTTTGCAATTTCTATGGCTCTATTTGTTTTCTCTTCATCTGTGACAGACTTACCTGTCGATGAGTGATTTTCCCAATCCTTGAATTTATATTTTACAAGCCAATGTTTCAATAATGAAATTGACAAATCTCTCGCTTGTTCATACCTCCTCAATGTAGCAAGATCTTGGTTTTGGAGTATCGCAAATTCTACATCAGTCAAATTATTACTTTTTGACTTTTCTATGAGTCTTTCAACTTGATCTAAATAACCAAGGGCAGGAACAAGATGGTTATCGCTATTTGGAATTTGTGGGTCGATAGGGCCTAAAGCTGAAGAGTAGTCCATGTAAATTTTATCACCTGACATACATAATATTGTACCAGCAGACATGGCCATATCAGGTATAATAAACCAAATTTCTTTATAGTGATGCCGGATAATTTCAACCATTTTTTCAACAGTCTCAGCTACACCTCCTCCAGTATTTATAATAAATGATAAATTTTCTGGTTTGTCTGTTCTATTTTCTACAAGCATCTCAACACTTGACCTAAACTCTGTTAAATATTGAGGATGTATAGCTCCATAATATGCAAATAAATCTGTTTTCAATTCTTTTGCCGTTGAACATGCATAATGATCAAGTGCAAGATTGATTGTTTGTTCGAGTATCGCCATATGTTTTTTTAGTGAGAAAATCGAATTAACTATACACCAATATTTGATCATTTACTATTATTGATGGTTAATAAATTATTCAACATATTCTAAACATTTTTTTGAAGAGATTTATTTTAAATAAGACAACAGCAACAAAAAAGTAATGTACTTCTGGTAAAATACAGCGGTATTTGTATCATTTTCTATAAAAAAAGGTACTTTTTTGACCATTTTTTTACGGGTATTTGCAAGCGCGGGGTTCCGCTAGACTTTCCGCCCCTTAGAGACAACAACACAAACACTTAATAAAAATCTATCTTCAAATCATTGATTAATTATTTTACTTCTTAGAAGCCTCTCATAAAATTCAATCTGAAACCTACGCTATTAAAAATCACATAAGCCATGCTACAATTTACAATCTTATTTCTACATCATACAAAGATATGCCAAATACAGAAAATCCAAATCAATTTATGTTCTACAGCTCCAAAGATGGTACGAGCAAAATTCAAGTTGTTGTTGAAGACGAAAATGTTTGGGCCACACAAAAAAGCATGTCAGAAATTTTTGGTGTTCAAAGACCCGCTATTACTAAACATTTACAAAACATATTTGAAAGCGGAGAATTAGAAGAAAACATGGTATGTTCCATTTTGGAACAACCCACTGCACACGGCGCTATTAAAGGAAAAACACAACTTACCAAAACCAAAATTTACAACTTAGATGCTATCATTTCTGTTGGTTATCGAGTTAATTCACATAAAGCCACTCAATTCAGGATATGGGCAACAGGCATACTAAAAGAATACCTTATCAAAGGATTTGCCATGGATGATGAACGCCTCAAACAAGGCAAAAGCTTATTTGGTAAAGATTATTTTGATGAATTACTCGACCGTATCAGGGAGATACGCGCATCAGAAAGGCGTTTTTACCAAAAAGTAACCGACCTCTATCAACAATGTAGCTATGATTATGATAAAAATTCACCCATAACCAAAAATTTCTTTGCCAATGCTCAAAATAAACTAGAGTACGCCATTGTAGGCATGACAGCTGCGGAAATACTAAAAGCCAGAGCTGACCACAATTTGCCAAACATGGGGTTAACAACATGGTCTAATCAAAAAGCTGGTGGCAAAATCCTTAAAAAAGACATCGCCATAGCAAAAAACTACTTAACCAAGAGCGAAATTGACGAATTGAATTTGTTAGTCAGCATGTTTTTAGACTACTCCGAGAACCTAGCCAAAAAAGGCAAAAAAATGTCCATGAATGATTGGGCTGATAAACTCGATGTATTTCTTGAATTCAATGAATATCAAGTTTTACAAAACTTTGGCTCTGTTAAAAAGAAAACTGCCGATTCTTTAGCCTTAATTGAATATGATAAATTTAGACCCATCCAAGACAGAGAATATAAATCCGATTTTGATAAAACCATTGAAGTGATTAGTAAAACTGGAAAACTGCCAAGTCATTGACAAATACAGCTTCATGCAAAAAAAGATTTTTAAAATTCCGGGACTGTAAAAATTTTGCTGTGTGCTGCGGTCGTCATGTAATATGAGTTCTACTTATTCAGACCCCCGTCTATGGTTATAGAATAGATTTGTTTTGTATTTATAAGGAACAACTCATCTCTTACTAGAGGGGCTTATATTGCGTTATAGCTCTATTAGCACAAAATCATTGTTATCTTGTCCAATGCTTTCGGAACATTAAAGACTGTTTATTTAAAGAATGTAAAAGTTTTTATGAAGCGGCACAGGCACCAATATAAATACCTGTGCCATTAAAGTGATGGCTATCTATGGGTTTGTCTTGTTTAATTGATAACTGGCTTCTGAGCGTACAAAATCAGCCTTTAAAATCAATTCTGATACTGACGCAACCAGTAAACCAGCATGACCAAGACAATCATTCATTGGTTCATCAATTTGGCATGACCAGTAAATCAGTTGACCAACAGCACCAATACCTTTGAGTGATTCGGTTATTGTGTTATCAGCACACGATTCAAGTTGTTTGAGTTCATTGGCCGTAAGGGCTTGTATGGCTGCCTTATTGCCGTGCTGGCTGAGTAGTTCGATAAAATCACTTGTGTTAATGGGTGGCTTGCTAATCATTGGTGCTTACCATTATTGTGGCTGTGTATTTTGCTCATAAGATAGTGCGCGCGCTCGTTCTCGAACTTTAGCGCACTATGCGATACTGTTAACAGAGCGTGAATAGACTCTTGGTCGTTACTGTCCAGTTCCAATGTTGCGTTGCGCTCTTCTGTAACCAAAAAGTTCATAAGGAATATCATTGTTGATTGTATGTGTTCCATGCTATCGCAGATATGACCATCAATAAGTGGATTGTGATTTAGTTGGTTCTCAACCCCCTCTTTTAATCTACCTGTTTTTGGATTGATGTATGATTCGATTTCGTTGTGATTAGCCATGATGCTACCTCGTTAAAAGTTGACACCATCCAGTATGAAAGGTGTCGGGAGGTTAGAACCACTACCTAGAGTGTCTGCTTATTCCCCGAAGGTATTTTATTCACAGACTCCCGACATAAATTTATTGCGCAACTGTACACAATTTGCACAGGCACAAAAAAACCGCTTAATTTTCGGATGCGGTTTTGTCCGCTAGGTAAGGAGGTTCTAAACTCCGTAACTACATTCTAACAAAATCACTGAAACTTATCAATAAACAGTAAAAATGATTATTTGATCAAGCACCATTTTCTTTAAATTCTCTTTGCCTCCTGATTCGATCTTCTTCATTGATCTTTGCCATTTTTTCAAACTGTTCTATTGCTACTGGCTCATAAGCCACCACAACACCTGTTCCTTCTGGCAAATCATGCCTAACTTCTTGTTTATCCCTCCATATTTCAGGTTGCCTATTCTTGAGCCAATTAAGTGCCGCTCCTGCATCTGGGACAACTTCTTTTGTTATTACTCTTGTCACCTGTAATTCACCATCCCTTAATTCTTGATGCACTTCATCATATCGGTAGCCAGTTGCTCTTTTATAAAAAGATGCTGCCACGTCTGCATCAGCCAAATCCTTCCCGCGCGTGACCGAGTAAAGAAAGTCCTTATGTTTTTTCTTCCATGTATTGATGGTCACTTTACTTACATTGAAAAATTCAGCTAAATCTTTATCTGTATACCCCAATAAACAAAGCTTGTATGTTTGCTCTGCATATTCTTTTTTATACGCTGTTGGTCTGCCTGTTTTTTTAATTTTATTAATCATGTTATTCACCCATTAATGATCTTGCTTATATGTATTACCAAGTTATGCAGCATTAATTTTGCCTTTGCTAAAACCTGCTTAGTGTATAGTATTGGCCTTGTCATAATTTCCTCTGTTCATTTCACAATCTGATTTAGTCAGGATAACCGCTTTAAAATCATAATCCTCAAATGACGTAACCATTTCATCAAGCACATTTAAAATTAACTGATTGTTTTCTTTTCTTGGCATTCCTTTAACATTTGGATCAATTAAAAAATCCTTTAACCATTCATCCAATATAAATAATCCGTTATTTAATGCATTTGAGTATTTATTATTTTTTCTCAACTCTTCAAACTCAACAACTGATAAATTCAAGTGTTTCAATAAACCGTTCTTGGTTGGATAATGATCGATCCCAATTTGATCATCAAATTTTTCAAAGTAATTAAAGACCCGTTTTTCTAACTTTTTTAATGCTTTATATCTTGCGATTTCGTTTTGTCCAATTTGGCCTTTTTTAATATTCTTTGTTTCTGTTTTCATGTTTGTTAGTCCTGTTATAGTGTCTTTGTAGTTTGTTGTTTAGTAACGAGTCCCTTTGGTGAGTCCTTGAATACTGGAAAGGGGATAAGCCTATAATAAAAACACATTTAAGCTTATCCCTTCCGTTATGCGTCAAATCAGTCCCTTCGGAGCCGTCCCGTCATATCTGGGGATTTATTCGCATGGTGATATTATCGAACAAATCCAGCTATCAACTTAAACAAGCAATATAACTTGCGCCTTTCCGAACTCTTAGCTTAGGGCATTCGTATGTGGGGCGTGAAAGCATGGCTCCCCAAATAAGACATAACCGCCACCGTTGTTTAATCCCGAACCGATTATGAATTTGCTATTGGCACGGGCAATTAATCTAATCGCTCACCCATGCCAGCATTATTTCAATCTATGAATTACTGTGATAGAATGGCCTCCTCAATAGTTTGCTCTTGCTTGCATTTATTGATCTTGTTATTGGGCGTTGCAGCGCCCTTTAACAACTTTTCTGCTTTATATCTGTCACATTCTGGTATCCAAAATAAATAATAGCTTTTGTTTCTCACCTTCTCTTTATAGATGATTAAGCCAAAATTATGCCTTAACATTTTGATGTAATCGGGTGGATTATTGGCGGGTATCTTGCCCATTAATTCCCTTGATGTGTGTTTTTTTGCAAGAAGACACTTAATGGTATTCTGCAATCTTTGATTCAATTGCATCATGCCACCTCCTTTGTTTGTTCTTGCATCCATTTATCAATGTCTGACTTTTTCCACGCACTGGCACGAGAGCCAATCTTGAAGTTTGCAGGGAATGTTCCGGCTTTAATACCGTTGAATATGAAGCTTTTTGATACTGGAACAATCTTTAATAATTGTTCCAGCCTTATGAATATTTCTTGTGTCATTTTGCACCTGTGTTTTATAAACGATATGAACGTTTTATGATGTTCACTTGTGCATTTTAGAGTTGTGTTTTGTTAAATTATACAACGGAGAATTTTTATTTTTGCGCAGTCAGCTGCAAAGACTTTTTATTTTTGCGCAGTATAATTCAATCTTGTAGGCAGTTCCTCGCCCATAATCTCTTTTGTTACTGCTGTTAGTTTATCACTAACGTTACTATAATCTATTACTCCACTATTTTTATGTAAACATTTAAGTGCCTCAATTTTTGGAAAGCCTTCACCAAGATTTGTTTCATTTAAAGCACACCAAATTTCTAAATCAAGCCAACCTATTAGCTTCCATTCATACCATTTATCAAATGTATCTTTTGGAATAGATTTAATTTCGTTATTCTTTTTTGCCGCTGATAGCCACTTTTTGAACTCCTTACACAAAACTGCTGTATTTTGATTTATATCAACTCTTAAAGTTGCCAAAGTCATAAAGTTTTCAACATCACCGTTTTCCATTCTAAATTTTTGTGTTTTGATAGCATCAGCAACAACGACATCCTCCATTTTTAAAATAGCTTCATCACGAACACTTTTTGAATAATCTGAAATGAATTTTCTTGCAAATAGATCCTCATAAGACGTTGACCATAAATGTTTTTGAACAAGCCCAGCTCTTTTTAATTCTAAATAGTCATCTTTTTCATACCCTGACATTTGTATTCTATGTTGCTCAATAATACTATTAAATGAGCAAAATGAAAATTCTGGCGCTTGAATAGATTGAAGTGATGATTCAAAATCTTCATCATTTGAAAATAACACTTTCCTATCACTTTCGCTTTTAATTGCTTTTAATAAATATCTACGAATCATAATCTCTACATTCCATTGCACATAAGTAAATTTTTCACAGGCATCATATTTTTTTGGCTTAATCCATTCTGGGGGTAGTAACTTTTTCTTAGTCATAATTCACCTTTCATATTAATACTTTCAATTTAGAAGCCAAGCCAAGGCGGTGAAAGTGTCCGCTTTTCGGGTGTACAATCCTATGACTTAATAATTTCTTTATCTTTTACTTTGACACCGTTCGGTTAACGTTAATTGGTACGATTTCAGGCGCTTTAATTAACCTATCAAGGTAATCAGCGTACCACTGCATAATTATGGCCCTCTGTTCAACATAGGTTGATTTGTTGTAGGTGCCATGCACTGTTGTTTCAATACTATGTGCCAGTGCCGCTTCTACATGGTCTTTGTTTTTTCCGGCTGAATTGCATATTGTCGAAAACAATCGCCTAAATGAGTGTATTGTCATGCGCTGACTGTAGCCAAGGCGGTAAAGCGTGTATAGCATTCCGTTATTTGATATCGGTTGCATGGGTTTGACCAATGAAGCAAACACATGTTGCCTATGTCCGTTTATCTCCTTGAGCTTTTTGAGTACTTCAACGGCTTGAGTTGAAAGGGGTACAATGTGTACTTTGGTCATATCCTTGTCTTGTCGCCACCACTTAAGCCTTTGTGCTGGTATCGTCCATAACTTGGCTTTAAAGTCAATTTCAGACCATTCAGCCTTGCGTAGCTCTTCGGTGCGTAAAGCTGTCAACATAACTAATTGCATGCCATACTTAATAACCAAGTCGCCATCATAATTGTTAATGTCTTTGATTAACTGTGGGAACTCATCCAACTCAATACAGTTAAAATTTTTCTTTGTTCTCTTGGGTATGGTTATTACAGTAGCCGGATTGACCGTGATATGGCCTTCTTCAATAGCTAGGTTGAAGATATTAACGCACCATTGTTTTTGTTTGCGCAATAATTCTAATGAACCTCTGTCTTGAACCTTTTTCAATACCTTCTTAAGCATTTGTGTGGTGATGTCCTTTACTGGTGTGGTACCAAGATGCGGGATTAAATCACGTTTCATTGCATTGAGTATTTCACGCGAGTTGTTTTCCTTCCAATCATTTTTGGTTTTGTATCGGTGCCACTGCATAGCAATTACACCAAACGTATTATTGGCGCTTAATTCCATTTCTCTTTTGAGGCGGGCTTTTTCCTGTGTTGGGTCTATGCCTTCCTTGACCAGCTTTTTGGCTGCATCACGGGCTTGTCGTGCTTCTGATAATGATACTTGTGGATAGGTGCCAATTGAGTAAACCTTCTCTTTTCCATTAAGTTTGTATTTCATTCGCCAATATTTTGAACCGTTTGGATGGTGTAACAAATAAAGGCCAAGGCTGTCGCTAATCTTTTTTTGCTTGGTTACTGGCGGCAGATTTCTAATTTTAAGGTCAGTCAACAATGATTTGTCATAACCTTTGCTATTTTGGGTACTTTTAGACATGGAATTTAAGGTTTATACCCCCTGCTATAATTTATACCCCACTATTGTACCCCTTTATTATGTGGATAACAATGGACATTGTAAGGCAATTATGGACTAAAAACAGGCTAAAAGTGTTTATTTATAAGGTTTTATGGACTTTATTGGATGGCTATGGAAAGGGAAATGGCGCGCTTGAGACGATTCGAACGTCCGACCTGCCGCTTAGGAGGCGGCTGCTCTATCCAGCTGAGCTACAAGCGCTTTAAGGTGTGAATGCAAATTATAATGAATAAGTGATTAATTACTACAAATATTTTATTTTTATTGGGGTAATGATACTTAAATTTCGTCAAACGTAATGGCAATTTGTTTTACTTTTGGACCCACTGCTACCCTTGAGATATTAGTTAATCCTGGGATAGCAAACTCTTTGACAATCATCCAGTTTTTGCCCTCTTCGCTGAAGTAAAGTGTGTTGCCCTTGCCACACCAAAAATTCCCTTTACTGTCGATATCAAAATCTTCAACATCTTTGGGTAATGCGATGACGCGTGATTTTTTGAACTTTTTTCCATCTATTCTAACAATCCACCAGTCATCTTTGGATTTGTCTACGTAATAGAGGTTTTTACCTTTATCATCAACTTTTAAAGCCCTGCCTATGTCACTGGCCAATTTTTTTGGTTTTTTACCAACAGTTTGGTAATACAAATCACCTTGATCACCATTGATGATGAACATCCACAATTTGTTTTTTCCTGTCCAATTGTGATAGCCAATGTTATCCAGATCACTCATCAATGCTGTGCGATTTTTCTTTTTATTCATCCATGTAACATGCTGGGCGTCTGAACCATCTTGTTTTTTTTCTAGTTCTACACGAACAACACTGATCCCTTCGCGGCCTGCAATATTGGTTGCTGAATACTCACTTTGAGGCGTTTTCATGTATGGGGCTGCTTCGCGCGTTTTCAAATTCATGCGGTAAATATCAGTTTGGTTATCAATATAACGGGTAAAATACAAAGCCTTACCTTTCTCCATAAAAGCTGGTTGAGAATCATAGCCTATGCGTGAAGTCACATTTTGAGCGTTATTAAGCAGTACTTGTCCTTTAGACAGATTGATTGCAGCCAGAACGATTTCAGTTCCTGGTGGACCATTATCAATTGCTTCAACGGCTGTTTCCTGTTCAGCAATGGCAAATATTGTAAACAATAGACTGATGAGTGCAATGATTTTTTTCATGATGTGATTTTCATACCTACAAAGAATGCTGCGAAACATAGAATAATGGTTAATAATAAATATGTAAAGCCTTTTATATATTCTCCTTCTGAGATTAACAGCACAGTTTCCATTGAAAATGTTGACCATGTTGTCAGCGCTCCAAGCATACCTACCATGACAAATAATCGCAATGACTCAGATGATTGAAGGTGGTGCATAAGCCATGTGTAACTGACACCCATCAAAAAACATCCCAGCACATTGACCAATAAAGTTGCCAAAGGCATTGATTTACCAAAATAATGTACAAATATTTGACTGTTCACATATCTGATGACAGCACCGATGGCCCCACCTGCCGCGACAATCAGCAGGTTTTTAAGCATTGCGTTTTGACCTGATTTGTTGTAATTTATCAGCAATTTTAAATTCTAACCCAGCTGGTTTTGGCTCATAATAAACTTTTTCACCCATTGAATCAGGAAAACCTTTTTGTGAATAGGCCACAGCACCGTCACGGTCATGATCATATTGATAACCCTCACCAAAACCTTGGGATTTCATCAGCGATGTTGGTGCGTTTCTTAAATGCATTGGCACATCCAATGAACCCAACTGAAGTGCATCGGCATTGGCCGCTTTATGGGCGGTATAAACGGCATTACTTTTGGGGCAACAAGCGAGATACACTGCTGCTTGTGACAACGCCAAATCACCTTCTGGCGAGCCGAGGCGTCGCCATGTTTCCCATGCATCTAAACACAATGATAAAGCACGAGGGTCAGCATTACCGATGTCTTCACTGGCCATGCGCAGCAATCTCCGAGCTATATATTGAGGATCACAGCCACCAGCCAACATTCGATTAAGCCAATACAAGGTTGCATCAGGATTAGAACTCCTGACACATTTGTGCAAAGCTGAGATTTGTTCATAAAACACATCGCCTTTGTTATCAAATCGGGTCGCCTGCCCAGATATGATCAATGACACATCTTCGTCTTGAACCACGCCTTGGGCTGAATAATCTGAAAGAATCTCAAGCAGTGTTAAAAGACGTCTGGCATCACCATCAGCAGCTGTTACCATTTTATTTTTTTGCTGCTCATTAAGTTCCAAACCGGTTTCATTCAACCCTCTTTGTAACAACAATAATAAATCAGCATCGGTTATACTCTTGAGGATATATATTTTAGCTCGAGACAGCAGTGCGTTATTTAACGCAAATGATGGGTTTTCCGTGGTTGCGCCGATTAACATGATCAAGCCGTTTTCCATATGCGGCAGAAAGGCGTCTTGTTGTGATTTATTGAATCGATGAATCTCATCGACAAATAAAACCGTTTGCAATCCCATGTCTCGATTACTTTCAGCCAATTTGATCGCTTTACGAATATCTGCCACGCCAGATAGAATGGCAGATAAATTGATTTGCTGCGCTTTGGTTTGTTGACACAAAATGCGTGCTAATGTGGTTTTACCCGTCCCTGGCGGCCCCCATAAAATCATGGAGTGTAAATGATTGTTCTCAATGACTTTATCAAATGGTTTATTAGCAGCCGTTAAATGCGACTGCCCAACCACATCTGTCAGATGCTGTGGTCTCAGTTTATCAGCAAGAGGTTGCATCGACACAAACAGTCAAGTGATTAATCAAAATTCACCAATACCAGCAGATTCACTGATAATATCAGTACCTTTTGGCGCTATAAAAGTAAAAAAGTCATCTGTCAATGGCGGGTTTCTCTTGATGTCATCAAATTCAAACACCACGAGATTGTCCAACTGATTTTGAAGTTTCAAAACTGAGAGTTGTTCATTTTTAATGCCCAACCACACTATTTTGACTTCGTCACTGGGTTGATTCGGTATCATTTTTACCCATTGAACTTTGTCCTTCTGCTCATCATCACTTCCCTCTTTAGCAGCACTTTCATCGTAAGTAATCTGGTAATTTTTTTCTGACAACTCCTTATTTAAAAGCACATAAATTGGATTTTGTTGACTGCGTTGTTGTTTGACAGTGACTTGTTCTAAATCTTCGTCATAAACCCATACTTGATTGCCATCAGCAGAAATCAATTGCGCAATAGGCTTTTGGTATTGCCATTTAAATTGATCAGGGGCCCTGAGCCAGACTATTCCCGTTGATACTTCAGATTTCCTATCATTGGCATCAACTTCATATTGCTGAAAGTTGGCAGATAAAGACGTCAAATTTTGTCTGACTTTATCTAACACATCACTGGCAGATGTATTGGTTTGCGAATACAGCACTGTATTGAATATCAATAAACTGAATAGCATAAGTGATTTAATTTTAACCATATTGATTTCTCGATTAATTTTTGATTCATTATACACCAATCTAAACACAAACAATTGTGAAAGAAGGTCAGATAATCAGTACAATTGACTGCGTGGCAATATTAACCCGAACATTTGATCATATAATGAAATTTATATGTAAAGGTCTCATGTAATCATTTTTCCCCTAAATTCCATTCTATAATGAAATATCCGGGCCAGCCCTTTACATAAACCTTTGTTATTTAAAGATAAAATAATTTTCTATCCATTTGATGAATTATTCGGGTTAAAGTTCAATCACGTGGATTAAAATCACTCAGCTCTGCCATTTGTTGCCACAATTCAATCATCTTATCATCATTTTCCGGGTTCACAATCTTGATTAGAGCATACAAATTACCTGGCACTTGTACTGGCAAACCTTTGCCTTTTAAACGCATTTTTTTGCCTGATTGCATATTTTTGGGCACATTGAGTCCTATAGAACCAACAGGGGTTTTAACAGTAACTTTAGCCCCAAGCGCAGCTTCCCATGGTGTCAATAATAAATCCACATACACATCTTTGCCTTTGAGTTCAAAAACCCCATCATCAGCCAATTCAATTTTAAGTAACAAATCGCCGTTGGCACCACCATTCGTGCCTGGCTGGCCTTTGCCTTTTAAACGAATACTTTTACCTGGTTCAATGCCTTGAGGAATTTTAATGGTTAAACGCTTTTCGACCAAGTACATTTGGCCACTGGGGTGTCGTTCAGGCTGTTTGATATTGTATACTCGATTGACACCTGTATAAATATCAGACAATGGCACTTGAATGGTTTGTTTGATGTTTTCACCTTTCCTTTGAAAAGCCTGTTGGCCTCCAAATCCGCCAGTACGACCACCCCCGCCAAACACAGAATTAAAGAAGTCGCCAAAATCGGCACCGCCACCAAAACCACCTTGGCCTCCAAATCCACTTTGTTGCCCAGCTTTCCAATTGGAGCCGAGTTGGTCGTAAGCGGCTCTATTCTCATCACTTTTTAACACTTCGTAGGCTTCATTAACCTCTTTAAAGCGTTCTTCTGCATTGGCAACTTTACTCACATCTGGATGTAATTTACCTGCCAAACGCTTGTAAGCTTTTTTTATTTCAGCTTTTGTGGCATTTTTACTGACACCCAGTATTTGATAATAATCTTTATACTCCATCCAACTTGCCTTTTTTTAACTGGCTGTTAAGTGGTGGTGATTTAATAATTTTCAAGCATGATTAGTAAAATTTATTCTTCGACATGTTTGTGCCCAACAATTATGCTTACTCAGTGACTTGATATGCTATGAGATCATCATTTGCTGATTCAATTGCTGCAAATTTGTACAATAAAAACAAAATAGTCAATATATGAGTAATTTATTTAGACTACTCAGATCGATTACGTTAGAATACTTTTCTAGCCGTAATTGACTCATAACTTCGACAGTTTTTGTCGAACACTAAATTCACTCTATAATAATATTATGAAAGAAACACACTTAGATTCTGTTCTTTTTGCTGGGCAAAAGAAAGCCATTTTAGCGCTTGAAGATGGCACCGTATTTCAAGGTATCTCAATCGGATTTGATGATAACTCAATTGGAGAAATTGTTTTTAATACTGCCATGTCAGGTTATCAGGAGATCCTCACTGATCCTTCATATGCTGAGCAAATTGTCACTCTGACTTACCCTCACATTGGTAACACAGGCTGTAACAACAGTGATATCGAGTCTGATAAACTGCATGTTAAAGGCTTGGTCATTAAAGATTTACCCAAAACTGCCAGCTCTTGGCGATCCCAATCTGATCTATCACAATATCTGATCAATAATAAGATCGTTGCCATTGCTGATCTTGATACTCGAGAGCTGACTCGGATTTTACGTGAAAAAGGGGCAATGAAAGCCTGTATCATGACGCAAGATATCGATGAACATGGGGCCAAAGACTTGGCCAGAAGCTTTGCTGGGTTAGAAAATACCGATTTAGCCATTAAGGTGACCTGTCAAAATACTTACAAGTGGAGTGAAAAACACATTAAGGATGGTGTATTTGACCTGACCAGCAATGATTTCACTCAGATCAATTCAAAAAAGTATAAAGTGGTTTGTTATGACTTTGGCGTCAAACATAATATTTTAAGAATAATGGCTTCACTGAATTGTGATCTAATTATTGTACCCGCTGATACCAGTGCTGAGGAAGTCATAGCGATGAATCCTGATGGGGTATTCTTATCTAATGGCCCAGGAGATCCCGCAGCCTGTGATTATGCAATTAATGCAACCAAACAATTATTAGCGGCTAAAATACCATTATTCGGTATTTGTCTGGGTCATCAAATTTTGGCTCTAGCCAGTGGTGCACAAACCATGAAAATGAAATTCGGACACCACGGAGCGAATCACCCAGTACAAGATATAAAAAGCAGGGAAGTCATGATCACCTCTCAAAACCATGGTTTTGCTGTAGATGAGAGCAATATTCCAGACTTGTTACAAATTACCCACAAGTCATTGTTTGATGGCTCAGTACAGGGCATCGAACGTTTAGATTGTTTCGCCTACAGCTTTCAAGGCCACCCAGAAGCAAGTCCCGGACCTCATGATGCAAAAAAACTGTTTTTACCATTCATCAACCATATGAAAGACAATTCGGAGAACAGCCATGCCTAAAAGAAACGATATTCATACCATTCTAGTCTTAGGTGCAGGACCCATTGTCATTGGCCAAGCTTGTGAATTTGACTACTCTGGTACGCAAGCATGTAAAGCCCTTAGAGATGAAGGCTATAAAGTTATTCTTGTTAATTCAAATCCTGCAACGATCATGACTGATCCTGAAACGGCAGATAAAATTTTTATTGAACCCATTACTTGGCAAACGGTTGCCAAGATTATTGAGCAAGAAAAACCCGATGCAATTTTGCCAACAATGGGTGGACAAACAGCATTAAACTGTTCTCTTGATTTGGTCTCACGTGGCGTTTTGCAAAAATTTGGTGTAGAGATGATCGGAGCGACACGAGAAGCCATTGACATGGCCGAAGACCGAGAATTATTCAGAGAAGCCATGGCAGACATTGGTCTTGGCACTTCTGTTTCTTATATCGCACACAACATAGAAGAAGCCAGAATTGCCCAGAAAAAAATTGGTTACCCAGTAATCATGAGACCATCTTTCACCATGGGCGGAAGCGGTGGCGGCATTGCTTATAATCTAGAAGAATTTGAAGAAATCGCTGCCAATGGTTTAATGCAGTCTCCAACATCAGAAATCATGTTGGAAGAATCCTTGATGGGTTGGAAGGAATTTGAAATGGAAGTGGTCCGAGATAAAAAAGACAACTGCATCATCGTCTGTGCAATAGAAAATTTGGACCCCATGGGTGTACATACAGGCGATTCTATCACTGTTGCTCCAGCACAAACTTTAACCGACAAAGAGTACCAAATTTTAAGAGATGCTTCTTTGGCAGTTTTACGTAAAATTGGTGTCGATACTGGTGGTTCAAATGTACAATTCTCAATTAACCCCAAAGACGGTCGTGTGATTGTCATTGAAATGAACCCGAGAGTCTCTCGCTCTTCTGCTCTTGCTTCAAAAGCAACCGGCTTCCCTATTGCAAAGGTGGCCGCAAAATTGGCTGTTGGTTACACACTTGATGAATTACAAAATGAAATAACAGGTGGCGCAACACCGGCCTCATTCGAACCAAGTATTGACTATGTAGTCACCAAAATACCACGATTTGCTTTTGAAAAATTTTCTAAAGCCGATAATCGCCTGACCACACAAATGAAATCAGTTGGTGAGGTCATGGCCATAGGCAGAACATTCAGTGAATCATTGCAAAAAGCCCTAAGAGGGATGGAGACTGGCTTGAATGGTCTGGATACATTGATTACTCAAGAAGACATAGATAATGGCTTCGATCTGAATAAAGAGCTCAGAGAGCCTGCTTCAAATCGCTTGTTATATGTCGCAGATGCTTTTCGTTTGGGCTACAGTGTTGATAGTGTTTATGAAATTTCGGCCATTGACCCATGGTTTTTATCAGAAATTGAATACTTAATAAAAGTTGAAGAAGCCTTAAAAGAGTCAGTGTTGGATGACCTGAGTCATGCACAGTTATTGGCTGTTAAGAAACTGGGTTTTTCTGATGCCAAATTGGCTTCATTACTACAGGTTTCTGATAATGAAGTCAGTGCCTATAGACATAAACTCAATATAAGGCCTGTATATAAAAGGGTTGATTCATGTGCTGCTGAATTTGATGCCACAACGGATTACTTTTATTCTACCTATGAAGAAAACTGCGAATCACGACCCACAAATAATAAAAAAATCATGATTCTTGGCGGTGGCCCAAACCGTATAGGACAAGGCATTGAGTTTGATTACTGCTGTGTTCACGCAGCCATTGCTTTAAAAGAAAATGGTTTTGAAACGATTATGGTTAACTGCAACCCAGAAACGGTTTCCACAGATTATGATACGGCCAATCGTTTGTATTTTGAACCATTAACACATGAAGATGTGCTGGAAATTGTAAACATAGAAAAACCAATGGGTGTTATTGTTCAATATGGCGGCCAAACCCCTCTGAATTTAGCCAAGGGTTTAAAACAAGCCGGAGTTCCCATCATTGGTTCACAACCCGAATGTATTGATATGGCTGAAGACCGCGAACTTTTTAAAGCCATGTTGGATAAATTAAATTTAAAACAGCCCCCCAACCGCATTGCCAAAAGTGCTGATGCAGCAGTTGAGTTAGCCAATCAAGTGGGTTACCCACTTGTCGTTAGGCCATCTTATGTATTGGGCGGTCGGGCCATGGAAATTGTTCACAACGATCGTGAATTAATGAGATACATGCATGAAGCTGTTAAGGTATCTAATGATTCTCCTGTATTATTGGACCGCTTTTTAGACCACGCTACCGAAGTTGATGTTGACATTATTTATGATGGCACTGACGTATTGATTGGCGGTATCATGGAGCACATTGAACAGGCTGGCGTGCATTCTGGGGATTCATCATGTTGTATTCCTCCATTCTCACTGTCATCAGAAACTCAAAAAGAATTGGGCAGACAAGCAGGACTGATGGCTAAAGAACTGGGTGTGGTTGGATTAATGAACACTCAGTTTGCTATTCAAGGTGATGATATTTACATACTTGAAGTCAACCCACGCGCCTCAAGAACAGTCCCTTTTGTCTCCAAGGCCAGTGGCTTACCATTGGCGAAAATTGGCGCCAGATGTATGGCTGGTATCAGCATTAAAGAACAAAATGTTAAAGAGAGATTGAATTTAAACCATTACTCTATAAAAGAACCTGTTTTTCCTTTCTTGAAATTCCCAGGCGTTGACCCAATATTAGGCCCTGAAATGCGCTCAACAGGTGAAGTGATGGGCATTGGAAAAACATTTGGCGCTGCTGTTGCTCGATCTAAACAAGCAAGTTTAACTGCCATGCCGTTACAAGGCACTGCGTTTATCAGCGTAAGAGAAGAAGATAAATCTGCTGTGGTACCGTTGGCTCAAAAGCTACAAAACATGGGCTTTGAATTGGTCGCATCCTCTGGCACATGTGAACTGCTTCGTTCTCATGGGTTGTATTGTGAGCGAGTCAATAAAGTTTTAGAAGGCAGGCCACATATAGTTGACAAGATCAAGTCAAATGAAATAGACTTTATCATAAACACGACAGAAGGCTCTCAAGCCATTGAAGATTCGTATTCTATTCGACGTGAAGCTTTACAGCAGAAAATCAATTATTCCACCACTATTTATGGTGCAGCGGCGACATTGGAAGCGTATAAATATTTAGATAAACAAGAAATCTATTCGTTAGATGAACTTCATAAAATCAGCGTTTAGACAGAGTTAGTGAGGAAAAAATAATGAGCTTAGCTCCATTAACAGCAAAAGGTGCAGAAAAACTAAAAAAAGAACTGAAAAGGTTAATAAGTGTAGAAAGACCAAGAATCATTGAGGCCGTAGCTGAAGCACGGGCACACGGTGACCTGAAAGAAAATGCTGAATATCATGCCGCCAGAGAAGAACACGGCTTGAATGAAGCGAGAATCAAGTATCTTGAAGGCACGATTTCGAATGCTCGAGTCATTGATGTATCTGACTTAAATGTTGGCAACAAAGTCGTATTCGGCGCAACTGTTGATTTAGAAGACGAAGATGAAAATACCGTCACTTATCAAATTGTTGGTGATGTGGAAGCAGAAATTGAATTAGGCCAAATATCTATCTCTTCTCCCATTGCACGCGCCTTGATTGGTAAAGAGCTTGATGATGAAGTTGTGGTCAAAACGCCAGGTGGAGAAATGACTTATTGGATCACTGGTGTTTCATACGATTAAATAACAGCAAAAACAGTAATGCGCTGCACAATTACTTTGTTGACAGCGCATTACACTTCAGTTTATTCCACACACATTTACTCAACAACCCCTCAGATATTTCCCCATTGGCTTCGCTAATACTTATAATACAAGCTTCAATATTTTTGTAGGTAAATACAAGCGACAATGATCACAATTAAACGGCGTCCTATCCCTCAATCTGACACACTGAAAAGTACAGGTCTTTCTGAGTTGGTTCAAAATATTTACCTTGCCCGAGGCATCAATCATCCTCAGCAAATTGATTACCGTTTGAAGCATTTATACACTCAAAAAGACCTTTCAGGAATTTCACAAGCAGCGAACATTATTGTTGATGCGATCCTTCAACAAAAAAAAATAGTCATTGTTGGTGATTTTGATGCGGATGGTGCCACAGCCACAGCACTTGCGATCAGAGCACTTAAAGCATTTGGTCATCATCTTGTTGATTTCTTGGTACCCAACCGTTTTGATTTCGGTTATGGCTTGAGTCCACAACTTATCCCCATATTACAAGAAAAAAGCGCTCAGGTGATTATGACGGTCGATAATGGCATCAGTTCTATCACAGGCACACAAGCTGCCATTGATGCAAACATGGAGGTCATCATCACCGACCACCATTTGCCGGCAAATGAACTGCCTAATGCACACGCCATTGTCAACCCAAATCTTGATGGCGATCAATTTTTAAGTAAACACTTGGCTGGAGTCGGTGTGGTGTTTTATCTCTTGGCGGAAGTGCGCAGTCAATTACTGGCTCAAGATTGGTTTAATAAGTGCGAAATTAACTTACCTCAACTGGCACAATGGCTAGATATCGTTGCATTGGGCACAGTTGCTGATATGGTTTCACTTGATGACAATAATCGCATTTTAGTCACCGAAGGTTTAAGAAGAATTAAAGCTGGGCGGACAATAGCAGGTATAAAGGCACTAATAAAAATTGCAGATAAAGACATCAGCAAAACCACAGCTGAGACCTTTGGTTTCGCTATAGCCCCGAGGCTTAATGCAGCAGGAAGACTTGAGGACATGAGCATTGGCATTCAATTATTAACCACCGATGATGATAAACATGCTTATTCTTTAGCGCTGCAATTGGATGACATCAACCAACAAAGGAAAAGCATACAAACTGACATGCAAAAAGAAGCAGACAGTATCGTTAAAACTCTGAATCACATCAAAAAATTACCTGATGGTATTTGTCTTTATCACCGCAATTGGCACCAGGGAGTGGTTGGTTTACTGTCCTCAAAAGTCAAAGAAAAAACCAATCGACCAGTCATTGCTTTTGCACCAGAGAATGAAACATCCAATCTACTCAAGGGCTCTGCTCGCAGCATCAAAGGCTTTCACATCAGAGATGCATTGGTAGAGATTAACAGCAAGTACCCTGACTTGATTGAAAAGTTTGGCGGTCATGCCATGGCAGCAGGATTGACACTGACTGAAGAGAACTACAAAATTTTTCGTCAAGTATTCAATGAGTATGTGATTGATAATTTAACCGAAGAGCAACGACAACACATCATCGAAACCGATGGTGAATTAGACAGCCCAGCCTTGTGTTTAGCAGTGGCAGAAGAGTTACAACAACATGGACCATGGGGGCAAAATTTTCCTTATCCGTTATTTGATGGTTGGTTCAATATCATAGAAAAAAGAGAAGTTGGATCAGGGCACACAAAACTGACCCTACAAACATCAGATTTAATGAAGAGAATTGAAGCCATTGCATTTGGCATTCATCCTGACAAATTTAATTCAATGGGAGAGAAGAATCACATCACCTATAAATTAGACATCAATGAATTCAGGGGCAAAAGAAGATTGCAACTGATTGTTGAAAACATTGTGCATTAATTTTTAAATCCATTAAAGATCACTTAATCAACAATTAATATTGAATTAAGCTTAGTTTACTTTTATTTTTGTTAAAATCATTTTTTTATCTACCATAATATCACTATGAGCAATATTTCATTAATGAAACGCAGTCAATCGAGTTGCGAATTGTGTAACGCAATCAATGGACTCACCATTTATCCTGTTCCTCCACAATCAGAAGAAAATGCTGATGATTGTATTGTTGCATGCAGCACATGTTTATCACAAATCAATAATGAAAAGCCAATGGACAACAACCATTGGCGATGCCTAACAGAAAGCATGTGGAGTGAACATCAGGCCATACAAGTCATGGCATGGCGTTTATTAACCCGTTTGAGCATTGAAACTTGGGCTCAAGATGCTCTGGAAATGTTATATTTGGATGAACAAACACTCAGCTGGGCACAAGCAGCAACAGAAGAATCACATGACACCAATCATAAAGATTGTAACGGCGTTTCACTGTCAACAGGCGATACAGTGGTATTGATCAAGGACCTAAACGTGAAAGGCAGCAGTATGGTTGCCAAACGTGGTACCGCAGTTCGAAAAATTAACCTTGTCAGAGACAATGAGCAGCACATCGAAGGCCGAGTCAATGGTCAACAAATTGTGATTCTGACACAATTTGTAAAAAAATCTGTGTAATGATACCTTTGATGACAATAGTTTACAAAATAGATGATAATAATCTGAAATTCATAAACGAAATAATAGATAATATATGAGTGAATAAATTCATCAAAGAAAAACTATTTATGTTATTGGGGTGTGTGTTTGTGGCCCTTGGCGCAATAGGCGCCATATTACCACTCATGCCAACCACCGTCTTTTTGATCATTGCTCTGGCTTTTTTTTCCAAATCATCTCCCCGTTTTCATCAGAAATTACTGGAAAATCGATGGTTCGGCGAAGACTTACGCCGATGGCAAGAACATAGAGCCATGGCCAAAAGCTCTAAAGTAAAAGCAACATGGGCGATTGTCATCACATTTAGCTTATCAATACTATTATTATATTCGCGAATTTATCTACAAATCCTATTGCTGGCAATCGCATTAGTTCTATTGGCATTCATATGGCACTTAAAAGAATAAAGGGTGCCGTAAACACAATGACACCCTATTTTTTATTGATAAATTAGGACTGCGGCGGCAAATCTGAAGGTTGAGCGGATTTTTCGCCACCACCAAATTTAGAACTGGCCCAACTCACAGCCTTGTCCTTCATTTCACGGAATTTTTTGGAACCTTTTTCAAGTTTGGCTTCCCATTCTGGATTTGGCTCCTGCCCTTCGGTCACCTTAAAGAAGACTTGCATCAATGCAGTCATCGCAAAAGGATCAATCAATGCTGCTTTGATGCTGATCGAAGCAACCACAGCGATCACAAAAGGCATATAGCCCAGATCATAATTGCCCATTTTTAACATACCAGCAATAGGTCCCCATGTCAGAACGATAACCAATAATGTCAATATCCAGCTGATAGCTGTGACAAAGACCGCATTTTTCAAAAACTTTTTGTAATTTTGTGCGTACAGAACAACAGCCTGTTTTGAACCTTCCCAAGGGTTGTCTATTTCATTTTTGATATTATAGGCCAAAATAATTTCATCCACATAAGTCATAGAATTTTTAACCACTGCACTGACAAACTTGACTATTGGTTGTGGAAGAAAGGGCAAAAAACGCATGATACCTTCAAACAAACCGGTAATGAATTTGACCACGCCTTTTATCACTTGATCTACGGCAAAAAGGACAGATGCTTCTTTAAAACGCTCTTTAACTATGGATTGAGCATAGCTGATTTGACCTTTACCACCAGGAATTTCTTCCCCATCAAAATGTTTAAGAATCACTGCAATATGACCAGCTTTAACCATGTACAATAAATATTCGCGAAAATAATACAATATACCAGACACAATACTGAATCCACCAACCATACCATAAAATGTACCTGTTGCTGAACCGTCCTCACCACCTGCAACGCTACCAATTGACCAACCAATGCCAGCACCTGTGCCTGTACCAATAATATAGCCAATGGTGATTCCGAAATAAATCAGGAATCTGAATATCATAAACTCTTTGGTTTTCCAAAGGGCCGCGAATACACTTTTAAGACTAAAATCTAACATAATTTTTCCCCATAATACATAACATTGCAGCCTTTGTCAGGTCGCAGCGTTCTCCACATTTAAATGATAGGGCGAATCCCTACCGCTTTCTTCAATTTTTGCAAAAATGGTACCGAAAATGCCCGTGCTTTTTCTGCGCCTTTTTGCAACGTTTTCTCTATCAATTCAGGTTGTTGTATCAACTCATTGTATCTTTCTCTTGATTCAGACAGCTCAGCATTGATCAATTCAAACAATTGTTGCTTAGCCTCTCCCCAAGCAATGCCATCAGCAAATGCTTGTCTCATTTGTTCAGCTTGCTCATTACTGGCAAACGCCTTATAAATGTCAAACACAAAGGAATCATTTGGATCTTTTGCTTCACCTGGTTCCAATAAGTTGGTTTTGATCTTCATGATGTGTTTGCGTAATTTCTTCTCGGGCAGCCACAAAGGAATGGTATTATTGTAACTCTTGCTCATTTTTCGCCCATCAAGTCCTGGCAATACAGCCTGATCCTCAGATACTATGGTCTTTGGCATCACAAAATGCTCACCAAAGTGATGGTTGTAACGTGCAGCAATGTCGCGCGCCATTTCCAAATGTTGGGTTTGATCTTTTCCTACTGGTACTTCATCAGCGTTAAACATCAAAATATCTGCTGTCATCAATACAGGATACGAAAAAAGCCCCATCGTGATGCCTTTATCTGGATCATTTTCACCACCCTCTACATTTTCTGCCACCAATGCCTTATAAGCATGAGAGCGGTTCATTAAACCTTTGGCACACATACATGTTAGCAACCAGGTCAACTCAGGTATTTCTGGGATATCTGATTGGCGATAAAACATAGCAGCATCTGTATCCAAGCCCAAAGCCATCCAGGTGGCAGCGATTTCTTTTGTGGATTGGGCGATTTTTTCTGGTTCCCAACATTTTATCAAAGCATGTAAATCTGCTAAAAAGAAGTAACTGTCATAATCTGCTGATTTACTTTTTGCAATGGCGGGTTTAATCGCTCCTACATAATTTCCAAGGTGTGGGGTACCTGTTGTTGTTATACCTGTCAATACAGTTGTCATTAATTGTTTCCAGTGTTGTTAAATAAGTAAATGATAAGCATTGTCAATCGATTAATCAATCAACAAAATTAATATATGCATATTAATTATTCCCGCATTACTTAATGTGAATAATATCTGTATCAGTTAGATACAACAAATACAACACAACCAAAATTTAAGATCGCTAAAACTTAGTACGAGAAAATAGGATAATAAGTGACATAAAAAATATTATTATTACAAAAAATTATTCGCACAGACTATACAATTAAAAATACAGATGTAACAAGAAATCACAGCAAGTGTTTTCAAGTCAGATAAGCAGAGCAACTGTGTTCAAAATTCTTTATCAGTTTAATTTTTCTTGTTAGCTATTCCATGGGGCACATGACCAGATGGTAACTCTTGATCTGTTGCTGATTGAATGTGTATGAGCTGATCATCAAAAAAAATATCGGCTTTAAAAGCTTTAAGAAACTCAGATTTATCTAAACCACCCAGAAATAATGCTTCATCAATGCGAATCCCCCATTGACGCAATGTCAAAATAACACGCTTATGAGATGGAGCACTGCGAGCGGTGACCAAAGCTGTTCGTATCGGCGTGTCATTAACACTGTACAGTGATTGAATTTCGTGCAGTGCCAACAAAAATGCTTTAAATGGTCCAGCATTGAGCGGAACTTTTGCCTTTGCATTTTCATTGGCCTTAAACGCTGCCAAACCCTCTTGTTTATAAATTTTTTCTGATTCATCCGAAAAAAGCACAGCATCTCCATCAAAGGCAATGCGCAATTGATTATCAAGTGCAAGCTTATGTTCTTGATTAACTTTGAAATGTGCAGCGGCATAACCTGCTTCTAATGCCAGTTCTACATCACGATTATGCGCAGATAAAAACAAGTGGGCGCCAAATGCTTTTAAATATGCATAAGGTGATTTGCCATTTGAAAATGCAGCCCTTTGAATATTCAGTTGATGATGTTCAATGGCATTGAAAATTCTCAAACCTGTGTCACCATTATTTCTGGAAATCAAAACCACTTCAACCAGAGCCGCTTTAGTCTCTGGATGGACAATTGAGAGTAATTTTTTAACCAATGAAAAGGCAATACCAGGGCGCAATGGTTTGTCTTCGTTTTGTAGTTGATAGGCTCGATACTCATCCACACCCTTACTGAGGTAAATTTCATGCTCTTCACTCAGATCAAATAATGTTCGTGATGATACTGCTATCACCAATGCCGGAGCGTAAACATTTTCATTGTTGTCAGATGATAAATTGCTCATTAATAATTCTGTCTTCAAGTTTATATCCTGGATCAAATAACAGTTGTAAAGATACACTGGTGTCTTCAAACACCACTACATTGTCGACATCCCTGACTTCGAAGTTATCTGCTGTTGCACTGACAGGACGTTTGGCACAATCCTGGATAGTGAATTTGACATGAGTATCGGATGGGAGTATCGCCCCTTTCCATCGGCGCGGCCTAAAAGGACTTATAGGGGTCAGGGCCAAGACATTCGAACCTAACGGAAGCACTGGACCATGTGCAGACAAATTATAGGCTGTTGACCCGCCTGGTGTTGCTAACATGACACCATCACCAACCAATTGTTGAATTTTATCTTGACCATTGATTGAGATACCAATACGAGAAGATTGACGGGTCTGTCTTAACAATGAGACTTCATTAATGGCCAGCGCTTCACGGTATTTACCAGAAGTTGTTGTGGCCAACATTTTTAATGGATGCAAAGTGGTAATTTGTGACTGCTTTAATCGCTCCAATAAATTCTCTTCACAATATCTATTCATCAAGAAACCGACAGTACCTCTCCTCATACCATAAACAGGAACATCACTTTTAATAAATTGATGCAGTGTATACAACATAAAACCGTCACCACCCAATGCAATGATAACATCTGCTTTAAGAGGCTTGACTATATGTTGTTGATATCTTTTTTTCAACTCATGTAGCGATCTCTGGGAATTTGGTGACCTGCTGGCGACAATGGCAATTTTCATGTGAAGATCATAGCATAAAATGTGGAATAATATGACTCAGTATAAACACAAATACGGATTATTTAACAGTTGGGCATGATTCTTTTTTAAATCATTTTTTGTTTTTTATAATGACATTACTCATCAGTAAATGGCTGTTTAATTTTTATAGAGCAACTTCCATTTCAACTTCAAGTTTCATATCTGGCATGAACAATCCCTTAACCTCTATCCAACTACTGGAAGGGTACTCATTATTATTGAAGTATTTATTTCTGACAGCGATGTTGTTTTTCAATGCATTCATATCTGTAGTAAAAATGGTTTCTTTAACCACATTAGAAAAATCCAAACCTTCTTTTTTCAGTAAAACATTAATTTTGCTATAAATCACATCGATTTGCATGGTCATATCGCCGCCAGAAGCAGTCACACCAGAGAGGTACAGTATCTTATTATGTTTTACTATCTGTGCGTAGCCCAGTTGTTGTTCCCAAGGTTCAACATAAATCCTTTTGATATCATGACCTGAATTACAAGCTGTCAATTGAAAGAACATCGATATTATAAGAGCACATTTTTTGAACATAATTTATTTATCAATTGGAAGGCAAAAAGAATCAACGACAATAGTATATAATGAATGAATGCTTAGTTTCTAATTATTACTGCCATTAAACTGAGTTAACATATCCGCTTTAATATTTTATGTTATTGCAATATTGATCTTAACTTTATTTTTTTATTTAGTAAGGATCATCTAGCGTATTTTTTGATTCATAACCAAAAACAAATACTGAAGAACCAAAATCAGGATACGTACCTACCGGCACATTTTCTTCATATTGATTGATAACACCATCTATTTTGATCAATGTATCACTTAAAATGATGTCGAGTTTTGTTTTGGCATGATAAAAATTTATTGGATTTATTTGTGTTGAGAAAATATTGCGTTGAAATTGTCTTTCTTTGCTTTCTAGAGTCACAGAATTATAAATCACAGTGTCGGTCAAGCGCTCCATTTCGATAGTGAGGATTCTAAATTGTTGATCTAAATCATTGGCCTCTGGTGTAAAACTCCATTCAACCAATTCATAAGTGTTATTTTTCTCAACGATATTACCTTGTCTGATCAATTCTTTTGCAATCGAATTATAAGTTAATGATCCTGGAGCGACTTCATTACAGATACTCTCAAAACTTTCAGGAGAATTATTTTTCTCAAGAAAATCTGACCCTTTTGCCTTACAGATTTGTTTCATTTTATCAAGCACTAACTTAATCTTGGAAGGCTTGATGACCACATCTTTAGTGTCTAGGTATTTTTTGATATATCGACGATCAATTCCAATTCTGCTGGATAATTCCACCATCGAATATTTAGGATTTTGTTTTTTACTTTCCTTGATCAGCTCAATTTTGAATAGCTCAAAAAACTCTTGATAATGAGCATTATATTTCAATATGATCTTTGCTGTTAGCCGAGCTAGCTTTGTCAATATGGTTGTTTTAATTGTTTTTGTATCATTACCGACTTGAGTCATTTTATCCGCAGTATCCATCATTTTTTATTTTTATAAGATAAAAAATCAATATTACCCCAACAAAAAAATAGGGTGAAATTAAAATTAGTTATCTATACTAAACTAACTCCTTTCACCCTATTGTGCAAGCTTTTCTTAAAATTATAAGCTAAAAATCAAACTTCATAGCATACTATTCCTGTGCCTTCTGATTCTGAAGCAGTAGATGGACTACCTGTGCCCTCTGATTCTGAAGCTATAGATGGACTGCCTGTGCCTTCTGATTCTGAGGCTGTAGATGGACTACCTGTCCCCTCTGATTCAGATGCAATTCCAGTGCCTTCAGATTCACTGGCAATACAAACAATTGTTTGGCCTTGTGAATTAATCACTGTTGATACTACTTCTTGAGCCTCAGTTTGAGACGATATCATGAAACTTAAAAAAAATGTTGTGCTTAGTATTATAGTTTTCATCGAATTTCCCCCTTGAAATGCTTAGATGATTTGGTATTAAAATAGTTAGTCAAATGGATAACAATTCACCGCATTGACGCCAGTTCCTTCAGATTCGGAATATAATCCCGTTCCCTCAGATTCGGAATATATACCTGTACCTTCGGATTCTGAGGCTGATAATAGACCAGTACCTTCAGATTCAGAATTAACGCCTGTACCCTCAGATTCACTCTGAATACAAAACATGGTAATTCCCTGATTATTGACAAATGTAGACACCACAGATTGCGCTGTTGTCGTTGAAGATAATAAAGATCCAACGAGTAGTGTCGTGCTCATTATTAAAGTTTTCATTATTTTCCCCCGAAGAAATAATTGTTACTATAAATTAGTGTTAATAAAATAATTCCCGTACATTATTGCACTGAAGAAATTCTAGCACAATGTCAATAAATATCTTGTTAAAAATCATAATAATCACAGTTTTGTGACCCAGTCGTGATAAAAAATATAATTTATGTAATTTATTGATTAAAATGAGCATATTGGCCCACAAATCATATGATATTTTGATGAAAAATTGATGAAAACTACTTTTTTTCTATCAATAAACCAGCCTATTAAGCGCTTTGTATCTATTGTACTGCTATCTACTGATATTAATGGAATGTGCTAATGACTGCAATGCAAATTGATGATCAATACTGTTTAAGTCATTACTTTTAAGAGTGAATTGAATCAACCAGTCATTTTTATAAATGGTGCCTTTGGTGATATACCTGTATTGACTGTTTCTCTGCTTGATGGCAACAGTTGTCATCATCCCCTTACCATTTGTCACATTGATTTTATTTATGGTGAGCTGTTTATTTTTTGAACCATCAATAAATTGACTGCCCAATAAATAAACAATTTCATGTAATTCATTGTCACTGAACTTTTTGTGATCCGGAAAAATAAAATCAATCAATAGAGATAACTCTTGGCCCGGCTGACTTGCCAATATTTTCATGTGCAGCAATTTATTGTTGTATACTTTTTTAAATAAGTGCCACTGTTTCAATACAGACATGGTAACGGTATAACCTCTGACATCATCACTAATTCTTTTCACCGAGAAATCGTCTTCATTTAACTTGTCTATATTTTTATAAATGGTATGAGAAGACAGCTGCTTCTTTTCAGAGACCATGTCTTTTATCTCTTTGACTGCAGTTTTTGATTTAGTTTTTGATTCAGTATTTAATTTTGCATTAATTGTTGATGAGGTTTTTTGACTCTTTTTATTCTTTTTTTTAGCACAAGGCCTCTCCTGAAATGCCAACGTTCCATTTGCTAATACACATCGATGTATGGTTAATTCTCGACCGTGAACACTGTTTATTATCAGTAACGACAACATCAAAAAACAGCAATTGCATACTTTACCCATTAGGCTACATGAATACCAAAAACATCAGGTTACAATTGTTATTGATCATATAACAGTTTTTTTATCAATAAATTTGCAAACTTGATCAAAACCACTGGCTTTCTATTAGAGACCAACCAATCAACTGCTTATATTTGACAGCTAACCCGAATATTTCATCAAAACGGCAAAAAAATTGATTTTATCCATGAAAAACATGGAGTGAAACGATATTTGTAAAAGTACACTTTGTACCTGAATGGTTTTATGAAAAAAATAGCTGCAAATATTGGGCAAAATCGCCCCAAAGCCATGAATAACTGGCTTTGAGGCGATATTTCCCCAATCTATTTTGCCATTTTTCCCCTAAATTCCATTCTATGATGAAATATCTAGTTATGCTGAGATCTCATATAACAATTTCAATTCACATCTAATCTTTAATGATTATTGTGAATCAAAGAGTTAAAAATTGTTATAAAAACTCAATACTCCAAAAATCAATGTATCCAGTATCTTGAGCAGCTCCATCAATGACTTTAAGGCGCCATGTACCATTTGCCGAAGTAGATCCTTTATTCACATCTTTAGATTCATTGATATTATTGGCACTGCCACCTGAAGGACTTCTCAATGTTGTAACAGCCCCTGTTGGGTCAATTAATTGAACAGTTAGATCTCCTCGATATGTGTGTACAATATTGTAGCTGATTTTTACATTGCCTGATGTCCCGGTTCTGTTGACAGTAACAGCACTGGTGATACCTGATGAGTTATTATCAGGAATATTTCTATTGGTGCCACTGGAGAACAATGCCTGTTGTGAACCACCACCATTATTGTTCACATCGTAAGAACCTGTCAAACTGACACCACTGTATGCAGAATAACCGCGTAACATAACATGATATGTACCTGCCTGAACATTGCTGATTGTACACGTTTCATTGTTACCACCTAAATAAGGACGACAATCATAATTTGAAGTACTTGGTACAGAACCAAATTTAACATATAAATCTGCATCTCCACTGCCTCCGCTCATGACAAAACGCAAATTAGTTGCGCCGTTTGGAACAATCATTGTGTAACTTTTCTGGCTGCTTCTACTGCCTGATATGCCTGTTAAAGTCGAACCATTTGTCAACGTATTACCGTTGCCACCACCAGAAGGAGTTGTCAATGAAACTTGTGAACTGAATGATGATTCATTACCAGAATTATCAACAGCAGTGACTCTATATAGATATGTAGTAGAAGCTGCGACAGTGCTATCAACATAGGCTGAAGCAGAAACCAATGCATTGTTCACTTTTACAAAACTGCCACCACTTGCGGCACGATACACATTGTAGCCAGCCAAGTCTGATTCAGTATTATTGAACCAATCCAATGAAACATTTCCTGATGGTACACTACCCGTTAGATTAGCTGGTGCATTGGGTGCTGTGGTATCACCACCACCGTTGCCATTACACACCAATTCAAAAACACAACGCACCCAAGCAGGGTTATCAACAAATGGGTTTCTATTGCCTTGCGCACTGGCAACAGCTTCATTGTGTTGGTGTTCATAAATATCCACTGGATCACTGTTGTGCCAAGTGATTAATACGGACAATAAACCCATATAAGCTTGTGATTCATTTGACCCAGTTTGCGAGGCCTGTATCAAACTCAAATCATCGGTTAACTCCAAATCTGGTTCTGAACGACCCGTGATGCCGTGTGTTCCACCTTCATACCTTACCGCCATATAGAACATCGCTCTGGCCACATCACCTTGACGCGCTTCCCAGACATCCCAAACTCCTGATTTTGTAAAGTTAGATTGACCGTTACCCCCTCGTCCATTATTGACATCTGTGGGTCTCTCAGTACAACCACCGGTACAAATGTCATAAGGTTTATTACTTCTTGAAGAATTATATGAGCTATTAGCCAAGAACAAGTGATGCATATCAGTGTAAGGATAATTCCCACTGTTATCATCTGGGAAACCATATGATTTTGGCCAGGAGTGTTCGCGATTATAATTGTTATTACCACCGCCAACTTTGACATAATCGCTGTTTTTATACAATGCGATAATTCTACTGCTGTTATCGACATCTTCTCCTGCCAGCTCCAATACGTCCCACGTATCCGTGGATGAGGATGTATACGGTATTCTGGTATGATCTTTGATGATATTATGCAAGGATGCTTTCAAAGCTTGGGGACTTGATTCATTAACGCTGTTGTAATAACCAGGGTTAGGTTGTGCGTAAGCATTGTGTGTATTAAGCAATAATAGACACATCACACAAGTGGTGATGATTGTGTTTTTTAACATGATGACCTCTTTTTTAATTATTTCTCTTTATTATTAAGAGTCTTCATCAGCAAAATATAATGGGCCATACGGCATTCTTATGATTGATTAATGTGACAAAACCAACCCATGATTTATGATAAATCAAGACATACAACAAAATAGCATTCACTGCCAACCCCCTTTTGTCAATGAAAACTCCCTATTGCATTTGATGCGCCAGTATAAAAAACAAATGTGTCAATTGTATTAACTATTATTTTTTATGATTGTTATTTTGTTTTTCAGACTGGCACACAGACATAACGCACATCATTGTATAGCATTTTCAATCAATATTCTGCTGCTTTTATCACAAATTACTGCTTAGAAACGGGTAATCCATTAAATCTATCAATTTTTTTGCGCATTAATCAATGCGATTTAATGTAGGCATTAAGCTCTTGAGTCAAAGTGTTTTTTCGCTCTTGACTGGCAAAGCTGCTATTGATCGCATTGAAAGCCATCTTAATCACTTGATCAGAAGTAACACTGGTGTTTTCGTATATGCCAATTATATTTTCAGTCAAGTATGCATCAAAGTGAGCAGGATCATCTGAATGGATACTGACATTTAAACCGCGCTCGAGCATGGTAGGCAAGACATGGTCAGAAAGTTTATCAAAGATTTTTAAACACACATTAGAATAAGGACAAACCGTCAAAGGCAATTGTGTATCGACCAAGTATTCAACCAACGCATCATCTTCCAAACATGTGATGCCATGATCAATTCTTGCGACATTGATGTCTCTGATTGCTGACCAAATATAGTCCGCGGGAGTTTCTTCACCCGCATGAGCAATCACATGAATGCCAGCATCATGGACTCTTTTAAAAGTATCGCTGAATAGCGAGGGTGGAAAACCATATTCTTTTGCAGATAAACCAATGGCTAAAATTTTATCTGCATAAGGCAACAGCAAATCGAAATCCTGTTGCGCAATATCATTGCCCAAATGACGAATAAAACAAGGCATAAAACCACCTGTAATGCCATAATTTTTCTCAGCATCCTTAAATGCCCCATCTAGAGCATTGATGACAAATTCAGCAGGGTAACCATAGTCAACATAGGTACGAATATCACAATGTACTTCAGTATGACGAATGTTTTGTTCCACACATTTTTTAAAATATGTCATACAAACATCATATAAGTCTTGTTCCGATTTAATCACACTGGTACCCAGCATGAACATGTCGACAAACTCTGCCAAGTTATTGAATTGATAAGCCTGCTTTAATGTTTCAACGCTGTCATATTCTATGGATAATTGATTTTTATGAGCCAATTGCCACAAAGTTTCAGCTTCCATAGACCCTTCAACATGCATGTGCAGTTCAACTTTCGGCATATTTTTAATGAATGTTGACATGATTTATTTTTTGGATTTTTTAGATAATGGCTCAGGCTGTATTCTACTGAACACAAACAGGTCATCAGTTGAACTGTTGTTGTCAAATGTGTAGCCTTCAGAGTTAAAGTCTTTGATACCATCAACAGTTTCTATTCGATTTCTGATCAAAAAATCTGCCATCATGCCTCTCGCTTTTTTGGCATAAATGGCAATGATACGACTTTTGCCATCTTTATTTTCCTTAAATGCAACATGAATAATCTGACCATTGATTTTTTTAGGCTGGACCGATTTCCAGTACTCATTGGAAGCCAAATTAACCAATACTTTTTCTTTAACCAAAGATTCATTCAATGAATCTGTGATACTGTCACCCCAAAATTGATAAAGTGTGCTGCCTTTTTCAGTTACCAGTTTAGTTTTCATTTCCAATCGATAAGGCTGAATTAAATCCAATGGCCTCAAGCAACCATATAAACCAGATAAAATGCGCAAGTGATTTTGTGCGTACTCAAAATCACTTTGCTGCATACTGCTGGTATTGATGCCTGAATAAACATCGCCTTTAAAGGCAAACAAAGCTTGCTTGGCATTTTGTGCATCAAAAGGCACTTGAAAATCTTGATAACGCTTTACATTCAAGTTCGCGAGATTTTCACTGATGGCCATCATTTTTTGAATTTCTTCAGTTGTGTAGTTTTTTAACTCATCGATCAATTGCTGGCTATCAGCCAATTGTATGGGGGTTGTATGGGTTGTGGTTGGGGCGGCATGCTCAAAGTCCTGCCCTTTTGATGGTGACAATGTGATTAACATAAAATCTGTACATTTAAATAACTGGGCGCTTATTATACTCATAAAAAGTACCAATTAACTGGTAGAAGCGCAGAAATTTGCGTAAAATAATGCTTTTGATTTTACATACCAGTTGATGAATAACAGTTATTTAGATTTTGAACAGCCCTTGGCTGAACTTGAAGCAAAGATCTCAGAGTTAAGAAATGTCAGTGACGATAATGCCATTAATATAGACGATGAAATCCAACGCCTGGAGGAGAAGTTAAAGCATAAAACCAAACTGATATTTTCAAACTTGAATGATTGGCAAATAGCTCAACTTGCCAGACATCCCAAACGCCCCTATACACGAGACTACATTGACATCATTACAGACAGTTTTGATGAACTGCATGGAGACAGAGCCTTTGCCGATGATCAAGCCATTATAGGTGGCTTAGCCAAATTCAGAGGGCAATCTGTCATGATCATTGGCCACCAAAAAGGCCGCACAACCAAACAAAAACTCACCCGCAATTTTGGTATGCCCCGACCTGAAGGTTATAGGAAAGCATTGCGTTTAATGCAAATGGCTGAACGCTTTAACCTTCCCATACTCACATTTATCGACACACCAGGCGCACACCCGGGAATCAGTGCAGAGGAACGTGGACAAAACGATGCGATTGCAAGAAATCTTGCTGTTATGTCTGATTTGAAAGTGCCTATTATTTGTGCTGTTATTGGTGAAGGTGGCTCTGGTGGTGCTTTAGCAATTGGCGTTGGTGATTGCACCATGATGCTGGAGTACAGCACTTATTCTGTAATTTCACCCGAGGGTTGCGCTTCTATCTTGTGGCGCAGTGCTGAAAAAGCCAGTGAAGCTGCAGAAGCCTTGTCCATAACGGCAGAGAAATTAAAAAAACTGGATTTAATCGACAGAGTCATAGACGAACCTCTGGGCTCTGCACATAAGAATATAGAATTGGTGGCAAATTCTTTGGCTGATGCTTTCGAACAAGAACTGCAAAACCTCAAAGCAATAGACTTGGATAAGTTAATAGAAAGGCGATATGAACGACTGATGAGCTATGGTGTGTTCCACGACGCTGAAGACTGAAAACCTTCTCAAGCATTTACCGCATAACAACGGTTATCTCATTGCATTCAGTGGTGGAGCTGATTCAACAGCTCTACTGCATTTATTGAAAGACTGCAAAAACCTCAGAGCCATTCATATTAACCATGGCATACAAAAAGAAGCTGACAGCTGGCAAAATCATTGCCAGCGAATATGTGATCAGTTTAGTGTGAGCTTAATCACTGAAAAAGCAGAATTACAAGACAGCAGCGAAAACAGTTGTCGTTTGGCCAGATATGACTTTTTTGAAAAACACCTCAAACATGGCGAAATCTTATTAACTGGACACCATGCCAGCGATCATATAGAAACCATTTTATTGAAGCTCATAAGAGGCACTGGCATCAAAGGTTTATGTGGCATTGAAAAAAAACGTGCTTTTTTTCACGGTCATATCGCTCGCCCCTTATTGGATTACAGTCCTGAACAACTGAAAGCATATTTAGTCAAACATCAGATCAACTGGATTGAGGACCCCTCCAATCAAGAAAACGATTATAAAAGAAACGCTATTCGTAACGAAATCCTGCCAATCTTACAGCGTCATTTTCCCAACACAGTGAACAATATTTCACGCAGTGCTGATAATTGCCAACAAAGCCTCGATTTGATCAATCACTTGTGCGATTTTAGCAACAAACATTTGTCCACAAACCAATGCCGAGGCTTGCCTGAACATTTACAATCTACATTGATTTATCATTGGTTGACTCATAAAGGATTGCCCACACCTGATAAAAAGACACTTAAACAGATCACTCATGACTTTTTGACCGCCTCAGCAAGTAAAACGCCGCATTATAAAAGCAAATACTACCAAATTTACCGTTGGCGCGATGCTTTACACTGTATTAAAAACTTTACAATCATCGATAAAGACACAACGTATCACTGGCAGACTGATTGTGATTTTACTTTACCAAATCGATCTGGCACACTGCGGTATAATGGTAAAGACCAAATTGAATTGACCATAAAATTTGGACAAACCGGGCATAAGTTAAAAACCCACAAACATCAATTCAATAAAACCGTGAAACAGCTTTTTCAAGACCACAACATTCCACCATGGCAGAAAATGAACACCCCTTTTATATTTTATAAAGGCGAATTGGTGTCACTTGGATACGATTGGTCACACACACAAGCATTCAAATCAATCCTGCAACTTCAGATGATTTATTTTTATCACATCAATTAATAAGCTGTTCCTAAAAAAACGTACTTAATGAAGACTCAATTCAATACTATTTTTGCCTAAGTTAACTGTGAAAACGCGCTAATAGTAATGGTCGATTTTTTCTCGATAATGGCACCATCACACCATCGGTCATCATGATTTGGTATTCTTGCGGGGTTGTGGCAACAATTTCTTTGATATGATCGGTATTGACAATATAGCTGCGATGCACCCGAACAAACACATCATTATTGAGCTTCTCTATCATTTTATTCATGGTTGATCGCATCGGATAAACTTGTTGATTGCTGTGAATATAGACATAATTACCACCAGATTCAATGCGGCTGACCTGATTCAAATCAATAATGAATTCTTTGCCCTTTTTTTTCACCAAGACTTTATTGGATGACTTACCAGATGATTGCGGATTTTCTTCTACCAAACTGGCATCCCCTTGCAGCTGTCTTATCAACATGTGGTAGACATAGATCGCAGTTAAAATGAAAAAGTAGGTCAAAATGTCTTTTCGGTACTCATACAACATCTCTGTAGACCAATGTCCAAATTCGTATGTACTTTCTTGTAATGAATACAGCACTTTTCTGATCATCACCATGCCAACCACATGCAATACCGAAAAGATCACCGAATACACCAAGTGCCAGCATAAATGTTTTTTGAATACACTGTATTTAAGTGGGTGCCATTCATTGGCTTTGATGACATAGAAAATCAATACAAGCAGCATAAAGGCACTAGAAAATGCCCAGCTGTAAGGCTCCCAGGTTGCCACATCAATGCCTCTTCGTTGAAAATCAGTCAATGTTGAAATGGACTCCACCCAGGCATTGGCAGCAAAATACACGACAACAAAGACACTGGTCAAGGCAGTTCTATGTTTTAAAAACAATGATGAGATTTCAGACATACCACTCAATAAGGCTAAAAGTAGCCATTATAAATGAATTTTTATCCCAAATAATCACCTTTCGTCCCTAAAATCAGACACTTAATACCTCTGCCGATGAATCTTGTTACCTATTTATCTAATATAAAGTTTTAATTCAATGAGGACACAGCTCATGCATTCAAGAAAACATCAACTCGACTGGTTGCGCGTTATCGTATTTTTTTTGCTGATTTTCTATCACATCGGCATGTTATATGTCGCTGATTGGGGCTTTCACTACAAGTCACAATACAGCAGTGAGTTTCTACAAAATTTAATGCTTTTAGTGAATCGCTGGCGCTTGCCCATTTTATTCTTAATTTCTGGTATTGCCATGCGTCATTATCTGCAAAAATCCAGCTGGATAGGTTTCAGTGTTAGCAGAACAATTCGATTACTGATTCCATTATTTTTTGCAATACTGGTGATCATTCCACCTCAGTTGTATGTTGAAATGATGGGTAAAGGTGATTTGAGCAACACCAATTACTGGACATTCTACAAAGCCTTTTTTGATCTACAGCACCCAATGTTTGAAAATTATCAAGCAGGATTGTTGCCCCATATGGATGTCAACCATATGTGGTATGTCAGAGAACTGTGGTGGTTTTCTTTGATCATTTTAATCATTTCGCCTTTACTAAACAGCCGTTATGTTCAATCCATGATTCGCTGGCTAGCCAATGGCCATGCAGCCAGCAAGTTATTGTTACTCCCGGTAACAGTCTTGTGTTTGTGTACCTGGTTAATTTTTCCAGACGGTGGAGAGGGCTACCGCATTGTTTTGGGGTTCTCTTTTATGCTGATCGGCTATCTGTGGGGCTGGCATGAAAAGTTATGGAGCACTGTTGATCAGCATAGACGTCTATTTTTATACATAACACTCATTTGTTATGTTGTTTTTATCTACTATTATCAAACAGTGTGGAAGATTCAACAATCGCCTGCCACAGGAGTGCGTTATTTTGCTGAAATCACCTTATCACACCTCACGCGTTGGAGTGCTATTTTAACCATTTTGGGTTATGGCACACATTACCTTAATCGATCAAGCCCACTATTGCGATACCTTAACGAAGGCGTCTATCCTTACTATATTATGCATCAGAGTATTTTGATAGTTTTGGCCTATATTTTAACCCCATATGCTTTAGGTGGCATTGTTGAATCTACAACAGTAATTATTGGCACATCTGTTGGTTGTATCATTGGCTTTGAAGTTATCCGTAGATTCACATTATTGCGCTTACTTTTTGGTTTAAAAATCAAATAACAAAACAGCAGTACATTTTTGACAAAAAAAAGCACAAAAATATCCGAATTTAAAATATTGATATTAAATATTTTTTTCTAATTTTGTCCGATTTTGTCCGGGATAAAAATTGAGATTACTACGGCAGTAAAATACCATGATCCTCAACAAATCTTATCACTATGAAAAGGAGTAAAAAATGAAATTAATCAATATTGCAATCCTTATGTTGAGTATATCAATCTCACATGCTGCACAACAAAACAACCGTCCTGACAGCGAGTCATCAACCAATAATGCGGTTTTGAAATCATACGTCGATTTAAGTTATTGAGGTTTTTATTTGGCCTGAGTCCGAGAATAACGCAATAATATCAATAACCCGGATATTTCATCAAATCGGTAAAAAAATCGATTTTATTTATGGAAAACATAGAATTAAACGATTTTATTAAAAAGACACTTTGTACCTGAATGGTTTTATGATGAAATATCCGGGATAAGTCAATACCATCTTTGATCAATGAAGATGGGATTGTCTCAACATGCGTACAATTCATTTCAATCACTTTGATACTAGATTTTTCAAAAATTGCCCATTAATTATTGCCCCCCCTTACAACAACACCATGATTTATTTCACATCAAGTTATGTGTTAAATAATCGATTACTACTTTTTTGATTAATCCGTTTCAGAATAAGTCGTTTATGTTAGGATACAGTTTTATCAAGTTATAGAGAATTCATCATGTATAAAAAATTTATTCTAGTGAGCAGTTTTTTATTATCCACCATTACAGCACAGGCACATCAACCTCAAGCGATAGAGTTTTTGAACCAAGGCAACAGCCCTGATGCGCCTTTTTCTGAGGCAGTGCGAGCAGGAAAAACCCTCTATCTTGCCGGAAAGCTTGGTTATAACCGAGCTGAGAAACGTTTGGCATCTGGCGGCATCAAAGGTGAAACCAAACAAGCCATGGATAACATCAAAGCCACGGTTGAAAAATACGGTTATGCCATGAGCGATCTTGTTAAATGCACGGTTATGTTGGCTGACATTGATGAATGGGGCCAATTCAATGAAGTTTATACCACCTATTTTGAGAAAGGTCGTTTCCCTGCTCGCAGCGCTTTTGGCGGCAACCAATTGGCCCTTGATGCACGGGTTGAAGTCGAATGTATTGGCTATAAGGAATAAGGCCTGATTTTATGGTTTGTTCTCACTTTAGAACAAGCCAGCTTCGATCAATCACCTGCGCTATGCTTCACCCAAATTAGTTCATCCGTATCAAACCCTAACTCTCGGGTCTGCTGGATAAATTGTTGTTTAAGTGCTTGTGAAACCATAGGCGTTCTTGAAAGAAACCACAAATAAGACTTTTTTAGTCCTGTGACAAAAGCATATTGATAATCGACTTGATCAAGACTAAATACCACATAGGAACCATAAAAAGGTCCAAAAAATGAGACTTTTAGGTAAGCCGCCTTTTCATCTTCGACAAAAAAGGCTTTTCCTTGTGCAGATTTCCACCGGGCTTTTGCTTCTAAGTAACCTCGATTAATAACGGTAATACCACCATCTTTGCGTTGACTGTATTCAGCAGTAACATTGCTCATGCCTCTCTCAAATGAATGATCCAATCGAGCTATTTCGTACCATTTACCAAGGTATTTTTTTACTTCAAAACCTTCAATTGGTTTGATATTTTTTGGCATACCCAAACACCCAGATAATATTATGTAAAGCATAGCCACAATTATAATTTTGTATCGTTTACTCATTATTTTAACCAATCAATTGTTCTCATTCTGGTTATGATCTTAACAGAGTTAATGCGTTATTTCAGAGAATTCATTTTGTATTTAATAAATAATATTGGCAAACTGTATATATCTGTGTATACTGTGCATATATTATATATACAGTATGCACACAATTATGCCAACAGACTTAGTTATTGATTTGATTTTATCGCAAACAGATGGGCGCCCGATGTACTTACAAATCATGGAGCAAATAAAAAACAGGATAGCCATAGGTGATTGGTTACCTGGTCAACAGCTGCCATCCATCAGAGAGATGGCTGTTGCTACCAAAGTCAGCGTCATCACGGTTAAACGCGCCTATCAAGAACTTGAGTCCGAAAGCATCATTACCACACAACAGGGCAAGGGTTCATTTATTGCCCAAATTGAGAACCTTAGCATTCAATTAAAGGAGAAAGAGGTGCAAAAGCACTTACAGCAAGCCATTGCCATTGCTCACTCAATCGGCCTGAGCATAGAAGATTTACACCATAAAATCAATCTTTTACATGATGCAAAGACATCACCTAAAGACCCTCATACGGAGAAAAACAGTGACTAATTCAAACCATGATACATATGCCATAGAAATGAATAACGTTTCAAAGAGCTATCCTCTTTTTCAACTGTCTGACATTAATTTGAAATTAGCTACCGGTAATATTATGGGATTTATCGGCCCCAATGGTGCAGGTAAATCAACAACCATCAGAATATTAATGGGCCAAATTCAGCAAGATCAAGGGGATGTGACGGTATTGGGCCATAAAATGCCTGGCCAACAAGTTTCTGCCAAATGGGACATTGGCTATGCCTCTGAAGATTTGCGATTATACCCAAAAGCAACCATTGCCTGGCACATGGATTATATCAAGTCCATTTTCCCAACATGGGACGGGGCCTATGCCAAAACCTTATTAAAAAGATTCGATTTACTGGATAATCATCAAGTCAAAGGTTTATCTCATGGCCAAAGGGTCAAAGCCGCTTTATTATTGATGCTTGCCAGACGTCCTAAATTATTAATTCTTGATGAACCAACCACAGGTTTAGACCCTGTTGCCCGCCATGAAATCTTAAATGAATTGATGGATGTGTTATTGGATGATGATCGCAGTATTTTATTTTCATCACATAACACCCAGGACATTGAGCAATTGTCCGATCACATCACCTTCATTGATAAGGGTAAGATTATTCAATCACAAGACAAAGAAAGTTATTTAGAAGCTTGGCGACGCATTCGACTGACCATTGATGAAAACACCACATTACCACAGTTAAAAGGCATTGTTGAACAACGCAAATCTGGCCACCAAGCCATTATAACCACCAAACAGTTTAATGATGAAATTGCAGAGACCTATAAAAAGTGCGGAGCAACTATCCAAGCGGTTGAAAACATGACGCTGGAGGAAATATTCGTTTCAGAGGTTCAATCCAGTCGACTTTTTAAAACACAACCAGCAGGAGAAATAAGATGAATACAACCACTCATAAATCGCTTATTGGCGACTTAATTCGCAAAGATTGGTACTTCAACAAGCAAGCCATTCTGGCTTTTGGGTTGCTTGGTTTATTCTCGGTTTATTTACTCACTTTTAAAAGCAGCGTTTTTTATATTGGTTTGGTCCTGCTGTTATCAATTGTTATTTTGATCGGTGCTCAATTGGTTTTTTCAACGGTAGTCAATGAAAAAAAGAACCAAACCTTGGCATTCGTGATGAGCTTGCCAATTAATAGCATGGATTATACCAAGGCCAAGATGATTTTCAGTCTCTCGACTTATTTCATCGCATGGTTGACCTTAGCGATCAGTACTTTATGTGTCATAGCATTCACTGAACACATTCCTAATGGGTTAATGCCTTATGCATTGATCATATTGATCGAACTGATGGTGGCCTATATTTTGGTCTTAGCGGTGGCTTTAGTCACAGAATCTGAAGCATGGGCAATTGTGGTCATGACCATAACCAATATAGGTGTATCGTTATTCATGTTTTTTATCCGGGGTTTCCATGGGATAGATCAACACATAGAAGGCCCTGTTGCTGTATGGAACGCCACTGCAATGAGCATAATCTCAATAGAGATCGTGGTTGCTATCATCATCCTTGCTTTGACTTTATTTTTACAATCACGCAAAAAAGATTTCATCTGACCCAAAGACAACATTTAAACACAACCACTTTTTTAAACACCCAATAGGAGAACAACATGTCCACTGTAGAGGCTCATGGCAATAATACTCACCCTGAAAATAGAGAGAAAACAGTTTTCCCAGACAACACAAGACTGCATTATATGGATAACATACGCGCCTTGGCGATGTTGATGGGAATCATCTTTCACGCAGCACTGGCATATGGGCCACTGTTACAAAACATGTGGTTGACATCAACCCCTGAAAATTCAGTGATTTTTGATGCAATCAGTTTTTTCAGTCACTTATTCAGGATGCCTGTTTTCTTTTTCATTTCTGGTTTTTTTGCCATGATGATGATTCAAAAAAAGGGCATCAAAGGGTTCATAAAACACCGAACCCTGAGAATATTGTTGCCTTTATTAATATTTCTGCCTTTGGTTACCATAGGAATTTTAGGTGCGATTAACTGGGCTTTGAATCATGTAGATAATCTTTCACCAGTGATGTCTTTCATCAAAATGATGCAAGACATGCCAGATGCTCCTCAGCCACTGTCAACCATGCATTTGTGGTTTCTGTATTATCTGTACTTATTCGTTCTGGTAGTTGCAGTACTTGAAAAAATGCGCTTTTTTCAATTGGCCTTGGTACAAAAGTGCATTTCGCCTTTATTCATGACTGGTCTGTTGCCATTATTGTTGATTCCTGCTTTATTTTCTGTCATTGCACCACATCCAGCACCCGATAAATGGTACCCAGAACTTTGGTCGTTTGGATTTTATGGTTTATTCTTTTTGGTCGGCAGCATGATTTTTCTTAAAAAAGAAATGTTACAACAATTGATTCCTTACAAGCACATTTTGTTACTGTTGTCGTTGATCATTTATGCTTATTTTTATGCACAATTGCCAGACACATTTTCACCAGAAATGTTGATGTTATTGGCTGGTGGATTTAAACCCATTGTTTCACATTTGCCTGTTGCCATCGCAGAAGCCTTTATATCGGTTTTTATGACACTATATTGCCTCATTATTGGTCAACAACTGTTCAATAAGAGCAACAAAACCCTGAGATTGATTGCAGACTCATCTTATTGGATTTACATCATACATTTTCCGATTTTAATGACCATTCAATTTTATCTGCTTGACATCAATATCTCTATCTGGTTTAAATTCCTTATCAGTTGTGTAGCCACAATGGGCATCGGTTTAATCAGTTATGTCCTGTTGGTCAAACACACACCCATTGGCTGGTTACTTAATGGTAGAAAACATAAATAACAGTTTTGTCTATTAACTTTGTAACAATACACTTATCTTTTTTGGCAAAGAAAGAATTAGCCCGAATATTTCATCATGAAACCCATGAAATGTTGAAATATTCGGACGAGATATTAAAAGGCAAATATCGACTATTGATTTTCAGGTGGTTGAAAAGCCGAAGTAATGGCACTTAATGGCGTATCGATGATTTGCCATAATTGCGAATCATTTTGTGGATAATCCAATACAATATTGAAATTTGATATGCCATCTTCAGCATATTCAATAGACACTGAGCCAATATTTTCATTAACGGGCTCCTGATAATCACAGCCCGGACAAAAACCAGTAACAGATAACATTTCTATCATTGAAACCTTGTTATTTGAACCATTGCCAATGGCCCATCGTGGATTGCCTGCCTCATCATAATAGTATGCCACAGCAACTTGCCTTTGGCCCTGTGTATTGATTGAAACACCCCAACCTGGATTATTGATGTCATAATAGGTTCCGGTTTTTTGATTGATGGTATCGTCATTTGAAAATTGAAAATACCTGAAATCTTCTTGACCAGACTCACCCAATATGTCCCATGCAAATGTGGTATTTCGGGCGTCTGTAAAGTTCAACATTAATCTTCCAACTTCTTGCGATTCTGTTGTATTAGTTGTATGGTCCCATTGTACTTTTAATAATGGCGCAGACCAATCCTGCTGATAAGGCCCCGTAGATAAATACCATGTTGGACTGCCATCAGTATTATAGGTGTACCACACAACCAGTAAATTATCACCAGCCATCTGTATGTCTGCCCCATGGCCATTTCTTGCTGGGTTGTACCAAATTCCTGAACGTGGCACAACGCCAATTGAAGATGCATCAGCTGGATTTGAGCCATTGACCAACTCTTGCTGATCATTGATACCATCGCCATCTCGATCAAAAGCCATATTCTGCCCCAAATCTTCCGGGATCAACTGATAAGTTAACACCCTATTGGGTGATGCACTTGACATCAAGGCAATACTTGTCAATCGCTCACCAGAAGGTGAAACGAAAGTACTTTGCCTGTCATCGTACAGATAGTTTTCATTATGTGAAGTTGTCACCATTAAATCAACCCTTGGCTGTTCAGCAATCGAGACAAATTCATCAATCACTGCATCCATTTGGGTGGCTTGTGCCAAAGTATATTGTTGCCCAACTCCAGCATGCGTGTCTTGAGAAAGCGGCGCATCATTGCCAAGCATCACGAATCCTGGATCAAGATCAGAACCAGAAAAAGCCATCATCAAAGCAATCAAATCGGCAATTTCTTGATCAGATTCGACATTGAAATTTGGCAGGCTAAAAAACCGTGAAAGAGAGTCCACACTCCCATCATGGAGGAAACCAAACCCAGACAAAGACTGCTGTTGTGACATTTCAAAACCAACTTTTTCATACATATTTCTCAGTTGGGCCGTTTTGAATGATTTTTGCGTGCCTTCATCTACGCTAACAATGCCCAGATGGTTTTCCATTAAAGGTCCCATAGGCATAATATCTCCACCAACCGAAATATTTTCAGTTCCTAAAAATAAAGGTCCATTAACAGCCATACCAGTAGGTAGAGTATGACAACTGGCGCATTGAAACACTCCTCCGTCTAATATGCTGCTGTTATATAGACTCAAACCATTGTTGGGATCACCTGAACCCAGAGATTGTCCAGCCATTGCAAACCTTCCCGATGTATAGTGCTTTGATAAATCAACCGACTCAGGCAAAGTATTATCGATATTTCTAAAAGGGTTTGGTGGAAATGTAATGGTAGATAACATGCCTTTGAGAGATTGCATTTCTTCTGCATTCAACATAACATCATCACCATTTAAGGCCACAAACGCACCGTTAAACTGCTCAAGACCATCTTTGTCTCCACGCCAATGAAAGGGCTCATGACCAATAATATCCTGAAAGGTTTGCGTCATCATAGGCCCCTTCATCGGATGAAAGTCATCACAACCTCGATTTTCCAAACCCATAATGGTTGTTTGGCAATTTTGATTGAAAACTTTGACCTCACCTGCTGGATCCCCTAAGTCCCATGCTAAACGATCAGTTCGACCATCAACATGACATGAAGCACAAGATACCTGTCCCAGACCAGAGGTCTCGTGTGTAGAATAGAGAAATTTTCTTCCCTTTTTAATGGCTGATGGCAAGGGATTATGCAAAGCCATTCTTTGGATTTCCTGTTGTGACGTGATATCCACTATTGAAAGACTGGCCTCGAAATGATTCCACACATACATGCGCTGATGACTTTCATCCAGCACCATACCAACTGGTCCCTCACCCACTTCGATGTTGGCCAAACGTTCTCCATTATCATCAATAACAATGACATTATTTGAACCCATTCCCGCAATATAACCCTTATTACCAGAAACATTCCAAGTAATACCACGTGGATCACCAGTCGATAAGTTCCTGATCCCTTGTTGTACAGTCTGTTCTTGATAATTTAAATGTGGATTCAAATCAAAAACATCAGATTCAAAAGTGTCAGCATCTACCATGGCAGCTTTGACCTTAACAAAAGTGCTGCGTAAATTGGGTTCATATCTAATTTCATTGGTGGCATCTGTACCAACAAGTGTTATTTTATTTTTAGCCGCGTTAAAACCCAAAGCCATACCAATGTTCATTAAATGAGGAATATAATTGACCTCATGATTCATTGTATCAATCACAGCAATATCATGATCCAGCAATTCCCAACCAACCAATCGTCCAGAACCGGGCGCTTGCTCTCCTGAGACTACATGAGTCCAATCCCTATTATTATCATCAAGCCATCGATCTTGTTCATTTTGCCTAACGATCAACGACACTTTGGGGGCTGGTGGGTTATCTGGATTAATCAGCGGCATAAAATCCCCTCCATTATTTGGAGGCGGATTAACGCCGCCATAGGGTGAAAAGCCTCTGTTTACTGGATTAAAAAGAGTGCCAATTTGGGTGCCGCTTTCATCTCTATCACCGCCTAAAACTGTCGTTCTGTTACCTGACTCAAATGCGGCAACATAAACTTTTGTACCATCATTATTTACGACCATAGATCGAGGTTCTTCAGCATTCAGATCAATGGTTTCAAGTAATGACCATTGATTATTTTCTTGAAAAACTTGCACCTGATTGGGTTGCGAACAACTGACAAAAGCCTTACCATTGGCAAATACCACATCATGTGGCTCATCATTGGTATGAATGGTCTGAATAACTGTTCGAGTATTAAAATTAATCACACTTACTGAGTCTGAAATGTGGTTGACTGACCACAATTGTTCATTGCTTTGAAATCTAACAGATACTGGATTGATACCGACTTTTACATGGCCCAGTTTGACAGGATAACCTAAGCTTATATCAAACAGCTGAATTCGATTGTCTGCTGTATGGGCCACTGCCATTCGATTTTTATCTGGAGAAATATCAATCGCATGAACTGGATGATTTTCCCAATTCACAAAAGATATTTGTGATTGTGCTGTAGCATTAAAAAACACCAAAAATATGATTATAAGCTTCATAATTTTTCCTATTTATTTTGTTATGTATACTCAAAACGAGTTTATTTATATGGATTAATAATGTATGAAAGAATATTATTTCGTACAAATATGCACATATATTAACATTTATATGTGCAAAACAATAAAGATTTTTATAAAAAATAATATAATAAATAAATTTATCTTCACAAGTCAAAAAACAAACCCAATAATACTCTATATTGTT
>CAYGTC010000021.1:0-60622 GCA_964352735.1 uncultured Alcanivoracaceae bacterium | reverse complement strand
CTCAAATATTGAGAATCTAGATTATGAAACAGGACTCTTGTGCAGAGCCATGTTGATGAAATATTCGGGCTAAGCATCAAAAAACTTTAAAAGCACTCATTATTGTGCATGAGCAACATCAATTTACACTTTTTTCCGCCTTTAGCTTGTAATAAAAATGCCATTAATGCTTTTTTTATTTTAACCTGTTATTTATTTTTGTTAACATGCGGGCATTATGAAAATTGCAATTATAGGATCAGGTTACGTCGGCCTTGTAAGCGGCGCGTGTTTTGCACAAATGGGTAACCATGTCACATGTGTGGACATTGACACAATAAAAATCGACAATCTTAGAAAAGGCGACATCCCGATTTATGAACCGGGCTTAGCTTCAATGGTGAAGGACAACTTAAAGCATAAGTCTCTGACTTTTTCTTCAGATTTACACACATCGATTCAAAATGCACAACTGATATTCATTGCAGTAGGTACACCAATGGGTGAAGACGGCAGTGCAGATTTGCAGTATGTCTTGTCGGTAGCAAAAAGCATTGGTCAATCTCTTAATGATTACGCTGTTATTGTCGACAAATCAACTGTACCAGTTGGCACAGCAGACAAAGTTAAAGACGCCATCCAAAAACAACTCACTGAACGTGGTGTTGATCTTAGCTTTGATGTGGTCAGTAACCCCGAATTTTTAAAAGAAGGTGCTGCCATTGATGATTTTATGTATCCTGATCGAGTGATCGTTGGTGCTGACAGTGAAAAAGCCTTAAACATCATGCATGAATTATACAACCCATTCATGAAGAATCACGATAGGTTCATTGCCATGGATGTACGCAGTGCCGAAATGACCAAATATGCTGCCAATGCGATGTTGGCGACCAAAATTTCTTTCATCAATGAGATTTCAAACATATGTGAATTGGTTGGTGCAGATGTCAACAAAGTACGAAACGGAATTGGCAGCGATGCCAGAATTGGTTACAGTTTTATATACCCGGGCTGTGGTTATGGTGGCAGTTGTTTCCCCAAAGATGTACAAGCATTGGCAAAAACTTCCAAGGATTATGGCTACACGCCACAATTGCTTGACGCTGTTGAAATGGTCAACAAACAACAAAAACATGTCATCTCAAATAAAGTGATCAAGTACTTTGGCGAAGATTTAAGCCAGCACACTTTTGCGGTGTGGGGCTTGGCCTTTAAACCTGGGACTGATGACATGCGTGAAGCCTCATCGATCACCATCATCAACGAGTTGACCAAACGCGGAGCACATGTCAAAGCTTATGATCCTAAAGCCAGAATTGAAGCCGAAACACATTACTTAAGAGGCAATAATCGTGTCAGTTATTGCGATGAAAAGTACCAAGCCCTTAATAATGCTGATGCCTTGATTTTGATTACAGAATGGCCAGAATTCAGAAGCCCAGACTTTGATGTCATCAAATCACGACTCAAAACAGCGGTATTTTTTGATGGTCGTAATCAATTCGATAAAAGTCGCATGAATGAATTGGGCTTCAAGTACCTACAGATTGGCGTAAGAGATTAACATTGAATTACACATGATCCACTCAAAAATGGATCATGTCATTTGACTAATTGATTATAAAGCCTCTGGTTAATAATCGATTAGCTAGCCCTGATATTTCATCAAATTGGTAAAAAAGCCGATTTTACCCTAAAATCCATTCTATGATGAATTATCCGAGTTTGGCTACTTGTCTGTCATCATGCGACAATTAGAAAAACGCTTTAAGCTGTTATTTTGAACCCTTATCGAATCAATAAAAGTCATGAAATTTTATTGATTTATTGGCTTTTCACAAAAAAACCATTGATTTGTTTTCAATCAACAGTAATATGTTAACCCGAATATTTCATCATAGAATGAACTATTCGGGTTAATGCTTAAAAAATATGAATAGAGGTCTTGACCAAATCCTAGACATTTGAGAAGAGATTTCTAACACTCACAAAACTAATAAAGAGAAGATTATGCCTTTAATTACACCATTAGATCATAATACCAATGATGAAGTGGCAGAGCTTGCCAAATTTTTTAATGAGACATTGGGTTTTTGCCCAAACAGTGTTTTAACCATGCAAAGACGCCCCGCCATTGCTACTGCATTTATTAACTTAAACAAGGCTGTTATGGAAAATAAAGGCAAAGTCACCTCTGAGCAGAAAAGATTAATTGGCTATCTAACAAGTGCCAATACTGGTTGTCGCTATTGCCAAGCTCATACCATTTTGGCCGCCAACAGATATGGTGGTACTGATGAACGACTGGATAAAATCTGGGAATTCAGAACCAGTGATTTATATACTGATGCTGAAAAAATTGCTTTTGAATTTGCCATAGCCGCATCAAGTGCCCCTAATGCTGTTAACGATTCATACCGAGAAAAATTGTTGGCACATTGGACTGAAGGCGAAGTTGTTGAAATACTCGGTGTTATCTCATTATTTGGTTATTTAAATCGATGGAATGACTCCATGGGCACAACATTAGAAGATGGCGCCAATGACGCTGGTGAGAAGTTCCTGTCTAACCAAGGTTGGGAAAAAGGCAAACACGTATAATCAATTCGATAATTGTGGCAGCGGTTCAATAAAATCACTGCCACAATCTGTCACCATGCATCAACCTCAAAATAGTTGCCCTCGATGTTCAACCCCATGGCAAGGCCCTTATTGCTTTCAATGCGGCGAAAAAAAATTACAGGCAAAGGATTTAAGTTATAGCGGTTTTTTTGGCCAATTGTACTTATCAATTTCCGATATCGACAATAAATTTTTTAAGAGTTTTATCTTATTGTTCACGCGTCCTGGATTATTGACACAACAATACATGAAAGGTGTTCGTAAATCGCTATTGTTGCCATTTCAAGTATTTATTTTTGCCAACATAATTTACTTTTTTATGGATGGTTTTATCGGTTATAGTACATTTACTACGCCACTTAAGTACCACGTTAATTCTCCAAATTTCATTCACCAAGAAATGGCATCGTCTTTGGTTAATGAGAAACTGGAAAAAGCGTCTGTCTCTTTCACTGATTATGAAAGCCGTTTTAACCGAGTAGTCAAAATACAAGCCAAAAGTCTGCTATTCATTTCTATACCCATTTTTTGTTTTTTCCTGAGCCTAATACAGTATCGGAGAAGGGCTGATAATCTGGTTTTACACCTGGTATTTTCCACCCATATCATCACATTCATTATTTTGATTCCTGTGTTGATCATGCCACTAGTGCTGTCACTGTTATCCCTTACCAATGACCTACCCTGGCTTGGTATCAAACCATATATGCATGAGGCTCTCGGCAGCCTTGTATTATTTGCTATTTATATTACTTATATTTATCATGCCATCAAACGGGTTTATCAACAAAAGCCTCTTGTTAGTCTGTGCAAAGCATTGTTATTAGGCATCGCCATTTATTACACTTTCTTGATTTACCGGATGATCTTATTTTTTACTGCTTTTATTGCCGCATAAATTAGTTTTTTTTCTGTTTGACAATTGACTGGCTTAATATATCAATTGGATTGAGTAATATGAACCCATTTATTGGGGCAAATCTCTGTTGATTTTTCGCAAGCCATATTTTATGACCAGCCAGATAAATGTTTTCATGATCATTGAGGAAGACAATATCATCATTAGTTATGCTGTCTGCGTGTGATTCAGAATAAATAACGGCATACTGGGGCTTTAAATCAACGACTATTTTCAAACATGAGTCAATTGTTGCCACTTCATCAAGTATGTGCACTTTAATGCCTTGTTCTTGCAGAAGAAGTGCAGTAATCCAGACTTTCCATGATGACGAAGATTCATGACTCAACAAAACACATTTACAATCGGCTTTCTTGAAGCTTTTATTAAAAAACAACAATGAATTTTGCAATCTGTATTTTAAGCAAGAGGATAAAAAATATTCGCCACTGCTGACATCAGGGTTGTTGTATTGAAGCTCAAACAAAGGTTTAAAACAATACTGTATACACGTAGACATGGGATATTGCTTGGTTATCTTTTGATAAATTGTTTCAATTTTACCTTCATTAAAATCATGTGCTGCAGACAGTAATGTGGATTGATACTCATTCCATTGATCACTGATCTCAACCGTATTTTCATCAGCACCATTTATCAATAATGGCTTGACTTTGCCCACCGAAACACCCTTATTTATCCACGCTAAAATAGAGATAACCTTGTCAATATCATCACGGAGATAGAGTCGATGCCCTTTTGACGAACGTTGCGGCTTTAACAAACCATATCTTCTTTCCCAAGCCCTTAAGGTAACAGAGTTAACGCCTGTCAGCTGTGATAACTCGCTGATGGTAACGAATTGGTGTTTTTCTTGTGTATTCATGTTGATTGTTGTTGTACATTTATTATATTTTGTACAACTCTATTTAATATTGTACATTTTTATGTTATTGTACAAGCAGACATTGTACATGTCATTGTTTTTGTATAACTAAATGCTAAAGAGGTGCTTATGCTTAATTACACGACCAATCAAATCACAAACGATAAAATCATCGTTGGTATCAGCGCTTGTCTTCTCGGTGATGAAGTCAGATATAACGGTGGACATACTCAGTCAAAATTCTGTAAACATTCGCTGAGTGAACATTTTTCCTTCAGAAAGTATTGCCCAGAGGTTTCTGCAGGATTTGGCATTCCTAGGCCAACACTCAGGTTGGAAGGAGACATCAATAATCCCCGATTGGCTTTCAGTAAACAGCCAGGATCAGATGTCAGCGCCCAGTTATACAATGCTGTGAATCCCTATATCGAAAAACAAAGCGATCTCAGTGGTTATATTCTCATGAAAAAATCGCCGAGTTGTGGGATGGAGCGCATCAAGGTTTATCAAAAAAATGGTCACGCTCATATGGAAATGAAAAGGGGATTATTTGCCGATGCTTTGATGAAAAGGTTTCCCAATTTACCCGTAGAGGAAGATGGCCGACTCAATGATAAACACTTGAGAGAAAACTTTATTATGCGTGTATTTGCTTATCACATCTTTCAAAAGACCGTGAATGCCAACCCCAGTATGAAATCACTGATCAAGTTTCACAGTCAATACAAATACATTTTGATGGCACATTCTCAAATTGAATACAAAGGCCTCGGGCAATTGGTCAGTAATCATGATCAAAAACCGTTTGATGAATTATTACCCGAATACATCGAAAGATTCATGCTGGCTATTAAGAAACCCGCTACTCGAAAAAACCATTGTAATGTCTTACAACACATTTTCGGCTACCTCAAAACATCTCTTTCGACTGAAGCCAAAAGAGATATCGTCAGCTTAATTGAAAAATACCGACTCAATGAGGTGAACTTGATAACGCCTTTAACCATGCTCAAACATTATTTGAAACAATACGGCTCATCATATATTAACAGCCAATATTACCTCAACCCCTACCCACCAACACTAGGTTTGCGTAATAACATATGACAACAAAAAACACTCAACTCGTTTGGTTGCGCCATGATTTACGCATCAAAGACAACCCTGCCTTGTATTTAGCTTCACAACAAGGCCCGGTAAAAGTGATTTTTATCATCAGCATTAAACAGTGGAAAAAACACCATGTTTCAGATGCCAGCATCGGTTTACGCTTAAATGCTCTGAAGTCTTTAGCAAATGAGTTGGGTCAAAAAGGCATTGAATGTCACACCATTGAAACTGATTGGTTCAGTGACATTTCAGATCTGTTGCTTGCTCATTGTCGTAAACATGAAATTCAGGCATTGTGGTTCAACAAAGAAACCCCGCTGGATGAAAACACAAGAGACAATCAAGTCAGCCAATACTTGCATAAAAATAACATTGCAGTGCATCCTCAACCTTATGATTTGGTGGTCAGCCAACCTTTGTTTAATTTGTCAGGTCTGCCCTTTAAAGTGTTCACAGCTTATTACAAAAAATGGTTGAAAATACTCAGTCACCAAAATAACCAAACAATACCGGTTCCAGATCAACAAGCAGAGCCTGTGACCAATGATTTGTCTCATGTAACTGATGCTTTTGATGATTACCGACAAGATTTATGGCCTGCAGACAGTGACGCAGTCGAACAAAGATTGAATGAATTTTGTCAACAAAAAATAAAGGCCTATCACAAAATGAGGGATTATCCAGCAGTGGCTGCAACAAGCGCCATCTCTCCTTATTTGGCATTGGGCATGATAGGCCCCAGAACGTGCCTTGAGTACATCAAGGAGGCCTATCAAAATGATCAAGCTCCTGAGACATGGCTGAATGATGAATGGTTAAGAGAGTTGACTTGGCGAGATTTTTATCGACAATTGATGTTACATTTTCCACACATCAGCAAATCTCAAGATTTTAAATCCAATACCACATCTATCCCTTGGCGTAATGATGAAAAAGCTTTTAACGCCTGGTGCAATGGGCAAACAGGCTTTCCCATCATCGATGCAGCCATGCGCCAGTTAAATCAAACGGGCTGGATGCACAACAGATTAAGGATGTTAAGTGCCAGTTTCTTGACCAAGCTGTTATTCATTGATTGGCGCAAAGGTGAACAATACTTCATGCAAACTTTGATTGATGGCGAATTTGCGGCCAACAATGGTGGTTGGCAATGGAGCGCTTCAACTGGTTGTGATTCTGCGCCCTATTTTCGTGTCTTTAACCCAATGAGTCAATCTGAAAAATTTGATAAGCAAGGCAAGTTCATAAAAAAATTCGTACCCGATTTAAAATCTCTGGACATAAAGTCGATTCATTTTCCAAGCAGCGAACAACGCTTAGCATGTGATTACCCATCACCCATCGTTGATTACAAATCTGCCAGAGTCCGTGCCATCGATTTATTTAAAGAAAACACATGAATGCAGATGATATAAATGATGGTTTTGATCCATTACTCAAAACCATTTTCAAAAATAACATCTGATGAATGATCAAATAAAGGCGTATATACAAAGGTACCTCGCCCTAAAGTATTGACCATTAATTCATCCATATTTTGATTATAATTCATTCCAAAAACAGGCACATTGGGAATAGAAGCAAGCTTCTGCCATACTTTATATTCCGATTTTTTTTGAGCGATGAAAACACCTCTATCAGCTCCGACCGCCAAGATATCATTTAATGACTGAGGGTTAGAGATGTGTTTGATTGCCCACAACCGACCTGGATCAAGATCACTGAGGTTTTCTCCAATTTCTATCCAAATGTCTCCGGTATTGGTGGTTTTGTAAACACTGCCTCTGAGTTCAATAAAAAAAGCCTGATCTCCCTCATGTTCATCTTGGCAAACTGCCGCAATTGTGTTGTTTGATTTGAAAACAGATTGTAAGGCTTGTCCTGCCACTGTTCTTCTGTATAAATGCTCTCCTGCTGCAACATATAAAAGCTCTTCATTATTTGGACCTCCTGCTGATATAGAGTTGGATTGAATTCCAAAAGCCTCAATTCCAGCTGGATTCAATTGAACAAGGGTATCTCCTTGATCAAAAGATTCATACACACCGCCATAATTATTATCATTGTCTTGGTCAATTTGATCGTTACTGAACCCAAAAATCAAACGGTCAGCATTCATTGAATTAATCGCAACAGGTGTTAAAAACTGACCAATAGGGTCTTTATCACCGCTGACCACCATTAAGCTCGGATGAGTTAAAGACAGCACTTCGTTATGTTGATCAACGACATAACGTGTAAATCGCCCCAAATACTGTAAACTGGTGTACCTTATGGATTGATCTAATCCCGATAATGTCTGATTATCAATAATAAAGTCACCTCCATCTCCACCAATTAATACTTCCCACTGAGTTCCATCAGATGTCAGTTGATTCCCTTGACCATTGTCCTGAGTGCCACCAGCCAGTATATTAGAGTTACTATCATATGCAGCTGAATGTATTTCTGTGTTTTGCATATTTCCATTTAATGAAAACCAGTCACCAGTGTCATCTTGTGGTGAGGTACGCATATAAATACCACCATCATCTGCTTCAAGCAAAACGCCATTTGCAGCAAAAGCCATGTCACGTGAGTCAGCATGTGCCGAAGTATTATTGGCTGTTCCAATATGAGTCAAAGGAAACCATTGATTACTGGCGGTTCGTGACGCATCTCCTCGAAACAATCTACCGCTGAATGTTAATGCTCCAATTGAGTTAGGAAAAAACGTATCATCGCCCAAAATTGCGTGAGGTTGACGATCTCCACCAATGTAGACAATAAACTCATTAAAAGGATCTGCTACCAAAGATGAGTGAACTGAACCTTGCCCGCCAACATGGATGCCTCTGAATATGGTATTACTGGGATCATTTGGGTCATTTTGTTCCAATGTCCCTGGCATCCCCATTCTTTAAAAGACACTGCCTCCATTACCTGACCTAAAAATACCAGATAACTTGGTAAATCTTGAATCCTGAACTGGTTTCATAATGGCCACATAAACATTGTTATGTTGACCGACAGCAATTTCAACGTGTGTACGTAGGTCATCTTGTAGCGCTGCATCCATTTGCGGGTTACTGATTTTAAACCATGATGACCCAGTATCTGTGCTCTTATATATTCCAGTCACCCCATTACAATCACTGGTTGCTAATACAACACTGGCATATAAAATGCTTGCATCATTTGGATCAACAGTCAAAGCATCCACCGAGCCGCCTGAAATGCCTTCATGCACTTGAGAAAAACTGACTCCGCCATCAGTTGACCTGAATAGACCAGTTTGGTCACATGAAAAATCACCATCATTATCATCTACAGATACAACGATGGTTTGCCCTTGTGCAATGATACCGGATATATTGCTACCGATAAGCTCTTGTCCAATTGAACTCCAACTATCGCCACCATCCCTTGTGATCAATAAACCCAGCCTCTTACCTCCTATGAAATAATAACTACTGATTGTTCCAATGCCTGCTATCAATGTTTGATGTGTTGGATCGCTGGAATCAAAAACAAGGGTTTGTATTGAATTAGATTGAAGCTGGTCGGTTAATGGCTCCCAATCAGGATCATTACTCATTGCATTATGTGTTCTCCATATACCACCATTTACTGTACCCAAATACAAAATATTGGCATTTGTCGGATGAGCTGCTATAGAATTAACCGCTCCGACTTGGTTATCACCAATAGACTCTGATTGCCCCCCATCAAATGGTGCAGGACCTTGGTTGATGACGGTTTGTGCAAATGATTGATTTAATATAAAACTACTGATGAATATAATTATTTTATTATTGAATAGATTTTTCATTATTGAAACCTTGCATATGTTTTGAGATTTAATGTGGTATGGGCCCTGTGTAACTCAGGTCTTTTATTTCATAATTCCACAAAAACTGACCAGAGTTCAAAGCGTAGGCATTAACCGATAATTGTGACTCAACTTTTTCGTCATTAATAAAATGGGTGGAAGGTAACCTGATGAAAATAATAGTATCCTTAATTATCAAGAATGGTAAATAAGAATTGGCTTGTGAAATGGCCCCAATAGAGTTGCCTGAACGATCATAAATCTGCCATAAATAACTTTTTAACGATTGAGAATCAGATGTCGGCGTACTCAGCAATATATGCTCTTTAGAGACACTAACAAACTGACGTCCAACTTTTTTATTTGTTAAAAAACGACCCTCAATATTTGCTTTTGGAGCTGTTGACTTATTTAAAAATGATTTCACCTTTACTTTAGAGAGTGCTGGACTATTATCAAATATAAACGTCCCATGGAGCGACTCTTTATTCAACTGAGATATAACAAAAGTGTCATTCAAGGGCACAAAAGGCATTGCATCATATGGTTTAACTTTATAATGCCAATTCAACTTCAAACTAATTGGGTCATCATGATTTGCCGAGATACTAAAGTGGCGGTTTAACTCATCATTCATCAGAGGGGTTACTTTTTCCGGTAAAGGAAAAAACCGTTCCTCTTTAATTGTACCAGTAAATTTTTCAAATGAGACCAGCGATAATGAACCTTTTTTATGGGTCTGTTTTTGTGCAATCAGGTGGGAATCATAGACCAATAAGGGTAAATATGTTTCTGTAGTTTGCCAAACTTTTTCGCCAGATATTAAATTGACTGCCTGAAGTTTGCCATTGGTATTCATGAAATAAAGCCATTCATCTTGAGTGTCAACAATAACACCTTTGAACAATTGATGACTTGACTTAACCTCTGTCTCGGCGCTAACCACCATTGAAAAAAGTGACACGATTATGATGAATTGAAAACATCTTAGACTCATTATTACTCTTCTTTATCAATATTTTTTTTATATATCCTTTAGAGGGCTATATATTTATTAAGTGAGTAGTGTTAACCTGATAAATGTTCAATAAAACTGCGATTTTTTAAGAATAAGGTACAAATGTTCATCTAATCAAATAAGACATTCAGCACAACAGCCTAACCCGAACAAAGGTTTTTTGATAAAAAGAGATTGCTTCAGTGTTTGAGTAATGTATTCGTTATGTTTTAACTCACAGTAGGTAAGAATGCTTTTTTGAGTTTTTTGATGGCTGGGTATTGGCCGAACCAAATATTAAAGTATTGATTTGAGAAATCAGTATCTGAACTGCTGCCCAGCAATTCCGTATTTTTATACAATTTTAATTGCCGACCTTCTTTCAAGTACAGGTCATAACAATCATCAGACTTCATGTCTTGGTAGAGTTCATTAAAATCGGTTAACTGTGCAATTTTATCACCTGTTGGACTGTCATTAAGGTTTTTTACAAAGAAATCATAAGCAGCTTCCTTAAAGAATGACGATTTAATGGTGACCTGATAATTGAATCTGACTAATTTATCTGCTATCTGCAAAATATTTTCGTCTTGATTACAGTCTTGCAAGTACAAACCAACATAAGCGACTTTGATGAACAAAGCCTGCCTGACGGTATGGTCTTTACACAATTCATATTTTTTGGAATCTACAGTGATGGATTCTGGTAAAGCCTCATTATTTTTTGCATAACTGAGAGAATGCATTAACATCAATATAATTACTAATTTCATAACTGACTCTTAATTTTCCTGATCATATAACCTATGTATGGTAGGTGTTGAAAGAAACCTTCGGTGCTGTCCCAAAAATCTTGATGAAAAATAATTTTTCCTTCATCATTGAAACGCAGTTGTGTCATACCGATGGAGCGAGAAAACAGTTCTTCGCCTTTGACATCAACGACCATCACCATTTCCCAACGCACATAATAATCTGTTCCGCTGTAGGCTGTGTCTAAAATATCAACGGTGGTTGTTTCGACATTTGCAGCCGTTTCAGTCAGGTAAGGTACTAAATCCTCAATATCATACAGTACCCTAAAGGTGTCATTGAAATAAAAACTGTCTGCATAAGTGTTTTTAATGATTTCTTCAGTTGCACCTGATTTAAAGTTCTTGAACAATTTTAAAAACTTGTCTTTGACATTATTTACCGTATGGGTTGAATTAAATTGTTCAAGCTGATGTAAATAGTTATCAGTAAATTGATTGTTACTTTTTGGAATCTTGGCCACAGCGATGGTAATCAAAATCGCTAATAAAACAATGGCCACAATAATATATTTCATACATGACTGCGCTGGTTATAATACTTGGCCATTGTATGTGACCTCTTGTCTAAAAAACGTGAATGAAAAGGTATCTTATTTCACAAGACCTCAGCATAACTAGATGGCGAAAGAAAAAATAGAGAAAATTTATCAAATTGAGGCAAAAATCGCAGGTAATAGCTGGCTATTGACCAGATTTTTAACGAAAAGTGGATGAATTTAATCATTTTTTACTCGTCACTGTAGTTATGCTGAGGTCTCTTCACATTAATTTCACCAAAATATCTATACTATTGTCACCATCAATACTAACTCTAAATTAATTATGTTTTTTCTCAAGTGGTTCGATAACGAAACCAATAAACCGGGTAAAGAAGGCATTGACTGGCTAAGAATCATTCCTTTTATTGGCATTCATCTGGCATGTTTTGCTGTCATATGGGTAGGTGTCTCTACTACAGCAGTCATTGTTTGTATTGCCTCTTACTTAATCAGAATGTTCGCTATTACAGCCTTTTATCATCGTTATTTTTCACACAAAACATTTAAAACCAGTCGCACAACACAAACTATTTTTGCCATCATCGGAGCAACAGCAACACAAAGAGGCCCATTGTGGTGGGCTGCCCATCACAGACATCATCACAGACATTCCGATAAGCCAGATGACATCCATTCTCCAAAAGAGGGTTTTCTAAACAGTCACCTTCAATGGTTCTTAAAACATGAAAACTTTCACACCAATAATGATCGGGTTAAAGACCTCTATGAATTTCCTGAGTTGAGATTCATTGATCGTTACGACATTATTTTCCCTTTTGCCTTTGCATTGCTGCTTTTTATTTGTGGTCACATATTTTATCTTTTTATCCCTTCATTGGAAGTAACAGGTTGGCAGTTGGTGGTATGGGGTTACTTTATCTCTACAATATTACTTTCTCATGTCACCTATTGTATCAACTCATTGGCACATGTTTTGGGCACCCGCCCCTATAATACTGGTGATGACAGTAGAAACAACTTCGTATTGGCATTGCTAACACTGGGAGAAGGTTGGCATAACAACCATCATTGTGCTCCAGGGTCTGTTAGACAAGGGTTTAAATGGTGGCAAATTGACATCAGTTTTTATGTCATCAAAGCCATGGAGAAGTTGGGTTTGGTATGGGATTTAAAATACCCCAACCCTAAATTGTTGTCTATGAAACAAATAGTGAAAATCTCATGAAAGTGGCTATCATAGGTGGAGGAATATCTGGATTGATGGCTGCTCATCATCTCGAAGGGCATGCTGATTACATCTTATTTGAGAAATCAGACAGACTTGGTGGTCATACTGATACACACAAAGTCAAGGTTGCTGACAAAAGTTACCATGTTGATACGGGATTCATTGTGTGCAACCGTTCAGTTTACAAAAACTTTTTTGCCATGTTGGATAAATATCAGATTAAAACCCAATCCAGTGACATGAGTTTTGCGGTAAATAATATGGCCTCTGGCTTAGAATACAACGCCACCAATATCAGCAGTCTATTTTGTCAGAAAAAAAACTTGTTCAATCTAAAGTTCTACAAAATGATCAAAGACATCATGCGTTTTTACAAAGTTGCACCGCAAATATTGCAAGATGATCCTGATATTACACTTGGAGATTACTTGTCAGAAAACAACTACAGTGAATATTTTATTGAAGAACACATTGTGCCTATGGCATCGGCCTTATGGTCAGGGGATTTTGCATCAGTTAAACAGTTCCCGTTGACTTATTTGTTATCATTCATGAAAAATCACCAGATGTTACAAATCAATAAGCGTCCAACGTGGGAAACAATCCAAGGAGGCTCACAACAATACGTTGAAACCCTTAAACAGCATTTAACGGCGTCACTGCTAACAAATAGTGCTGTCACTCAAGTCAGCAGATTCAAGGACAATATTGTGGTATCAACTGATCACAGTTCCCACTCTTTCGATTATGTGATTTTTGCTTGCCACAGTGATCAAGCATTGGCAATGATTGCAAATCCTTCTCAAACTGAAGAAGAGATACTTTCATGTATTCCCTACACCTCGAACACCATAGACTTACACACTGATGCATCGATCATGCCCAAAAATAAAAAAGCATGGGCGAGCTGGGTCGTAAACAAGTACCCAGATAGCCATAAACAATCAGCATGTACTGTTAATTATTACATGAATCTATTACAAAACATTGATTGTCCTGAACCTTTGATTGTCAGCTTGAATCAATCACAATACATTGCCGATGATCTAAAGTTAAAAACGGTTTACTATCAGCACCCAGTTTATACCCATGACACCATTAATGCCCAGAAACGTCAACACGAAATACAAGGCCAAAACCGAAGTTATTTTTGTGGTGCTTACTGGGGTTGGGGTTTTCATGAGGATGGTGCGAGAAGCGCTGTTGAAGCAGTAAAACTCTTGAAAAAAGAGGTGTCATCCTGATGCAAAACCAGTACTGTACAGGACATGTTGTTCACCACAGGCAGCACCCCAAAAAGCATCGGTTCAAATACCACATGAGCTGGTGTTTATTCAACCTTTCTCAGCTTGATCAAACCATCAAAAATAACCGGTGGTTTAGCCTCAATGCTTTTAACCTCATCAGTATAAAAAACAAGGATTACATCAACGATGAACAGGTATCTATAAAAGATAAAATACACGATTATCTGGTATCACAAACCCAGCACCCTTTTGATGGACAAGTGTATTTATTCACACATCCTCGATTTTTAGGCTGTGGTTTTAACTCTGTTAATTTTTATCTTTGTTACGAGAACAAACAACTCAGTTACATTGTTTCTGAAATAAATAACACACCTTGGGGGCAAAAACACCTGTATTTTCATGATCTCAAGTGTGATTCACAGCATGCGCATGATGCCACTTTCAGATTCAGTAAATCATTTCATATCTCCCCATTTGCTGAGATGGATATCGATTACGCTTGGAATTTTAAAATCACTGATCAACAATTTGATGTTTCCATGCAACTCGATCAAAAAGGTAAAACCATCATGAATGTTGTTCTCAAAACCCAATTACAACCCATGACTGACAAAAATCAGTTGAAATGGATGATCACAAGACCCTTTCAAGGCATCAAAATGCTCTCTGGCATTTATTGGCAAGCACTGAAAATCTGGCTTAAAGGCATTCCATTTTTCAGTCATCCAAAATCTCAAAAAACAACTTAATATTATGAATAAATCTAAAGCAATCAATAATACACAGCAGCTCAGTGAACACTCCAGCCGTTTTGATCAATTCATCAAATCACAGCTTTTTAAACAATTGAGCAAAATACAAAACGCTCACCTGCATATTCAAGACTGTGACGATCAATATGACTTTGGCGACCCAAAAAGCTCATTAAAAGCCAATATTGTTGTTCATGATAAAGACTTTTACAAAGCCATCGCTTTACAAGGCAGTATCGGAGCCGCCGAGCAATACATGATGCATCATTGGGACAGCCACAACTTAACCGATTTGATCAGATTATTTGTTCGTAATCAGGACATATTGGATGGTTTGGAAGGTGGCAGTGCCTGGATAAAAAACAATGCTTTGAAGATCATGCATTATTTCAATAAAAACTCACAAAAAGGCAGTAAGAAAAATATTGCTGAACACTATGACTTGGGCAATGATTTGTTTGAACTGTTTTTAGATAAACACATGATGTATTCATCGGCCATTTACCAAAATAAAAATGACAGCTTAGAGCAAGCCAGTGAATACAAACTCAAAACCATTTGTGAGAAACTTGAACTATCACCCAACGATCACGTCATAGAGATTGGCACTGGCTGGGGTGGGCTTGCGATATACATGGCCAAAAATTACGGTTGTCAAGTAACCACAACCACCATCTCAAGTGAGCAACACGATTATGCTCGACAACGCATCATAGAAGAGGGGTTGAGTGATAAAATTAATTTGCTTAAAGAAGATTATCGCAACCTCAGTGGGCAATATAACAAACTGGTTTCGATAGAAATGATTGAAGCCGTTGGTCATCACTATTTGCCGACTTATTTGAAAAAATGTAACGATTTACTCACAGATGATGGCATTGCATTGATTCAAGCCATCACCATCGAGGATCACCGTTATCAGCAAGCATTGAAATCTGTTGATTTTATTAAAAAGTACATATTTCCAGGCAGCTTTATCCCTTCTATCGGTGAGATTCTTAAAGTGAATGCTGAATCAACCAAGATGAAACTGTTTAATCTGGAAGACTTTGGCCACAGTTATGCATACACGCTCAATGCATGGAATCGCCGCTTTAAGAAACAACTTAAACAAGCCGAGAAACTAGGCTATAAGCAAACATTTCAAAGAATGTGGGAGTTCTATTTTTGTTACTGTGAAGGCGGTTTTCTGGAGAATTCTATCAGCGTCGTTCACATGGTCATGACCAAACCAAGAACTCATAAAAAACCAATGTATACCATCAGTGCATGAGTAACGTGATTAACTTTATCCTGTTCCAGCTCCTATGGATAAGTTGTATTTTTGGGGTATCCTATCAGGAGATCACACCTGCACTGGTGGTGATTGGGATCATGTTAATTTATCATTGTTTACCAACTGTCAGAAAACCAGGCGACTTCAAGACCGTTATCTTGTGTATTGGGCTTGGTTTTGTATTGGATAGTCTACTGGCCTACTGGCAATTGGTGGATTACTTTTATGATTTTGGTTACGACAGCATTGCGCCACTGTGGATCATCATGCTGTGGATTGGTTTTGGACTGGCATTGAATCACAGCATGTCATGGATGCTGAAAAGAATTAAATTGGCTTATTTTTTTGTTGCCATTGGGCCGGCTTTTTCTTATTACTCGGCTCAAAAAATTGGTGCAATTAGTCTCAACAACCCCATACTATCATTGACTGTGGCCAGTATACTATGGGTCATTGTCTTCAGTTTGATTCTTTTTGCAAACAATACCAACTTCAGCACCAGAAAATATGCTTACAGATAATTTATTATTGAATGCCGCCATCATCTGCATCTTCATGCAACTTTGTGCATGGTTATGGCAATACCGCACATCAAATGCTGACATTGTCGATATCACTTGGTCTGCTGGTATAGTCATATGCAGTTTTTACTTTTATTGGTCATTCCAGCATGTTCGATCGGTTTCACCAATGGTATTGATTTTTCCTGCATTGTGGTACTTACGACTGACCATTCATTTGATTGTTCGATATCGAATGTCACACGAGGACAGTCGATATGCTTACCTAAGAAAACACTGGCACCATTTAACACAGTTAAAATTTTTGTCTTTCTTTATGTTTCAGGCGCTTTTAATCTGGATGTTTGTCATCCCGGCTTATTGGCTTAGCCAAGTCACCATTGATTCAACTGTAAGTATAGGTGCAGCATTAATTATTGGCTTAACTTCACTGATTGGAGTAACGACAGCAGACAAGCAGTTATTTCAATTTAAAAAAAATCACCCAAAACAAGTCTGTGATGTGGGTTTGTGGAAATATTCCAGACACCCCAACTACTTTTTTGAATGGTTACACTGGTTTGTGTACCCCATTTTACTGATGAACAGCGACTATTTTTATTGGTCACTCATCTACCCAGTTTTAATGCTCATTTTTTTAGTCAAATTGACTGGCATTCCTTTTTCTGAGCAACAATCATTAATTAATCGAGGACAACCCTACCGTGAATACCAAAACAGAACTAACCAATTTTTCCCCTGGAAACCAAAAGCTGATTGACTTTGTCATTGGTCTCATTGAAAACGGCAGATTGCCAGATTTTATGGTGCGTTATTGTATCAGGCGACTGGTCAAACAACGTTTACAAGAAGAGTTTGCCCATGATCCTGAAAAGCAAACACAACAATTTAATCAGTTCATCAATACTCTGAAACAATCACTATTGGCGATTGATACCGATAAAGCCAATGAACAACACTATGAAGTTGATGCTCAGTTTTATGATTTGTGCTTGGGTAAAAGAAAAAAATATTCTTCTTGTTATTACAAAGCCAATGAGCCGATTGATGAAGCTGAAGAAAATATGCTTGCATTATATCTTGAAAGGGGCCAGTTCGTTGATGGACAAAATATTCTCGAATTGGGTTGTGGCTGGGGTTCTTTAACTTTATATTTGGCTGAAAAATTACCCAATGCCCAGATCACAGGCTTGTCTAACTCACACTCTCAAAGAAAACATATCATGGCACAAGCGCAGAAAAGGGGACTGACCAACATCAAAATCATCACCAATGATATCAATGAATTTGAAATTGAGCAAAAGTTTGATCGAGTGGTCTCGATTGAAATGTTTGAACACGTTAGAAACTATCAGCAATTATTTAATAAAATATCATCATGGCTGAAAGAGGATGGTTTATTGTTTGTGCACATATTTTGCCATCGCTATTTGATGTATCCATTTGATACACAAGGCAGCGATAATTGGATGGGCAAATACTTTTTCAGTGGTGGACAAATGCCTGCGGCCGATACCTTTTTATATTTTCAACAACAATTGAATATTGAAACTCGCTGGATGAATAATGGCCAACATTATGAAAAAACAGCTAACCATTGGCTTGAGAATATGGACAACAACAAAACACAAGTGATGGAGTTGTTCAAAAATATTTACGGACAAGATCACAACAAATGGTTTCACCGTTGGAGAATCTTTTTTATGTCATGTGCAGAACTGTTTGGATACAATAAAGGCAATGAATGGTTGGTTGGACACTATTTATTTTCAAAAAAATCTTAAAAGAATAAGTGTGAATTAATCAATGAACAAAAATAAAGCAACCAAACAAACTGGCGTATACAAAAAGCTGAATAAAGTGTTTTTTATTCAGCTGGTATTTATCAGCGTAGTCACAGTTGCCAGTGTATTTGGTGCAGCCAAAGTGGTTGAAAACGTATTGATCAAACAAGCATTGATTGGAGAAGCGGAGTTTTTCTGGAGACATTATGACAAAGACTCCAGCTTTTCATTACCCAAAACCATGAACCTTACTGGCTATTTGGTAGAAAATAATGATTATTCACGCACACCTCTTGTTTTAAAAAATATTGAACACAATTATCAACGGGTCAATCTGAATGAAAAATTGCCCATTGTATATCTGACAGAAAAAGACAACAAAAAACTTTACCTGATTTTTGAAGAGGCCCAAGTATCTATCTTGGCGCTTTATTTTGGTATCGCCCCTTTGATTGTGGTTTTACTGGCCATTTATTTACCCGCTTTTTATTCTTATGTGCAATCTAAACGGGCTGTCTCACCAATATTGCAGGTGATCAAAAAAATTGAATCTGTTAACGTTAACAAACAGGAACTGGCTGACTTAAGCTTCGATTCGGTTGTGAGTTCAGCAAATATAGAGGTCGCTGCACTGGTTGACTCGTTCCAAAACTTTTCTCATCGTATTTCTGAATTCGTCAAACGAGAACGCAACTTTTCCCGTTATGCCAGTCATGAACTGCGAACACCATTAACTGTGCTTAAAGGCTCAATCTCGATATTAAAAAAGCAACAACTTAACCAGGACAGTCTAAAAGTTGTTAATCGTATGGACAATATGGTCATTGAAATGCAAGAGTTGGTTGAATCTTTGCTCTTGTTATCACGAGAACAAGACACCGCTGTATCACAACAAAAAGTGGTCATCAATGATTTACTCAAAGAATTGGTGGAGAAAAATCTGAGAAACTTTACCGAAAAGAACATACAACTCAAATGGCATCCAAAAAACCTGATTGAAGGGCAAATTTCTGATAAATTATTTACCATCGTAATTAATAATTTGGTTAGAAATGCTTGCTTATACAGTGATGCTGACAGTGAACTGTGTGTCACCATTGATCAATCCAAGGTTATCATCAAAGATCATGGAAAAGGCATGACCGAAGAACAATTATCAGAAATTTTCAAACCATTTTTCAGGGCCAATGAACATTCAGAAATCAAAGGTTTTGGACTGGGTTTGGCCATTGTTGAATGGATATGTCGTCAGTGCGAGTGGGAGATTCGTTTTGAGAGTCAAATAGATCAAGGCACAACAGCGATTTTAGATCTAAACAAGATTGATATCTTAGCTTAGTTTATTGAGCTGGTTCTTAAGAGCAAAAGGCTTAATAAAGATCTTTTAAGCCTATAATGTAGGAATTATCTTTGTTGCTTTTTTGCAATTGAATTGCATGTAAAAGCTCAATTGACTCATATAAAAAAGCCTGTAAATTTAACATTACAGGCTTTGATTAAAGATTTAAAATTTATTATTTTGACTTTTCAATAATATCAATCAAAATAAATAAAGTTTCCATTGTGTATATACGATCTTCCCCCTGCAGGTGGATGACCAATATAACAATTAGCACCATCATAAATCCCAATCATACAGCTGTTACCAGGACCAGGTTGAATATAAAAGCCGTTATTCCAAATAAATGGATCAGCCCCATGCGGAACTGGTAAGACCATGCAAGCGGCACCATCAAGATATGCTTGACCCGCAGGTACAGTAACCCCATGAGTCAGGGTAAAGGAATTCAAACATTTTTCTGGCCAGTAAGCCATTCGGTTGTGACTATGCGCTAAACCCCATAAGATATTTTTTGTAGACACATTAACGATCTCATTACGAAGCCAGCTTGGTGATGCTGAAGGGTAGTATTGTAAGTACAGAGCTGCAATACCTGTAACATGTGGTGCAGCCATTGATGTGCCAGTAAGGGCCAAATCATTGTTAAAATCATTGGTATTAGCAGATACGATATTATGACCCGGGGCTTGAATATCAACACACCAGCCTGTATTAGAACCTTCAGTTCGAGTTGGATAGTAATAATGCTCATACCACCTTTGACCATTAGATTTAACAGCTCCTACGGTAATAACAGGATCAAACCTTGCTGGAGAAGCAAATTGACAGGCATTCATGTTTGCATTTCCTGATGAGACTACATAGGTAAAACCAGCGTCAATAGAATTTTGAATTGCAGCCTCAAGTAAGTGCGCCGAACCTGAGTTTATACTAAGACCATTACTTGAACTTGAATAGGGTGTCAGGTCAATTCCCAAGCTCATGTTAACAACAGAAGGACTTCTATGCGTTCCTGTTACATAGTTAACTGCGGCAATGATATCAGAAGCTGGTGCTGAGTTTGAACAGTCAAAAACCCTCACAGAATGTATAGTAGCACCTTTTGCAACACCATGATTCGTGCCTAAAATTGTGCCCGCAACATGCGTTCCATGCCCCAAACAATCTTGATAATTTGGCACCTGATAAGAAGGCTTACCTTGTATAAAAGATGCACCTTGACCAAAACGACCAACAAAGTCAGGGTGTAATCTATTAACACCTGAGTCTATAATATAGACATGTACCCCTAATCCAGTACTATTATAAGTAAAACGGTTGTCATTAATGTTATAACGTTCATCAAGTCGATCAATACCCCATGATGTGGTTGGATCTTGAACGGCGTTAGCATAGGCCAAGGCATCTCTGCTGACTGTTTTAATTACAGTCTCATTGGTTAGTTCATTAATTAAACTAGGATTAAATCCTCCACTAAAGCCAAATAAAACCTTGTCAAATATGCGACCCTTTTTACCATTATATTTTTCAAAAAAATGGTCAGAAAGTTCATTTATCTTCTCTTCGCCTTTGATGTCATCTTGAAAAGTAATGATGTATCGATCAGGCAAAAGTCTACTTGTAAAGCACAACGTTAACTCACCTTCATAAACAGCTGATTTGAAACACCCTTGCCAATTATGATTGGCTTGATAAATAATATGATTAACGCCAGATATTGTCATGTTCATATTGCTGAAATGTACCTCAGCAGGATATATTTCAGCCTCTGAATCATCTAGTGTTATTGATAGTTCATTGGAAAAAATATGATTATTATCAGCAATTACCATGGCTTCTGATAGTTCAATTGCTTTATTGTTCAATTTTCCTGAAATCATCCCCAATCTTGCAGACCAATCATCATCCAGTATTAACCTTGAACTGTTTGGTAGACTCTTAATCTTATCATCAATAACAATGCTCAAATCACCACCAACGACTTCAAAGGATGCAATTACCTGAAATGAACCAATGGAATTTTTTAAGTGATCATGAATATTTTTGAGCTCAAGTTTACGGTTCTTAATACTGAGTTCAACAGTGTCTAAATCTATGCGTTGGCCATCAACTGTTAACTTCAATTCATTTGATATTAAATCATGGTCAAAAATTTCACCCAGTTCATTTACTTCCGTTAATTGTTCATTCATATAGAATGTGACTTGAGTTTCTAATGTTACGTCATCCACTACAACATTAAATTCATGATTCTCGTCATTACTGTCTGTCAACAGAGCTTGAGCATAAATCGTTTGCTGTGAAATATGGAATACCATACAACTGTAGGTAATAAATACCATCATTTTTTTAATAAAAAGCATTGTTATTCTCCGCTTATCAATTTAAGTAAACATGCATTAAACGGATAAAATATGTAACAACTTTAACCCGAATATTTCATCATAGAATGGAATTTAGGGGGAAAATGGCAAAATAGATTGGGGAAATATCGCCTCAAAGCCAGTTATTCATGGCTTTGAGGCGATTTTGTCCAATATATGCAGCCATTTTTTTCATAAAACCATTCAGGTACAAAGTGTCTTTTTAACAAAATCTTCTGACTCAATGTTTTTCATAGATAAAATCGATTTTTTTACCGATTTGATGAAATATTCGGGTTAAGTTGTTTCAAAAACCATTTTTTGCAATGTGTTCAAAATATGTGCGAGTATTGTTTAGAATAGCATCAAAAAAAGATAGTTTTTGATTGGTATAAAAAGGCACAAACTGGAATAAATAGGAATATTTTTAAAAAAAATTCCTTTAAAAAGAAATGCTTAACTAAATGAGATGTCCATCGCCAGTCATTATTATTTAATAATTAAAATTGATACCTGTATCTTGTTATGAACAAATAAGTTGTGACTGTAGTGCGGTATTATCTAGTAGGTTAATAATTGACTTTAAATACGCTAATCCAAGTCTTCCAATTTGATACCAACGGCAGGGATGGTGTGTAATAACTGTTTTTCAAATGGTTTATCAATGGTTTTTCTTAAGATATAAAGATGACTTCGTAACACGTCTGATTCAGGTGCTAGTTCGCCCCACAGTTCCTTTGACAGCATTTCTTTGGTGATCACATTGGGCGATTTTTGCATTAATATTTTCAAAATCTGCAAACCTGTTGGAGAAACTTTTAATAATTGCCCTTCACGGTGAACCCTTAGTGATTCTGGATCAAAAGTCAAATCGCCAACTTTCATGATGTTTTTATCAAGTTCCCCTTTGTATCGCCTGATCAATGCGTTCAGCCTGGCAATCAATTCATCTGGATCAAAAGGCTTAATCAAATAATCGTCCGCACCTTTGCCAAAACCTTCAAGTTTATCAGAGATTTGATCTCTGGCGGTTAACATTAAAATGGGTACATCTGACTTTGCTTCATTTCTCAATTTATTGCACACCGCAAAACCATCAATACCAGGCAACATTACATCCAAAATGATCGCATCATAAATATTGGTAACAGCCAAATGCAGGCCTGTTAACCCATCCATGGCATAATCAACTACAAAACCAGAATGTTCTAAAATCTCACCGATGGTTGAGGCCAACTCTTTGTGATCTTCAACAATTAATACGCTTGCTTGTGTCATTGGGTAGTACCGCTTTTATGAATGATTAATAAGTTACGCAATTTTACCCGATAGATGTGAATTTTTTGCAAAACTTGATTTTTTTTATTCTATAAACACATTGATGGGCGGTTTTACTTTAAATTAGGACATGTATTTAATTTTAATATGAAGGGAGCATATGAAATAATCTGATGATAAATGCCTGTACATTTTCACAGATGGTTTTTTATAGTTGATGGTCAATAAAAACCATATTAGGCAGTATGGCCAATTAAATTTTCTGAATGAAAGATATCTCGTCCCCTACCATTTTGTTTTGCTTCATACATGTAATTGTCTGCATCCTTGAGCATATGTTCATAATGTTGATAATTATCATTATAAACTAAAAAACCACTGCTGAAAGATAAGTCCAATTCATCAGGTAATGTAACGTCCTCAGTTATGTTTGATGTATCAGTCGATTGATAGGATTTTCTCAGTTCATTCAAATATTGCTGAATGAGTAAGGCATCGGTGTTATCAACCAATACAAGCCACTCTTCTCCGCCAAACCGGCCGAGTTCACCGATATCTTGCATCACTTTCTTAGCAATCTGAGCAAAATATATCAATACTTGATTACCAACTTCATGACCATAAGTGTCATTGACTTTTTTAAAATAGTCCAAGTCGATCATGATTACACTAAAACCAGGCCCTCCTGATTGAGCTGTTTTGAATTTCTTTTCTAGTAAAACAGTAATTTGCCTTCTATTGGCTACACCAGTAAGGGGATCCGTATTAGATAAATAGTAAAAGTGACTTTTGTTTTTTCTTTGTTTCCAATAGGCAATAACCATAGCAATTAAGCAAAGTGAACCCAGTAATAATACGCCCCATAAATAACGTTGTTTGTATTTTTCCTGTGCAATGATGCCCTGCTGTAAATTATTTTGCTTTTTTAATAACAGCAATTTCTCTTGATCAAATTCAGTATTAAATTTGATTTTTAATTCAGAAATCAGTTGCTGACTTTCATTCTCTTTAATCTCATTTATTTTCTCACCAATTTGTATCTTGGTTTCATAAGCTTGCTTCCATTGTTTCTGGCCAACGTGATAGGCAGATTTGGCTTGCAAATAACTCACATCCTCTTTATCAATACCAAGCTTGATTCTTAAATCATCAGATAATTTAAGATAAATACTGGCTTGTTCGAAGTCTTCTTTTATGATATTGATTCTGGTTAGCAACAAATAAGCTTTAAACAACTTCGAATAGTGTTTGTTGTTTTCTAGGGTTTTAATAACTGATAAAAGTGTTTTTTCAGACTTTTCTATTTTTTTTTGTGAAAAATAAATATCGGCCATGCCATAATTGATCATGGCAATTCCCATTTCATTATTAATCTTTTCTGCAAAAACTTTGGCTTTTTTGAAGTGGTCTAATGCCAAATCAAATTCCTGTTTATATGCGTATGCAAAAGCGATATTGTGGTATAAAGTTGCACTGGTAATGTCATTTTTGATGTCATCATAACTTTCTGCAACTGAATAGTATTCTATCGCTCTATCATAATCTTTTAAATTAACGTAAAGAATCGCCATCAAATTAAAGTTACGGGCCAAAGCAGTCCGATCATTGTATTTTTTAAAAATATCTATGGTTTTTTGTACATCTTTCAATGCCAGATCATGTGAATTCAAAAGCATATAAATGTGTGCTCGAATGGTTAAGTTTTCAGCAATCATCTGATCATTGTTTAAAGATTGTGAGATTGATATGGCATCATTAATGTTTAACAATGCAGACTGGTAATCCCCTTGGTTTTTTTGCAATTCTGCTTTCAATCGAAGGAATTCACTTTTAAATGTTGGGTTATTATTTTCGATGGCTAAAGCCAACCCTTGTTCAAGGTATTTTGCTTCAGTAATATAATCCAGTAAATTACTGGTGTTTTCCGCTATGTAAAATGTTGCAACCATTTGTTGCTGAACATCTGTATTGGCCTGGGCTTCATCTAAATATTTCATTGCCAATGCCAATCCTTTTTGTGGATCGCGCTTGGAAATACTGGCAATCTCTGGATGATAAGTATCGAATTGACTACCAAGAGCTTGAGCACAAAAGCCAATTAAAAATAATACTGTCAAATAATAACTTAACCTTTGACTTAAATATTTGATTTGTTTATGAATCATGTATAAATCATGACACAAAAAACCCCATTTTCTCAAATGAATTTCTAAATACTCATTGTAATTACTGCGAATTTGACACAATTCACTCACCTGCAATATTACACCTGCCCTAAAATGCCACCTGATATAAAGCACATCAATAAAGGAAGAACAGGTGAGTTTTTACTAAGAAATCACATGTTCATCATAAATATAAGAAGCCAATATAAACTCGCTTGAAAATTATTGTGCAATATTGCTGCAATGTTGTATCATAAGTATTGATGTGCAATTTGATAGTGCTTGGGAAAATAATCTGAGCGTTTAGCCAGTCACATTGATCTTAATCTAACTGGGAGCAATCCAATGAAAAGAATTCTGCTTTTTTTATCAACAAACATTGCGGTAATGGCAGTTATTACCATAATTTCAAGGATATTTGGTTTGGACAATTATTTGAATGAGTATGGTATTGATTATAAAGCATTGGCCATTTACTCATTTATTTGGGGATCTGCTGGATCAATCATTGCTTTGTTTATGTCTAAATCTGCTGCCAAACGTACCATGGGCGTATCTATAATAGAACACCCAAGCAATGAAACGGAAATGTGGTTGGTAGAAACTGTCAGAAGGCAAGCAAAACTTGCTGGTATTGGTATGCCTGAGGTTGGTATATTTGAATCAGAAACACCCAATGCTTTTGCAACTGGTGCCAACCGCAATAATGCATTGGTGGCCATGAGCACTGGATTGTTAAATCAAATGACACGCGAAGAAGCGGAAGCTGTTATGGGGCATGAAATCAGCCACGTTGCTAATGGAGATATGATTACAATGACCCTTATTCAAGGCATACTCAATGCTTTTGTTTTGTTTTTCTCACGAATTATCGGTTTTGTCATGAGTTCCTCATCCAAGGGTCGCAGTCATTCGACAAGCAGAGCTGGTAGCTTCATTGGTACAATGGTTGCACAATTTGTATTGGGCTTTTTGGCCGCATTAATCATAAAATGGTTTTCACGCTATCGAGAGTTTCGGGCAGATGAAGGTGGTGCCAATTTATCAAGCACAACTAATATGATCAATGCCTTAAAAGCTTTACAACGTGTCTCCCAGCCACAACCTTTAAAAGGTCAGTTTGTAGGCTTTGGTGTATCAGGTGTCAAATCGACAGTGGCCAAACTATTTTCCACTCACCCTCCTTTAGAAGACAGAATTAAAGCATTAGAAAACACCACGCATCAAAGGCAAAGATAGCTGATATGGTGACTAAGTAACAGAAAGGCAGATAATAGCAAAAGTCAAACACATGTGTTTGATGTCAACAGCAGTTTTATTTTATGCAAGGCTTGGCTGAATTCAACCGAGCCTTGTGATGTTTTGATACCTTTAGTAAGTTCTTAAGACATGCTGAGACCTCATGGTCTCAAATTCTTTTTTATTCATCATAGACCCGCTTCACAAATTTCAATCAAAGCAGATGCACAGGTTTATTTATAACCTCACATCTTGCTGTTAATATATTCATCAACCAAGTCTTCTAATATGTATAAGGGCACTGAACCGTTGTTTAAAACAGCCCTATGGAAGTCTCTTACATCATATTGATCTCCCAACTTTTGTTGGGCTTTGTTTCTTAGTTCCAAAATTTTGGTCATGCCGACTTTATAGGCAGTTGCTTGTCCGGGTAAGACAAAGTAGCGTTCTATTTCAGCAATAACATCAGACTCGGCCATGCCCGTATTACTAATCATATAATCAATGGCACGTTCTCTTGACCATCTTTGTGAATGAATGCCAGTATCAACTACCAATCTTACTGCCCTAAACAACTCAGCTTGTAAACGCCCAATATTATCATATGGGTCTGACAGCATACCCATTTCATAAGCCACGCGCTCAGCGTAGAGTGCCCATCCTTCTGAATATGCAATGAAAGGAATCATTTTTCTAAAAAACGGCAAACCTTTTAATTCTTGTTGCAAGGCCAATTGAAAATGATGACCAGGGACGGCTTCATGGTATGCCAATGTTCTCATGCTGTATTTTGGTGTTGCTTTGATGTCATGTAAGTTGGCATAAAAAATACCAGGTCTGGAACCGTCCATAGCAGGGCTATTGTAGTAGGCTCCAGGAGATGTCTTTTCCTTGAATAAAGGAATTCTTTGCACATCAACTTTTGCTTGAGGTATGTCATGAAAATGGCTGCTGAGTTTTTCAGTGACATCTGTAATCAAAACCTTATAATCATCAAGAATCTGATCTCTTCCTTCATCAGAGTCAGAATAATAGAAACGTTCATCGATTGCCATATCATTAATACTTGTTTCAAATCCGCCTGAGATATCACGTCCTTGTTCGGCTAAAATCTGTAATATTTGTTGTTGTATGCGATCAACTTCTTGAACCCCAAATTTATGAATATAGTCTGGAGTATAGTCTGTTGTGGTGAAGAATTTTAACGTGACTCTATAAAACTCGTCGCCATCAGGTAGGTTCCAGACACCATAATTGTTTTCAACTTTGTCATCAAGTTTGACAAAATAGTCGATCAGTTTTTGATAGGCTGGATAAACAGTTTGTTCAACTTCTTTTACTGCCAATTTGGCGATGTTCTGTTGGTCAGCTGTATCCAAGTCTGTTTTTTCTAACTTTTTAATCAAAGCATCAATCAGGATGTTTTCTTCAATTGGCGTATCAATAAACCCTTGCATTTCATCAATGACCTTCGTAACGACAAATTGTGGAGGTAAAATGCCTTGTTGTTCACGGTGTCTTAAGCCATCAAGTACTTGCTCGAATTTTTTATCGATCAATGATAAGCGGGTGATGTAATCTTCTGCATCGCCATAACTGTTTATTTGGTGTGTACTTTCCATAAATGAAGGGAATCCATTTTGTATACCAAACAACTGATTAACGGGGTAATTATGGAAGCGGAATTTCTGCCCTTCATCAATGATGTCTAGCAATGAAAGTAAAATGTCTTTGGACATTTTTTCTGTTTCATTTAAGTCTTCATCATCATAAGACAAAAGGGTTTGATGAGCTTCTTGAATCTTTTTGAAGGTTCTATCGCCGGCTGCCATGCTGGCATCATCCAGCTTCGCATTATGTCCGTCTATTCCAAATTTTTCAAAGACTCTAATTGAACTGAGCATTTCAGGGCTTTCAATCGCAAATTGAATGGCTGTACGTGTAAAAAAGTGATTGATACTGAATGGTTTAAAGTTCCATGTATAAACAATAAAAAGTATAATGAGCAACAGCCCAATCAATAACAGTAAGCCTAAATATTTTAATGCTTTTCGCATAGGTGCGCCTCGTGAAAATAACCGTCTGGAAGTAGACAATTGATAATAGCAAATATTTAATGAAAATACAAAACCAGTGTTTGATAACGCTGAGTATAAAAAAGTATTTATACTGGGAAGTTTGGAGTTCTTTTCATAAAGCTTATTTTATGATGAAGCATTCATTTTAGGGATTAATAAAGTTGATGTGATATAAAAAAGGCCAACAGTATTGTTGGCCTCGGACTGATTTGTGAATTCATCAACTCATCGACGATCCCTTGAAGAAGACCGAGATCGTGAGGACGATCTGTTAGAGCTTGACCTGTTTGAAGATCTTTGGCCAGAACGATTATTGTTTTTACTGCTTGAACGGCTAGATCTAGATCTGTTACTTGATCTATTGGATGAAGATTTTTGGCCTGAACTTCTCGGTCCAGCTTGATTCCTGGACGGAGCTGCAGTTCGGTTATTGCTAGGTTTATTATAATTGCCAGCATTTGGCCTTGATTGGTAATTTGGTTTTACTGCTGGTCTTTGAGTGTTTCTGTTTATTCCTCTTGAACCATTAGTGCGGACATTGTTAGGTCTTGTCATGGGTTGATTTGAAGGCCTATTCGCTGAACGTGTCCTGTTGTTATTATTGAGGCTATTGGACATTCTTGGTTTTTGTCCAGCGTTTGGTCTTTGAACAGGTCTGTTATTGGCAAAGCGATTGTTGGTTCTGCTGTTATTGATTCTATTGGTGGTTCTTGGTTGTTGCCCAGTCCTTTGATTCGATCTGTTATTGCCAATGCGATTGGCATAGCTGCTGCCTTGTCTTCTTTCTCTGCTGTTTATTTGTCGACTGTTGGCTCTCAACCTATTATTTGTGCTTATATTTTGGCTGTTTCTGTTGCGAGAATTGGTCAAACCATTTCTTCTGTTGTTGTTACTCAATCTGTTTTGAGTTGAACGATTACCAGAATTTGAATATCTACGGTCACGATTATTTAAAGCACTGATGCCGTTTCTGACACTGTTTCGGCTTCTCAATCCCGACTGACGTCCTGTATTTCCTAGGCGAGAATTATTGTTTCTCAAAGGAGAACCATTATTGCTTCTTAATCTATTATTACCAAGGCGTTGTTGACGTCCGACTTTTCTGTAACGGTTGTTTCCATTGGCGATGCGTGCTACTTCTTCACGAGCAGAGATTCTTCTGTTACTGTTGTGATTATTCCAGTAATTGTTCCAATAACTGTTGTAATAGTAATTGTTATAGTAATTATTGGCGAAAAACCTATTACCATAGAATCCATTGCCATAGAAACCATTGAAAAGGCCATATCCATAATTGAAATTGCCAAAGGTATAACCTAAACCAAAACCTGAGCCCCAACCCCAAGGAGAATAACTGCCCCAATAGTTGTTTGGAAAATTGGCATAATGATTATAGAAGCCTACTCGAGGATAGCGGTATGGGCTGTAAAAAACATTACTATAATTGATGCCCCAGCGATCAGGGTAATAATTGCGAGAGTAAATGTCGTCATTATAACCATAACCTGAATCAACATAGTCGGAATCACCATATTGAAAATTTTCATCTTCATAATAAACGCCATCATAATCGTCGTATCGATAACCGTCCGAATATCGATAATTGCCTGATGTCGAAACACAAGCCTGTAATAATAAAACAATACTGGTGATTGCAATAAGCCTTTTCATAATTTTGCTCCAACAGGGAATACTAACTGTCTAGTATCTTATATAAATCACCATGAATGTAAACTGAATAGCAAAAATGACAAGCATGAAGAAAAATACCATCAATAGAGATATGATGCTGTCAATTGTGTATCCTATCTAGTCAGAATGGTTCACCCTAAAATTCATTCTGATACAAAGTGTACTGTAGCAAAAATAATTTAACTCCATGTTTTTCATGGATAAAATTAACTTTTTTACCGTTTTGATAAAATATTCGGGCTAGGTCAAAAGTCACTTTTTATGCGATGATTACAACCATTTAATGGTTGAGAGGTCTGATCCATTATGTCAGAAAGCATTACAGTATTTAAGTTAAGAAAACAATGGTTTAAGTTGCAAGCCACCAACTTCATAAAACGCTACGCAACTGGATTAGTGGTGATTGCAATTTTCTTACCAGGGGTGGCCATAGGTGATAACTTTAATATCTTAATGACTGCAGTGACAAAGCCTTTTGTAATGGTCAGTCAAGAGCAGAGTGGTTTTTTCAATCGTATGATCTATTTGCTGCTTCTACAAGTGATTTTTGTTGTCTGGGCCAGAGCACAACAGTATGCCATTAGTGGTGGAGAGTTTGTCAAATATATGAAAACTTTACCTTTGGCAGAAAGAACTTCACGACAACATGATACGATCATGCTTTTGGTTGGTAATCATCTATTATGGCCAATCATGATTTATGGGTGTTATTTATTACTAAATCATGAAAATGGGGCACAACTCAGTTCTGTATTACGTTATGGGTATTTACTATTCTTGCTGGTATTGACACAATACATCAGTCTTTTTGCTTTGAATAAGTCAAACATCATCATGTTGCTGATTTTGAGTGTGGGGTTGTCAATCAATACGCCTTGGTCTCAAGTATGGCTCGTTATATTGATCATAGGGTCATATATTACAACTAAATTTTTGCATATTACGTTGGCAAAAGATCAGGCGAAGAATAGGCTGTTTCCAATCAAATGGATTCCGAGGTTTTTGTCTGAAAATTTACATTACCAAATGTTATTTAAGGCCAATCATACCCCAGTATTTTTTAGACTATTATTGATGCTGATGCTCATGGGTGGTTTTGTGCTGATTTCAGATCACATCAAAGCAATCAGCCGTGATAATTTGATGCCTTATGCCATGACCTTAGAAGCCTTACTGGCATATTATCTCAGTGGTTTTTATGTGATCTTCAGGGATGAAAGGGCTTATATGTCATCCATGCTATTGAGCTTGCCTGTGCATATATTGTACTGGCCAGTAAGAGATGTGTTTGCCCTTTTTGTAATAAGCATTATTATCCATACACCATTCTTATGGTGGCATATAACCCATATTGGCTTCAACCATTTTTTTTCCCTGATGGCTTATCATTTATTTCTGCTCATGGTTTGTTATCCATTGAGAAAATTAAATGACGATAAACAAACGCTGATTGCATTTGTTGTGCTATTTATTATTACTGCTGTGAGTATTTACCATTTATCATGACCCAAATATCTATCAAAAACCTCAACATCATCTATCAAGATTTCATTGTATTGCAAGCCTTTAACGCCAACTTTACAAAAGGCATTCATTGGATTCAAGGCATCAATGGCAGTGGAAAAAGTTCTTTGTTAAAAAGCCTGTGTGGTATTGTCCCTGTTGATCAAGGTATGGTGGCTATTGATGGTCATGATTTGATAGCAGATGCCAAAGGAGCCAAGACTGTTTTGTGTTATGTACCTGACAAGCCAGAGGTTTATCCTTTCATGACTGGGTTACAGTTTTTGAAATTGGTTGCACAGATTAAAAACGTACAGTTGGAACAAGCTTTATTTGATTTTATGGATGCCATCAAATTAACACCTTTCAATGATATACAGTTTGCAGAAATGTCATTTGGTACACGCCGAAAATACACTTTATGTGTTGTTTTTATTGGAAATCCAACAGTGGTTTTATTGGATGAGCCATTCAATGGCCTTGATAAAAATACCAATGCCCATTTTAAAACTTGGTTAATGCAAGCCAAAAGAGAAAAGTGCATAGTGATGGTGAGTCATGATAACCATATTGTAGAAAGTATTTGTGATAGCAGTACTCAGTTGAGTTAACGCCAGGTTTTGTTGGCCTCCTGTAAAAACCTTTGGCACTCATCATGTATATCGAGCCAACTGATGGCGCTTTCTGTATAAATGTGTTGTGTCGGTTTTACAAGCTCTGGATCATCGAGTGTGGCAATTGAGATGGTGATGTATTCGGGGTGCCTTTCATCTCTAAATGTGATTGATGAACCACATTGTGAACAAAAGCCCCTGTGTACATGTTGTGAAGATTGGTATTCTTGTGGTGATTTATTGGTCCAAGATATTTGTTGGGACTTGAAATCCATCCATGTTACAGCCACGGAGCCCACGCTTTTTTGGCAGATTCTACAATGACAATATTCAGTACAAAAGGGTTGTCCTGAAACTTCATAGCTCACGTTGCCGCACAAACAGCCTCCTTTCAATAGTGGTTTATTGTTCATTGTCAGTCCTCATGTGTTATAAAAACTTATTTTACACTATTTCTTGTGAAATCCACATTGTCTTCCCTTCATACAACTCGTATGTAAGCTTGTGGTTTCCATAAATAAATTGATTCATCTAATAACACTGAAAAAGTAAATAAAATAATAAAATTTTTCTCCCGCAATGGAAAATACGGCTGTATTTTATGTTGTGTATCTGTATCTTATCGTCTTCTGTATTTCTACATTTATCAGAACTACTTCACATTATTGACCGATATGATTGAACACCAGTCTACATTTTATAAATCCATGATAAATACGTTATGATGGTGTTATTTGTTTATCTTATGATCAATATACACATACATATTTAGAGATTGGTATTATGAATATTTTAAATAAAATTGGTTTGATCTTTTTAATAATGAGCTTTAACTTAATGGCTCAAACCAAAAGTTTGAACCATAAACACCCTATCATTTCACAAACAGATGGTGTTGCAATTGGTGGCTATGATGTTGTTGCTTTTTTTAAAGAAAATAAAGCCATTCAGGGTTCAAATGTTTATACCTGTGAGTGGAATGATGCGACATGGTACTTTTCATCTGAAGAAAACAGGGACTTATTTCTCAAGAATCCAAGCGATTTTGCGCCGCAATATGGCGGCTATTGTGCTCATGCCATTGCATCTAATAAATTTGTTGAGTCTGATCCTAAGAGTTTTAGCATCAGAGATAAAAAACTCTATTTGTATAGAGATGAAAAATCTAAGAGAAAAGCATCATTTAGTTTTGCTAAAACTAAAAATAGAAGTGATAAAAATTGGTTAACATTTACTAAGAGCTTTTAAATGAATAATCAGTGTCGATGACCATGATGTTATCATTTATAAAACGAAACATCATGGTCTTTAAAAAATAAGCGGTTATTTTTTCTTGGTTTTTTGACTGGTTTTCACATAGCTTTTGGCAGCAGAAACCAATAGCTCAGGATCTAAACGTACTGAATAATTAGGGTTGGTATAGTGAAATTGGATGACGCCATCCTTTCCTACGATATAAGTGGTTGGAGCAGGTAAATAATGGTGATCATAACCAGAGGCTTTTTCTAAATCTAAATTCCATTTTTTGTATTTCTCTACTGTCTCGTCATCAACTTTAAAGGCAATACCGAAATCTTGACTGACTTGCATGCTTGCGTCAGAAAGCAAAGTGTAGCTGATGTCTTTCTTTAATTCTTGATCTTTTAAAGTCGCGATCATATTTTCAGGCTTATCAGGGCTGATAAAAAGAACATCAAAACCCATATCAATTAAGGCTTTTTCAGCATTGCGCATACCTGCCAACTGATTGTTACAGTAAGGGCACCAGCCGCCACGATAAAATGTCATGACAAAAGGCTTGGTAATGTTATCCGCTTTAATATTAACGGCTTCACCCTTAGCATTGTGTAAAGTGATGTTAGGAATGGTCATACCGGGTAACAATGGTGTGACGTCATTGGCACTTGTAGGAACTCTTGCTATAGCAATAGAGCTGATGATTAAAAGCATCAAAAGTATATTTTTCATCTTATCTCTCTTTCATTAATAAATCGATTATGGTGCGACAACCACTTCATTGTGACTGTCGCCTTAAGAATCTATAAGAACAACAATAGCAAAATTGTCTTGCATAAATATTGAAGTTTTAATCAAAAATACTTTATATTTATGAATTATTCAGTAGATACAACACAGCGGCAGTAATGATCGATGCCCTTTTTGATGAATTCTGCTAAGCCAGTACCATGTTGATCAATATTTTGTTTGAATCGGTTGTCGGCAACATACATTTGACCCAACGCAGAAAACTGTTCCATGCCACAATCATACCAGTGATCGTTAATCAATATTCTGGCTTGATGAATAAGATCTTGAACCTGAGCGTCCTTGACATCAAGATGCATCAATGCCGCAATATTTCGATAAATGTCTTGTTGTTGCTGATTCAGCTGTTTGATTTGTTCTTGTGAATATTGTGATAATCTTTTTTGAGATTGTTGATAACTGGTTGTTTTACCCCATTTTTGACGGGCTTCCTTGGCATAAGCCATTTTTTGTTCGTTGAATTGATCATTATTGAGTACATTTTTCATTTGTTCGCTCATGTGTGTGACTCCTTTTTTAAGTAGGTCATCAATAAAATGTACCATGCTATTGAGTCTGTCTTTTTGAATATTCAATAAATTTCTTTGCATGCTGAGAATGGCATGGCGATCTAAAGACTCATCATTGACAATATCTTTGATTTCGTTTAATGAAAAATCCAGTGTTTTAAAAAACAGAATCTGTTGCATTGATTGCAGGTTTTTACTGCCGTAATATCGATAACCCGTGAATGGATTGATGTGTTCAGGAATCAAAAGCCCAATCTTGTCATAATGTCTCAACATTCTGACAGTGACACCTGTCATTTCTGCGAATTGTTTGATTTTAAACATAGTAAAGTAGCCTCATAATTCCATGAGGCTTACTCTAAGGGCTGACACAGTGTGAGGGTCAAGCATTTTTTATTTAATTCATCGATTTGTGCTTTCAAATATTTTATCGGCAGATGATGCAATAAAACTTTGGTATAAACGACCAGATCCAGGCAAAGGGAAACGTTTTGCAAATTCGTAAAAACACCCAGGAATAACGTGTGTCGAATGATCAAAAGCGACGTTAACAGGAGCAGCCATGGTGGATGATTGTTGTAAAAACTGTTCAGCAGAGCCCTTAATTAAACCAGCACTTTGATTAAGTGAGAAACCATGGTTGAGTAAAAACTCATTCAAATCTTCTAAATGAAAAAAGGTGGTTAAGTGATTCAACGAGACTGTAAAGTGATTTGCTCTGTAACCAAATGCTGCAGTCCAAGCTGCGTACTCACTCTCACGTAACAGTTCAATGTATTGTTCAAAGCTCAGGTCCCATGTCCGACCAGAAGTGATGAACAATTCATCGTTTGCATCTTCCTCGGAAATTTGTTCATCAATGTTGTTGATGATATTTTGAACATTATCTGAGAAAAGTTCTGTTCTTAACTCTGATATGAAAACTTTTGGGTGGTGGCTGTTATCGGCATGTTCAAGGTGGATCGCATTGAGTTTCTTCTTGACGAAATCGTACTCTTGTATCACTTCATAGCCTTTATCAACAAAAGTTTTAGCAATATTGGCAATGCCTAATTTCGGTGTGTTAAACGTTCTTAATGCAATGTGATCATTAACAATGGTCTCGCCACGTTGTTCAAGTAAAGCATGAATTTTATGTGCTTGCGGATTGATGTCAATGTATTGTTGCCAAAGGTGTTGAAATAACTGTTCTACGGAAAGCTGCATGGGTAGTACTCTTAAAAATGAATAGAGATGAACCAAATTTTATTGGGTAATTTTAGAGTTAAGTACCTAATTTTAGCTTTTATTGTGTATTTTGCACTAAAATAAACATTTTTCGATGCATAAAGCAGACTCATATGGATAAACACTCAAAACTATCACAGACCATTCAAAAGTTTTACAATGCTGCCACAGATGAAGAGATCAGTCGTATTATTAAGATACTTGAATCAGAAAGCTATAGGCGTGCTGACCGTGACGATAAATTTCTCAACAGTGATCAAGCCAGATCCATACGTCTAGAACTGGAATATTTAAAAGTTCAACTGGCATTCGAAGAAAACAACATCAATAAAACCATTGTGGTTTTTGGTGGCACCAGGGTGACGCAAAAAAGCCGCGCTGATATGCGTTATCAGAATGCACAAAAGGCTTTATCTGAAGATCCTGATAATGAGCAATTAAACTATCAATTGAAAGTGGCGCAAAGAATCCTAGAGAAAGTTAAGTATTATGAAGAGGCTTGTCATTTTGCTGCGATGGTGGCCAGATACAGCAAGAATCACGCTCAATCCCCTCTTCATGTGATCACAGGTGGTGGTCCCGGTATTATGGAAGCAGCTAACAAAGGGGCTTATCAAGAAGGAGAAAAAAGTATTGGGCTGAATATTGACCTGCCTTTTGAACAGTACCCAAACCCCTACATCACCCCAGAGCTGTGTTTTAGTTTTCGTTATTTTGCTTTGAGAAAATTACACTTTTTAAATAAAGCCAAAGGCCTGGTGGCATTCCCAGGCGGTTTTGGCACATTTGATGAATTGTTTGAAGCCTTAACAGTGGTGCAAACAAAAACAATTGCACCATTACCTATTGTGTTGGTGGGTGTTGACTATTGGACAAAGGCAATCAATTTTGAGCATCTGGCATTAGAAGGAGTGATCAATAAAGAAGATTTGGATTTATTCACCATCGTAGAAACTGCAGAACAAGCATGGGCTTACATACAAACATGGTATCAACAACGTGGATTAGAATTGTGAATTCTGTTCAGCATACAAACAGAATCCATAACTGAAGTAGACTGCTGTTTATTTGGCTAACTTCTTTAATGCCATTTTTTTCTTTAAAGGAGATAAGTGATCCAGAAAAACAATGCCTTTTAAATGATCAATTTCATGTTGAATGCAAACTGATAGCAAACCCTCGGCTTCTAATTTGAAGAATTCACCTTTAGGGTTTTGAGCTGAAACAACCACTGATTCTGCTCTTTTGACATTGGCATAAATATTCGGCACAGACAAACAGCCTTCTTCATAAACTTGTTGTCCTTGTCGCTCAATGATCTCTGGGTTAATCAAACACAGTGGTTGATCTTTTTCTTCGGAAACATCAATCACGATGACTCGTTTATGTACATTAATCTGAGTGGCAGCCAAGCCAATACCAGGGGCATTATACATGGTTTCAAACATATCATCTACCAGTGTTTGTAATGTTGCATCAAAGTAGTCTACTGTTTGAGCGATGGTTTTTAAGCGCTTATCAGGAAGCGTAAGGATGTTTAATTTTGCCATATGAACGATTTATTTTTTTACCCATATTATAATATTGGGGATAAATTTTTAAAGACAATATGTTAAAAACAGCTATTTTTCTAAGAAATGCCACCTGATTCACATTTTTTAGTTTAACTTGACGTTTAAAATGGATAAACTAAACACTAATGAAATCAAGGATTTGTCAGCAATGCTTAAAAACTTACATTTACTTTTAATTGTTGTATTTTTTACAATTACAACGGTACAGGCACAAATAGAATTGAATCCAACTCACCCTGACACATATACTGTGGAGAAGGGAGATACCTTGTGGGACATTTCTGCACGTTTTTTGAAATCTCCATGGGTATGGCCTGAAGTATGGCATGCAAATCCACAAATTGAAAACCCTCATTTGATTTATCCAGGTGATCTAATCAGTTTAATTTATCTTGATGGTAAGCCCAGACTTCAATTAGAAAGAGGCCGGCGAACAGTCAAACTTACGCCTGAAGGCAGGAAAATCAGTCACGACCAAGCCATAACGACAATACCCTTGAAAGACATACAACCATTTTTAAGAAAGCTTCGTATTCTTAACGAGGAGCAAGTAGCCAATGCAGCCTATGTGGTATCAATTGGCGAAGGTCACCTTAAAGGTTCAGAGCCAAACTTGTTATATGTCAGAAACTTGGATGCCAGACAAGGCGATGTTTTTGCTGTGGTCAGGCCTACTGTAATGTATCGTGATGTGCCAGTGAATTACCCATGGGAAACATCAAAATATTCTGATCGTAAAACTGAATCTAAAAAATGGAAAAAGACCAGTACTTCAACAGGACGGGCAATGGCTTCAAATTTCTGGAAAAAATACATGAACAGAACTTTCTGGGAAAGTGTTGATGTTTTAGGTTACGAAGTGGCTGATATTGCTACTGCAGTCGTGACCCGCACTGATGAGAGCGATATCTCAACGGTGCGTGTTAAAACAAATGTCATAGAAGTAGATGAAGGTGATTTGGTGATTCCACTCAATGATGTAAGTTTTAATGCATACTTTCAGCCAAAAGCGGCCACCATTCAGGACGATAACATAAGAATTGTTGCTTTAAACAATGCCATGTTCAGAAGTGGTAAGTGGCAGATAGTAGCAATCAGCAGAGGATCAGCTGATGGCGTTAATGTTGGAGATGTATTTGATGTTAATCGCCCTGAAAGAGTGATCAGAGATGAAGTGATGCATCCAAAAAATGATTTGAAAACATTTCTCAGACCTTCAAAAGCGAATGTAACTTTACCAGAAGAGTTTTTAGCAAACATTATGGTGTTCCAAACTTTTGAACATATTTCATATGCTTTGATTGTCGAAGGTAATCGACCAGTTAAACTTTTTGATTTTGCCAGAGCGCCATAATCAAAAAGCGAATTTCAAAAAATTCCGCAAAACACCAGTGGCTCATTATATAATGGGCCATTTTTTATGGAGGATTATCAATAATGGATTATTATGATGCATGGTTTTTAGCAATAAGAACATCAGGTTTAGGGTTTGTTAGAATCAATAAATTGATCAACCACTTTGGTGGTATTGAAAATATTTTTCAACAAAATCATTATCCTGAACATTTGGGTATTCCTCAGCTTGTTCAAACGGCCTTAAATAGTCCAGATCAAAACTCGATAGGTGCAGATCTCAAATGGCTGGAACAGCAAAATAATCATATTATTACCATTGATGATGATCTGTTTCCTCCGTTACTCAAACATACTGACTCTCCTCCACCTTTATTATATGTCACGGGTAACCCTGATTTATTACTGGGGCCACAGTTGGCTGTTGTTGGCAGTAGAAATGCCACTGTCGGCGGCTTAAAGAACACCCATAATTTCTGTTGTGATTTGGCTCAAGGCGGTTTAACCATTACCAGTGGTTTGGCTTTGGGTGTGGATGGTCAAGCGCATCAAGCGGCATTGGATGTAGATGCACAAACAATAGCAGTAACAGGTACTGGCTTGGATATTGTCTATCCTGCAAAACATAAAAAACTTGCACACGCTATAGCAAAAAATGGCGCTTTGGTTTCTGAGTTTCCCATAGGAACACAGGCCAATGCACGTCATTTCCCAAGAAGGAATCGTATCATTTGTGGCTTATCATTGGGAACATTGGTCATAGAAGCCAGTGTAAAAAGTGGCACATTAATTACCGCAAGACAAACCATGGATATTAACAGACCCGTAATGGCCATACCTGGCTCAATCCATAGTCCCATGAGCAAAGGGTGTCATGCCTTGATCAAACAAGGTGCTAAATTGGTAGAATCAGCGGCAGAAATATTAGAAGAATTGACGCCATTGGCTCAGTCATTATCAATTCAAATTCAAGAAAAAATGTCTTTACTTGAAGATAACACTGTAAAATCGCAAAACAAGCCACATATTGAAGAAAAGAATCATGAACATGCTTTAGTTTTGGATCATATCATGTATGATCCAACGACGGTTGAAGAAATTATTTTAAAAAGTGGATTGACAGCGCAAGAAATTTCGTCCATCCTATTAATACTGGAATTGGAAAATAAAATACAAGCATTACCTGGAGCGCGGTACTTACGCCTATGAATGAAAATATTGTAGAACTGTTACTTTATTTATTTGAAAACTATATATATGATAACGAACATAGTAAATTAGATAGACAATCATTACACAATGGTTTGACACAGGCTGGTTTTGCTTCAGTGGCAATCAATAATGCTTTTTCTTGGTTAGAAGATCTCAATAAAGATGTTGATGACTTTCAAAATATGTCGTTAAGTCCAGATCATTTTCGCGTATTCAGTAAACAAGAAAGAATGAAAATTGATGACGAAGGCATTGATTTTATTTATTATTTAAGTCATTCAGGGATTCTCGATGGCATACAAAGAGAAATTCTCATCAATGCAGTCATGAAGCTTGAAACCAATCAATTTGATGTTGATGACTTGCAATGGTTGGCATTAATGGTATTATTTTCACAACCAGATCAAGAACAGGCATTTGCTAATTTAGAAGCATTGATGTTTGACTCAGCGGAATTTTACGAACACTAACTAACTATGGCAAAAAATTTATTAATTGTCGAATCACCGGCAAAATCTAAAACGATTGAAAAATATTTAGGTAAAGACTATAAAGTATTGGCATCATATGGCCACATCCGGGATTTATTACCCAAAACCGGAGCTGTTGATCCTGAAAATGACTTTCACATGACTTATGTTGAGGTTGATCGCAATAAAAAACACATAGACGCCATAGTAAAGGCGGCCAAAAAAGCCAGCTCTATATATCTTGCAACCGATTTGGATAGAGAGGGAGAGGCCATATCTTGGCATGTTGCAGAAATCTTAAAAGACCGTAAGCTTCTTAAAGATAAAGAAGTATTTAGAGTGGTTTTTTCTGAAATCACCAAAACAGCTATCAAGTCAGCAGTTGCCAACCCTCGAGCTTTATCTACAGATTTGGTCGATGCGCAACAAGCTAGGCGTGCATTAGATTATCTGGTAGGCTTCAATTTGTCGCCTTTGTTATGGAAAAAAGTCAGGAGAGGATTGTCAGCTGGCAGGGTTCAATCACCAGCTCTAAGAATGATTGTCAATCGCGAAGAAGAAATAGATGCCTTCAACCCACAAGAGTATTGGAGTATATCTTCTCCATTAAAAAAAGAGGCCTATGAATTTACCGCAAATTTGATTCAATATGACGGTAAAAAACTGAAGAAGTTTGATCTCAACAATAAAGAACAAGTTGATGGCGTGCTTAAACAGCTTAAAACACAGGCTGGTGATACTTTAACTGTAACAAAGCTGACTGAAAAACAACGTAAAAGAAGACCGGCGGCACCATTTATTACCTCGACCTTACAACAAGAAGCCGCAAGAAAACTTGGCTTTTCTACTAAAAAAACCATGCAAGTGGCTCAGCAGCTCTATGAAGGGATGTCGGTTGATGGAACTGTCCAGGGTTTGATTACCTATATGCGTACAGATTCAATACAGTTATCCAAAGACGCATTAAGTGAGATACGCCAATCCATTGAACAAAATTTTGGCGCTAAACTTGTTCCTGAAGGTCCAAATTATTATAAAGGTAAATCAAAAAATGCACAGGAAGCGCATGAGGCAATAAGACCTGTTAATGCATTATTGACACCCCAAAAAGTTAAAGCAAGCCTTGATACAGATCAAAATAAATTATATGCATTGATTTGGAAGCGTTCTTTAGCCTGTCAAATGATAGATGCATTGATCGGTACTGTATCAGCGGACTATGAATTTGGAGATGCCCATATTTTGAGAGCTACTGGCTCCACAGTCATTAGAAAAGGTTTCCTCGCTGTTTATGAGGAAGGCAAAGATGATGAAAAGAAACAAACAAAAAATGTACTGCCGCGTTTAAAAGAAGGTGATATTTCGCAAGTAATCGATATCACAGGTAAACAACATTTTACTGAACCACCACCAAGATTTTCAGAAGCAAGTTTGGTGAAAACGCTTGAAGAATACGGTATAGGCAGGCCATCTACGTACGCTTCAATTATCAGCACACTTCTCAATAGAGACTATGTTGAGCTAGAGCAAAAAAGATTCACGCCAACAGATATTGGTAAAGTCGTTTCAAGATTTTTGCAAAAACACTTTGAAAAATATGTAGATTATGATTTTACTGCAAACCTTGAAGATTCACTTGATGCCGTTTCTCGTGGTGAGGAACAATGGACGCCTCTGCTTAAGCAGTTTTGGCAACCTTTTAAAGAGCTTTTAGATGATAAAGAAGAGTCTGTCAGTCGTGAAGAAGCCCAATACCAAAGAGTTCTGGGTGAAGACCCAAAATCAGGAAAGCCAGTAACCGTTCGTGTAGGAAAATACGGTTCGTTTGTGCAAATTGGTCATAGAGATGATGAAGATAAACCACTTTTTGCTGGTTTATTACCAAGTCAAAAATTGGATAAAATAACCTATGAAGAAGCCATGGATCTTTTTAGGTTGCCACGAGATCTTGGAGAAACCCCTGAAGGAGAGAAGGTCAGCGCAAACATTGGTCGATTTGGCCCATATGTTCGTTATGAGAATAAGTTTGTATCCATTAAAAAAGACACTTACTCTCCCTATGAAATTACTTTAGAGGAAGCTTTAGAACTTATAAAAGAAAAGAAAATTGCAGATGCCAATCGAATCATTCACACATTTGACGATGGTATACAAATACTCAATGGACGTTGGGGCCCTTATATTACAGATGGTAATAAAAATGGCAAAATTGCCAAAGATACCGACCCAAAATCATTAAGTCATGAAGAGTGTATAGAAATATTAGCCAATACACCTGAAAAAAAATCGCGATTTAAGAAAAAAACCAAAAAGAAAATAGCTAAAAAAACCACTAAGAAGAAAACCACTAAAAAGAAAACGGCCAAAAAGAAAACATCGAAGAAGAAAGTGGCAAAGAAAAAAGTGACGAAGAAAAAAACAGCTAAGAAAAAAGCCACAAAGAAGAAAGTGATTAAAAAGAAAGTTGTTAATAAATAATGCTCACTCAAGATGTGTTGTTACAAGCCATTGCTGTAATCAATGATGGTGGAATTGTTGCTTATCCAACGGAATCAGTTTATGGTTTAGGCTGTGATCCATTTAATCAGCAGGCGGTTGAACAATTATTGTTGCTGAAACAGCGGCCTGTCGAAAAAGGTATGATCATGATTGCCTCACATGTGCAACATGTATTGCCCTTGATTAAGCCTCAACGACCTGATGATCTTGCCAGAGCGCTGAAGACTTGGCCTGGTCACAATACCTGGATATTTCCAAAAACCTCAGGTGTACCGTTTTGGGTTTCTGGCAAGCATGAAAGCATTGCTGTAAGAGTCAGTAAGCATCCAGTTGTTATACAACTTTGTGAGCAGCTGAATGGACCATTGATCTCTACAAGCGCCAATTTATCCAATCAAGGCAATTTGAATTCAATAAAAGACATTGAATCCACATTTGGTGATAAAATAGACTGCTATATTGATGCACCAACTGGTGATGAGAAAAAACCCAGCACCATTCGAGATGCACACTCAGGTGCAATCCTTCGGTGAGGAAACGTGAAATTTTGAACTTAGAAATTAAAAGTCGCCTGTATTCACTGGTCACAGCAATTTTGACACCTCTGGTCTTATTTAGGTTGGCCAGCAGAGGCATCAAAGCACCTGCCTACTTTCGAAGGTGGAGAGAGCGTTTTGGAGTCTTTCCTAATCCAAAATTTAAAAAATCTATATTGATTCACGCGGTATCAGTGGGAGAAGTTAATGCTGCAATACCCTTGATTAAAGCGTTGATGGAAACTTATGCAGATTATGACTTTGTCATCACTACAGTCACACCAACCGGTTCAGACAGAGTGCAACAGATTTTTGGCAATGCCGTTTTTCATTTATACTTACCCTACGATTTACCAGGCGCTGTCAAAAGGTTTTTAAGAAAAGTCAAACCAGAGTTGGCAGTCGTTATGGAGACAGAGATTTGGCCGAACCTGTTCCGGTTTTGTAAAAAAAGAAACATACCCATAGTTGTTGCCAATGCCAGGTTATCTGAATTATCTCTCAAAGGCTACAAATGGGTTCAGTCGCTGGCAACCATGGCAGTGAATAATACAAAATTTGTTGCTGCCCAGACACAAACTGATGCACAAAGAATGATCAGATTGGGTTGTGACCAAGACAAAATATATGTGGTAGGCAGTCTAAAGTTTGACATCATCATAGAAGAAGAAATACTTAAAAAAGGCCAAACCATTCACGAGCATTGTTCAGCTAATCACTTGATCTGGATTGCTGCCAGCACCCATCAAGAAGATGAAATAGAGTTACTGGAAGCCTATGAATATTTAAAGAAAAAATACCCAAAACTGCTTTTGATTATCGTTCCAAGACATCCAGAAAGGTTTCAAACCACTGCTCAATCATGTATTCAAAAAGGTTTTAATACGCAATTACGAAGCAAATGTGGTTTATATGACATCAATGCCGATGTTTTCATTGTCGATACAATGGGGGAGATGTTGGAATTTTATGCTGCATCAGACATCGCCTTTGTTGGTGGCTCGATTGCCAATATTGGTGGTCATAATGTGCTTGAGGCCGCTGTCTTTAAACTGCCTGTTTTGGTTGGGCCGAACACACATAATTTTGCTGAGATCACACAACTGCTCCATGATTGCGGTGGTTCGAAACTCGTAAAAAATGCCAATGATATCATTGCTTATATGGAAGAATTGATTGCCAGCCCAGAAAAAAGAAATAAAATGGGGTGTGCTGCTCTTAAACTGGTTGAAGAAAATCGTGGTGCTGTCAGCTTGACCATGAAGTTAATAGCCAATGCTCTAAAAAACGAACCATTGGATCAAGGCATGCAAGACCGGAACTATGTTATCCCCGATAACAATTCTGATGAAAGTGACAATAAAATTTAAATATTGAGGTTGATCTTTTCGCTGTCAGTTTTGAAGTGTTGATTAAAGTAAGGATCACCATTTTTATAAATAGCTCCCCACGCTTTTTGGTAATTGAGGATTTCATCGGTGAAACGTTCAAGTTTTTCTCCGGAATCATCTAAACCGCGAGATTGTGATTCAAAATGGTAAAGTTTTGCATAAGGAGTGTAGGTGATCAAATAACCCGCTTGCCTTATTCTCAAACACAAGTCGATATCGTTATAGGCAATTGAAAATTGTATGGCATTAAAACCACCGATATCATTAAAAACAGATTTATCTACTAATAAACAAGCAGCAGTACAAGCAGAAATGTTTTGAATGTAATTCGCTCGTTCACAATAACCAGTAGCTTCATCTGCTAAGAATTTATTGATGTGTACCGCAGTTTTATCACTGACAACAACGCCAGCGTGTTGAATGGTATCATCAGGAAATAATAGTTTTGCGCCAACTGCTGCCACCTTCTTAAATTGCGTTTGTTCTAACATGGCTGTTAACCAGCCTTTATTGATGACTTGCATGTCATTGTTAAGAAATAAAACATATTTTCCGGCAGCCTTTTTTACAGCCCAATTATTTAATTTTGCATAATTAAAGGGTTCATCAAAATAATGAACATGAAAATTAGAGTTATGCATGGAGAGTTGTTGCAAATAAACAGCCATTTCAGGATCTTGACTTTGATTATCAATCAGCAGCACTTCGTAATGAGCATAGTCAGTTGTATTGATAATACTGTCTATGCATGTGCGCAATAATGAGAGTTCATCACGAAAGGGTATGATGATGCTTACCAATGGTTGGTTGTTTAATGCCAGTCTGACCCGATAACTGTTGGTAAAAATGCCATCTTCAACTGTGGCATCAAAATTTTGTGCGCACAAATAATCCTTGATGGCCTTTCTGGCAGCATTTTGTGCATAGCTTTTATTACTGATGTCTACAGATGTACTGCCTGCGATCTTACGCCAGTGATAAAGCACTTGTGGGATATGGTGAATAAGGTGTGTATTTTGACAGACCCTTAAAAATAAATCATGGTCTTGAGAACCCTCGTATCCCTGTCTAAACCAACCTATGGCATCACCGACACTTTTTCTGATCACAGAGAAGTGGCAAATATAGTTATGACAGAGTAATGTGGCCAAATTGAAATCAGATTTAAAATGTGGATCGCACAATTGGCCGCTTTCATCAATTTTATCTTCATCAGAGTAGATGAAATCCAGTGTTTTATCATGATTTAATGATGAAACCACATGAAATAAGGCATCAGGAGTTAATTCATCATCATGATCTAATAAGCCAATGAAATCCCCTTTAGCCATGTCGATGGCTGCATTAGAAGCCAAAGAAATACCGTGATTGCGCTTACCCAGTTTGATCTCGATTCGGGGATCATGATTGTGCCATTTTTTTAAACATTCACGAGTTGCAATCGAAGTTGAGCAATCATCATATAGGCACATTTGCCAATTCTGATACCATTGATTAAGTACTGATTCAATGCAAAGATTTAACCATTGTGCTTCAACATTATATACAGGAACAATCACAGATATCAGTGGCTGATATGATAAGGCATTCATCTGTTGTATCAATTGAGCAACAGTATTTTTAGTTGGTGTATTTTGTTGTAAAAATATTTGATATTGGGCATTGATGGTCATGTCTTGTATTGAAGGAATGATCACTTTCTGTAACTCAATACTGTGTTTCTGATCAAAAATTTTAACCGTAACCATCTCATGTTGGATGTTTTTTTTGATGCGATAATAATAACCGCTGTTTTTACTGAATGGATGATCTTGAAAACTGTGATGAACATCTTCCCTATAAATGCCCAGTTCTGCTTGACCAAGTAGTTCATTTTCTGAATAAATTTCAATTTTTTCTATTGCGTTATCAGATAATGCCCAGCCACTGACTTCTAAATAGCCTGCAGCAGAAAATGCAGTATCACAACTGCCCAGTATAGCGCTGTTTTCTTGCGGAATTTGTGGTGAAAAAAAATCTTGAATGCGTCGCAATGGTGAAATCAAAAAGGCACCCAGTCTAAAACTAATGGATTTTAGAATGGTGCGATTTTCATTTTGCAGTGCAGTAATTTGTTGTTGTAATGATGCAATTTGCAGGTCTTTTTCTTTAACTTTAGCCTTATGATAAGCCAATACTTGCTTGTCGGCATCAATATTTTGTGAATCTGGTAAGGCCATGTATTTAAGGATTTTATTGTGTACAACTCAGCTATTATAACGACAAAAGAACAAATAAACATTTTTTTCATATCCCATCATTAATTAACTACAACCTCGATTATCAAAATAGATTAAAATACCGAGAACATTAATATGATAAAGCCTATGAAAACAGTTTATTTTATTTTAGGGATGCATCGATCTGGGACTTCAGCACTGGGAGGTGTGCTAAACATCCTTGGGCTCAATGCTGGTTCATTATTGATGCCTGCTAATGATACCAACCCAAAAGGGTATTTTGAAAATAGACACATTTATTGGCACAACGAGAAAATTCTTAATGAATATCAATCCTCTTGGGATGATTATTGTTTTAATATTGATGTTATCAGTGAGGTTGATAAGGCAAAATATGTGCAAAAAGCACAACAATTGATAGAGCAAGAATATAAATATTCACAACAGTTTTTTATTAAGGACCCACGTATTTGTATGTTATTTCCTATTTGGAAGGAAGCCTGTGAAAACCTCAATATCAACATAAAAATTATCATTCCTTTGAGAAACCCGTTGGAGGTCGCTGAATCATTAAGAAGTCGCAATGATTTTTCTCATGAAAAAAGTCTAATACTCTGGCTTCACCATTTTTATCAAGCAGAATATTACAGTCGAGAATATTCTAGGGTATTTTTGTATTTTGATGAATTAATAGAAAAAACAGACAAATATCTCAAGTGTTTGGAAACATTTACAGAAATAGGCTTGAATGAAGCTCTCAAGCAAAAAATAGAAGATTTTTTGGAGCGAGATTACAAACATGTCAATATTCCACTGAATAATTTTAGTCAACAAATACCTGTTTTTTTGCAAAAAACACTAAACCTTTTACAAAAAAGCGAATTTGATGATGCAAAGGTGATGGATGAAATTCGCAATGACTTTTACTACATACTTGATATGTTTCATCACAAAGAGATCGATCAAACTTTGCACCAGCTTGAATCAGATAAAAAACAAATTGAGTTACTTAACAAACAGGCAAAAGAGCACAATGAAAATAATTCACAATTGCAGGAACAGCTTAATGAAACCACAAGCCAATTGCAGAAAAAAAGCCAACATTGTTCAGAAATTAATGACACAAAGATTTCACTGGAGAAACGCAATAATAAGTTAAATGAGCACCTTAATGCCTTAAAAAAACAAATGGCAGAAACGCAAGAGCGTTTAAAAGAAAAAAGTAATCATTGTGCTGAAATTAATGAAAAAAATCTGGCACTTGAAAAACAGGGTGAGGAAGTTAAAAACAAACTTCACAATACAAATCAGGCCTTAGATTCCAATCAAGCAAAAGTACTCACATTGGAAAATGAAATAAAGCATTTAAAAGATCAATTAGTGCACAAACAAAAAACTGTTAATGCACAAGATATTGAACGAGAAAACTTTCAAAAAACACTGGAAAACCTCAATCAAACAATATCAACTTTACATGCAGATAAAACAGCTATCGCTGATGATTTGCAAAAGTCTAGAAAAGACCTATCTATAAAGAAACAAGACTTAAGTGACATTCAAAAACAATTTGAAGCAATAAACAAGGAAAATCAACGTTTGTCTGATGATCTTAAAAAAACGCAAATCCAACTTGATGCTTCGGATCAAGAAATCGGATCTGTAAAATTAGAGAATGAAAAACTGAATCAGAAAAATAATACCCTTAATAACTTAACACAAACACTTGAAAATCATAAGAAAAAAACATTGGAGCACAATAAGCAACTCAAGCAAAACAATCAACAGTTGTCTTCTAATGCCCAAAAACTTGATAAACAATTAACTCATGCCAATGATGCACTTGAAAAGGCTAAGAAAAGCGAGCTCAAACTTCAAAAAATTCAGAAAAAACATCAACACCTCAAACAAGTCAGCAAGCAAGATACTAAAAAAATTAAACGCAGTGATAAGCTCATTAACCAGATCAGTTTGTCAAAAATTGAAACAGAAAAATCCTTGCAACAACAAAGTCAGATCGCGCAAGATTATCAAAGCAAATTGATCAATAGTCATAAGCTTGTTTCTCAGTTGAAACAACAAGTGGTTAATGAACAACAACAGATCCAACATAAGATTGTGTTGACTAAAGGTAAGATAACACAAGCACTGGAGGATTTTTCTCAAGCATGGAAAAATCACCAAACCTATGAGATGGCGATTAAACAAAGAGCCATCAGTAATATCAAAGCTTTCCATGATTTATTTTGCAAATATATCAGCAATAAAGATAAAGAACGACAAGCGTTGAACAGCCGAATTAAAAAGTTGCGCTCAAATATTGTGACCTACCTCAACCCATTGCGTTTAGCCAACTTGTTGATGAGTCTAAACAGGTTACATTCTCGTCTGTTAACCATGGAGCAAAAATTCAATCAAATACCCTGGAATGTGATTGAAAGCTTTGATGCACAGGCATACCTTGAAAAAAATAATGACGTTAAGTCTGCCATAGATTCAGGCAGTATAGTCAATGCACTGGAACATTTTATATTACATGGCTATGAAGAAATTTTCATGGGTAATCGTGGTTTATATCCTCACACCACCGTTTATAATCATCAGAAAAATTTCCGCAGCCATGAAGAAAAAGTCTCTGATTTTCATCAATATTTAGCCAAAGGTGTGAGAGTTAATGTTCGGTCTCAGGTGAAAATAAACGATGTCTCTGTTGACTTTTCACTATTGGATCAAACACCATATCCTGCCATTGAGGATGCATGGCCATCGCAGAATTACACTGACGATGATTTAATTGAGAAGCCGAAAAACTATTCCTCTGAATTAAATCGATGGATGATGCTCCGGGGTATTGATTTTATTGTTTGTGAACATACCATAAATTTTGGTCAAGTCAACCAACAATTACAGATTGACAGCCCGTCACAGTCTGAAAGTGAACTAGAAAAAACACATGATGACTTTTCAGATAAACTATCAGTGACAGCACTCATGAACCCCTCTGTATCTGATAAGCGGCTTATGATATTTGGTGATGGCCTTGAGCAGATTGATCTTAAGTATTTGCCTTATCATTATCACTTAACCATTATTTGTAAAGGAGTCACATTAGATAAAAACTTGATTCAACTCATTCAGCCAGATGCTGTGATTTGTGCTGTGAGCACTCATGACCACGAAGTTATTTCAAGTGAAGTTGAGTGGCCACAATGGCTCAATAAATACCACAGGTATCAACAGGTGCTCAGCAAAACTTACATGCCAGCTGCTGTCGAGCAATTGACACTATTGACTCCAGACGATATCGTGTTGAGCGAAGCACCAAATGTCTTTAAGTTTAATATTGAAAATATCTCTGCCTCAGGTGTAAAAGGTTGGATTTTTAATGCCAACAACAAAAGCAATAAAGCGCCAATCCCTTTGTACTTAATCATCAACAATGAAGAAGTGATTGCCTCTTCAAGTTCATTGAATAGGCCAGATGTGAAAAGAATATTTGAAGTTAAAGCACATTCAGGCTTTCAGATTGAAATTCCTTCTCGTTATTTGGATGGTAAAAAATACCCCATTAAATTGGTTGCAAAAAACAATGAAGACTATCATGTGATTGCTGATAAGCTGCTTTCAGCGACCAGTCAGTGGGTCAGTGATAAAAATATCCAGCAGAAGGTAATTTTGTTTTGTTCACATAATTTGCGGTGTCAAGGGGCTCAAAATAGTCTGTATGAATTGGCCATAGGTTTAAAACGCTTATATAAAATTGTGCCAATCGTTTATTCGCCTTCAGATGGACCAATGGCAAAAAAATACCAAGAGCATGGCATTAAAGTGATTATTGATAACTCTTTAAATATCAATGTCGATGACATTAATGTCTGGAAAAAACACATCAATGTTAATGCCAACAAACTAAAGCAGCTTAATTGTGATGTGTTGATTGCCAATACATTGCAGTCTTATCACATGATTCACGCAGCAGATATCAACAACACGCCGACCATGTGGATCCCTCGTGAAAGTGAACCACCCAAAAATTATTTTGATTTTTTACCTGAGCCAATACGAAATGAAGCCCTGCGGACATTCGATATCGCCACACAGGTGGTATTTGTTGCTGATGCCACCAGAAAACTGTGGGACTTTATGCAAAATCACAGGCCTTTTAAAGTGATTCACAACTCTTTAAATATTTCTGTATTGAGCCAAGATTCGGTCCACAGCCGTTATGAAATACGTAAAGCCTTTGGTCTATCCGATGATGATATCGTGTTATTGTCATTGGGTACAGTTTCGCCCAGAAAAGGCCAATTAGACTTTGTTAAAGCCATTCCAAAAGTGCTGGAAAACACCAATAAGCGAGTTAAATTCTTTGTGGTAGGGATGGGCAGCCATGTCAATGGTAAACTTGATGAGTACAGTCAAAACATACTGGATTTGGTTAATCAATACCCAAAAGAAGTCAAAGATCAGATTCACTTGATTCCTGAAACAGATAAGCAAATAAATACTAAAGCCTATGATTTTTATGCATTGGCCGATGTGTTTGTTTTTACCTCAAGGATTGAGAGTTTCCCCAGAGTTATACTTGAGGCCCTGTATTTTGGTTTACCAATTGTCACTACTCCTTGTTTTGGAGTTGTTGAACAATGTATTAAAGGGTATAATTCGCATTTTTATGACGAAGAAGATATTCACCAATTAGAATCCCACTTAATTGAGCTGGTTTCGGATGATCAAAAACGGGCACAATATTCACAAGGATCAAAACGATTGTTTGAGAACATGCAGTCATACGACCAAATGTTAACAAACTATCATAATATAATTACAAATATTTATTCAAGGACTTAGGTATGACCACACAGATCTCACTATTAACCGTAAGCCAAAGTAATGACAATTTGACCGCATTGTTTAACAGTATAGAACAGTCAAATGTGTCATCAATAAATATCGAATTACTGTGCTCATGGAACGGTACAAATAAACACACTTTGAACTTAGGGGACTATTCTTTCGATATTAAGGTCCTTGATAATAAGCCATACCATTTTTCTAAAAACAACAATTTTTTAGCCAACCATGCCACAGGAAAATACTTGCTGTTCATTAATGATGATGTGGAGCTGGATAAAGACTGTATCATTAATGCTTATAAGCACATGAGCAAAGATGATGTTGGTATTGTCGGAGCCAATTTGCGTTTTGAAAATAACAATGTACAGCATGCGGGTGTTTTTTTTGATCAGGATAATATGCCTTATCACCGTTATAAAAATCAAATCCATTATCAAGACCCAAGAGTTGCCAATAGCCTGACAGTACCAGCAGTGACCGGTGCATTTTTGATGATTGAAAAAAACGAATTTTTATCAATCACTTTCGAAGAAGCTTGTGAGGTGGCTGCTCAAGACATTATTTTATGCGTTGAATATCAAAACATGTATGACAAGGACATTGTCTACGTCGCTGATGCCACCGCCATACATTATGAAAATGTCACACGCAAATTGTATGACCAAAGGCTTACGCCAGCCAATGATCTGCTTTTATTAAAACAAGTTTCTGAATGTTTTGAAACAGATAAATTCATTGAGAGGAACAAACAAATCAGGTTGCGAATTATTACAGAAAAACCGGGTTGGATCATGCATAGAATGGCAGAAGAAATAGCCAAAAAATTACCCAATACCGTCATTAATGATGATTATCCTGAAGCCAATATACATTACTATATTAATTATGGATATTTTAATAAGCGCCCGGCAAAAGGTTTGGTCGTGGCCAATTTCACTCACTATGACCCTGAAAAGCTGAATGACAAGTGGGAATCAGTTGCACAAGAAGTGGATCATTGTGTTGCAATTTCTAATCATACTGCTTCATATGTCACAAATTTTAATATTCCATCAAGTAAAATTACCGTAATACCTACTGGTGCTGATAAGCGCTTTAAACCAAAAATGACCCTTGGATTGGTTGGTAGAACCTATCCTGGTGGACGCAAAGGTGAACATTTAGTTAAAGCCTTGGTAGAAGATTCGGATTTAATGGAAAACTTACAAATAGTATCTCTATCTGATACTTGGGGAGTACCAACTTGGAAACTAGAAGACATCGACGATTTCTATCAATCAATTGATTATCTGTTGGTTCCATCGCTGTATGAAGGCGGCCCCGTACCATTTATGGAAGCCTTGGCATGCGGAACCATGTCTATTGCTCCGGCTATAGGTGTTGTTCCTGATTTTCCGCACATTGAATACAAATGGAATGATATAGAATCATTGAAGATGGTGATTACCAATTTAAAAAATGAGTTTATTGAGCGTAAACAAAGGGTTTCACATACCATAGAACCTTATAATTGGGACTATTGGGCATTAAAACACATTACATTATTCCATCAGCTATTGGGTCATAATGACAATTAAACCTTTGGTATCAAAGGACTTTAAAATAGTAAATGAATACAACAATAACGTGAATTAGATTTCCGCAGTTATTACAGGACAATAAAAAGAGTTAACACAGTGAAAAAAGCAATCATTACAGGTATTACAGGACAGGATGGCGCATATTTGGCAGAACTGTTATTGGATTTAGGTTACAAAGTTTATGGCACATATAGAAGAACCTCATCAGTAAATATTTGGAGAATTAAAGAACTTAACATTCACAATGACCCAGCATTAGAGTTGATTGAATATGATTTAACAGACCAATCTGCAGCCATAAGGATGGTACAGAAAATTGCCCCAGACGAAATTTATAACTTAGCCGCACAAAGCTTTGTAGGGGTTTCGTTCGAACAGCCTGTTACCACAGCAAATATCACCGGAATTGGTCCAGTACATCTGCTTGAAGCAATAAGAATTGTTGATAAGAGTATTAAATTTTATCAAGCCTCAACTTCTGAAATGTTTGGTCTCGTTCAACAAGTGCCTCAAACGGAAGACACCAAATTCTACCCAAGAAGCCCATATGGGGTGGCCAAACTATACGCACATTGGATGGTTGTTAATTATAGAGAATCCTATGACATGTTTGCTTGCAGCGGTATATTGTTCAATCATGAATCACCACTAAGAGGCTTAGAGTTCGTCACCAGAAAGATCACAGATGGTGTGGCAAAAATCAAATTGGGATTAATGGACACTTTGGAATTGGGCAATTTGGATGCAAAAAGAGATTGGGGTTTTGCCAAAGAATACGTGAAAGGCATGTATTTAATGCTGCAGGCTGATCAAGCAGATGATTTTGTATTGGCGACCAATCGAACCGAGTCGGTTCGTGATTTTGTTAGTATGGCATTTAAAGCTGCTGACATCAAATTACAATGGCGAGGTGATGGCATTGATGAAGTGGGTGTTTGCTGTGAGAGTGATAAGGTTTGTGTTAGGATTAATCCAAAATACCACAGACCTGCTGAAGTCGATTTATTGGTGGGTAATCCACAAAAAGCACAAGACGTATTGGGCTGGAACACTCAAACCAGTTTAGAGCAGTTATGTGAAAAAATGGTTACTGCTGACATACGAAGAAATAAAGTGGGTCAGTCTTTTTAATTGATTTCATAAAGTGATAGATTTTTTAATTGATATTGGCCAAGCGTATTGGCCAAGTCAATCCTCAACTTATTATTGATGTATTGCCCAGGTATTTCAACATAAATGTCATTGGCTCCACTTTTAATCGGATACTTCAGTGATTGTTCTTCACTGTAATTTTGATCCATAAGATTTTTATAAAAAATTTGTAACTCTGAGCTCTGTTTGGCAATCATTTCTATGTGTAATAATGTCATTGAGGATTCAGTTGTAGTCCTATTCAGTACCATCCTTGGGTCTTTATTATGAATGTTTAATGCCTGGTTTTCGATAGTGAAATGGTCATTTCTGCTGAAATAATAATTCTCATCAAAAACGTCAAAAATCTTTTTCTGATAACCGTTAAATGCTTTTTGAACAAACTGTATTTCAGGGAATGATTTGACTAAAGAATTATTGAATGCATTTCTTTCTACCACTTGATATATGATCATGTCTGGTTTATGCACATTAACAAATTCAGTTAAATTATGACCATTAAGTAAATCATAATGAAGCTTCCACACCTGCTTAAAAGTGGCATTAAAAAGTTGTGAGCTTTGAGTACAAAAAGAATCACATAACATCAAAACACGATAATCGTTAAGGGCATTATCATTTACTGTGTATTGAGGTTGGCTATACACGTCATAGATTGGATTTGTGCGTTTTTTACAGGGCAGAAGTTCAAAACTTTCTTTAGCAATATTGCCCAAACATACAACATGTTGCTGTTCAAATTGATAAACTTTTTCTCGTTCAAAATCCTTGGCAATCAAAGCCTTGGTCTTTAATAGTTTTGATAAGTCTTTCCCTCCTGTGTTTTGCTCAATGAATTGATACTGTGGTGTTTTAATGTTCAGATTAAACGTTTGATTAAGATAATCAATGGTTGCATCATATACAACAGCACTTGTATCCCGATTCCAGTGGGTATCCGTCTTTAAATAAAGCAAATCGTCCGATTGATTTTTCTTATCACGTATCAACTGACGAACATCCAATAAATGGATACCTTTTTGTTTGCCAAATGTATATATATCATTTGTTAAACTGGCATCATATTTGATCCAGTCTGGCAAATATTCAGGATAAATACTGTGTTTATTAGGTGAAATAAGCATCATAAATGGTAAGTCCCTATTTAAATACCATTGTTGTATTTTGCTCAATTTATCGATCCATTTTTTGACTTGTGATTCTTGGTATTGATAGTGTCCTTGAGTTTTATGAATGATTCGATTGTGTTGATTGCCCAAAAACAGGAAATCATTTTTGCCTGCAATCACTTGCTCTTGAACCAACGAGCGGTTTAAATTTTGCTGAACAAAATGGTTCACATAACTTTCAAGTACATCGGTGTTAAATGCATTATCTAAATCCACAGGTTTTGAACTTTTTAAGTAATTAATGACAGGCAGAGAGAGGATTAATATTCCTGAAATTATGAAAAAGAATATCAGTACCGCTTTTATATTGGTATTGTGCATACTATAAATTCCTGTCAAAAATTAAAATACAAAAATACTTCTGATGATGATAATTGCGATTGAATTACTGAAAAAGCAAGCAAAATCGCAGCAAAAAACATCAATGAATACCTGACCTGTGTTCTTTCTCTGTGTATATTGGTATTCGGTAGCATCACAACAAGCAATAAAGCAAAGAAACCGTACACTATGGCGATTTCATTAACCTGTGCCTTGCTATTGATATAGGGTATTAATTGATAAAAAGGATAATTTAGCCACATCGATAAAGTATCAAGAAAATATATTGATAATTTAAATTCATCATTTTCAGCCATGCCAAACATGCCTTTAAGCACTTTAATCCCGTCATCCCATTCTTTAGCCCTAAATACCACCCAGGTAATATTGACAAAATTAAAAGTCACCAACCAAGCCACCCAGGTCCACATTCTCAAGCCTAATTTATTCCATAATCTGTGTATAACCAATGCCAACCCATGCAAAAATCCCCACACAATGAATGTCCACCCAGCACCATGCCAGATTCCTCCAATGATGAAAGTCAGCATTAAGTTAACATAGGTACGGAATTTTGAGACACGATTGCCTCCTAATGGAATGTAAATGTAGTCCCTTAAAAATCGACTCAGTGTCATGTGCCAGCGTCGCCAGAAATCTTGAATGCTCAAAGCTTTGTATGGACTATTAAAATTGATCGGTAACTTGATATTAAACATCAAAGCCAATCCTATTGCCATATCAGAATAACCACTGAAATCAAAATACAACTGAAATGTATAGGACAAAGAAGTGGCCCAGGCGGAATAAAAAGATAAGTACTCTGCTGCATCGAAACCCTGATTCGCCCACACTGCAAATGTATCTGCAATGGCAACTTTTTTGAACAATCCGATGGAGAAAATGATTAAGCCAATGGCAATGTTGTGAAAATTAATCTGCTTATTCTTTGAAGCAGTAAACTGGGGCATCATTTCCTTATGATGAACAATCGGTCCCGCAATAAGCTGAGGAAAGAAGGTTACAAATAAAGAGTAATTTAACAAATCATACTCCTTAGTTTCACCTTTATAACTGTCAACAAGATAGGCGATTTGTTGAAAAGTAAAGAAAGATATGGCCAAGGGTAAGGTTAATTCTAACAGTGAAAAATCAGTATCAGCCATCCAGTTGACATTTTCAATGAGGAAATCAGTGTATTTAAAATAACCCAAAAGCAATAAATTGCAAACAATACCGATTTTTAATACCCGTCTTTTTTTATTGGCTTGTTGATTGGCATTAGACAAAATACCGCCAATATAATAATTAAAAAAGATAGAGCCAATGATAATTGGCAAATACAAAATATTCCACCAGGCATAAAAAAACAAAGAACACGCGACCAAAGCCAATTTAGAGTATTCGTGAGATAAACGATGATTTATCAAGAAATAAAGGATAAACGTGATGGGCAAAAATGCAAAAATAAAATGTGAAGAATTAAATAACAAGGCTTTTGAATAGGTATCAGTTGAGAAAGCTGTGCTATTTTAATATTTTGTCTGAATGATTACTACTGAATGATTAATATCGCTAGTTTATATTTTGTTATAATTTTTGTAATGAGATATATTAAAGATGAATAATCTTAAACTATTCGTAAAAAATTATATAAATTCTAATTTTTTACGCGTAAGTAATTATATAACCAATTATATAATTAACTCAAAGGCTTGGGCCTAACTTTAGAAAAAACATAAAAATAATGTGAATGGATACGACTGATAAATGAAACCCCAAACCACCCAGATATTACACTCTAAGGGTTCGAAAAATGATATTAAATAAAATAAAACAAAAAAGAATAGTAATTGCTACCGCTTTGGCAATGAGTTTGGTTCAACATTCATTCTTTGCTCTGTTTGATGCAGTATTGAAAGGAAATAATGTTAGGATCTGCCCCTCTTTTTTTCTGGGTTCATCCATTTAATCTTAATGATCTCGATGACTCCAATGGTTTGATATCCAATGGCATTGGATTAGTTGATTCACTTGGGTTTTCAGTTAGCTCAAAAGGAGATTTAAATAATGATGCTATATTTAAGAATGGGTTTAGTTTAACTAAAAGAAAATATGAGTCGATAGAATAAGACATAAATAGAGTTTATATCCTGATACTTTTTACACCATAACGGAGAGCCGTTTTGCAAAAACATATGAAGATTTTGACAGAGTTGGGGTACTTAAATGGAAGAGATTGTATCTTCCTCGACCAAGTAACCTTTAAAGATGGTTGGCCAGATCATGTCATTCTCAAAGGTGAAATCAACCTGTCTTTATGTGGTAATGAAATTGTTGTTCCTCAAGCACTTTTTAAACTGTTATTTTGTGAGGTAAAGGCTTTTAAAGTAATAGAATTGGAATTATGGGATTACTCATCTGAATCAAGTTTTGATGAGGTATTAGACTCTTCTTGGATAGAAGAGATAGAGAACGAAGAATTGGTAAATTATCATCACTATGTAATACAAACGTATGATCATGTTTTTGAAATAATTTGTAAAAACTATCATTTACATATCATTAAGAATCAATAAAATTTAGGAGGGGATTAATGAATGATTTGTAATATATATTTTGTATAATATTCACTTAAAAGAGGTGAACAAATGATTGTGTGTTTAGTGGCAAATATGGAAATGTAGTTAAATAAAGCCTCCTAAAAAATTGGGGAATTATAAAGATATTTAAACTCAGAAAACACACCAGTTGATAGCAAGCACATGCTTATAAAGTATTTTGAAAATTCTAATTTCACCAATTGATCAATAAGTTAAAAAGCGCAAACCGAATTTTATTTATGAAAAAAGAAAGAATGACACAAGTGTATATTAAAAAATGTGTTTTTTTATTATGGATACTATTTGGTATTTTCATTGGTAAGTATATAGTGAAATATGACCTGAATAATTATTTAATTAATGGAGTGCTTTTAATTATATTTTCTTTTCTTTTTTATGAAATTTTTCAAAATGAAAAGTTTTATATCGATACAGGGATTGATATTGGTCAACCTCATGATAAAAATTCAAAAGAATACGAAAAGTTTAAAATTTTTAATAAAATGCATATATTAGTGGCTTTGTATAACATGATATTATCACTAATATTTGTTTTTTTAATTATTGTCTCAATCATTATGATGCTGATACATTTTTTCAATTAATTGAAATTAAGCTATAACATATTTGAAACCCCCTGAGATATCAAGCGTTATTTACGATTAAATAAGTGAATTTTGAGAATGTGAAAAAATAGACAATCGTTTTTATTACCTAATGAAAGAATCCTTATCGTCCCAAAAAGCGCGTATAATTTAGATGCACCAGATTGTAGTAAAATCAGCGTAATGAAACTTTTTATACTCAGAGGTAATATAAAGTGAATTTAATATTATGTGAAAAATGTGGATCAAGAATTCAAGGTAAAAATTTTGATAGTACAAGTGGTCTCTTTTGTACTAATTGCGATTGGTGTATTGTAACAACCTACATCCCTGAAATAGTTGAAGATGTTACTAAATATAGAGTTTTTCTATTAAATGCTAATTCTAAAAATATCAATCAAATCAAAGTATTGTCTAAAATTGCAAATACGAATTACTTAAAAGCAAAAAAAATGATTGAATATGAAAACACGTTAATATTTGAAGGGAGAGCATCGGAAGTGTTTGAGGCCTTAAAAGATTTAGATAATCATTCGATTACTGTAAGCGCCAACCAAACTACGTACTTGCTTGTATAAAATTTTCTGGTAGCAACT
>CAYGTC010000020.1:0-60655 GCA_964352735.1 uncultured Alcanivoracaceae bacterium | reverse complement strand
ATCTATTTTGCCATTTTCCCCCTAAATTCCATTCTATGATGAAATATTCGGGTTACCACTGTTATCATAAGCCATAATCCATCTTCAATCATGACTTATGAAATCACTATTTTTGGTATTGACATTATTATTTACTGTGCAAACCTTAGCAGCAAAAGATTCTAAACACGACAAACAACTGAAAGCATTGTTAGATGAAGGCTGGAAATATAGGTTATCTCGCTCACCTCAGTCTGCCAGTTATTTTGGTGATAAAAGCACACCAGATAAGCTTAATGATGTCTCATCTACTTATAAAAACCAGACAGCAAAAGGTTGGCAAAAACTACTGAAAAAACTGCAAAAAATCAGCAGAAAAAAACTGTCCACAGAAAATCGCATCAATTATGATATGTTTAATGCTCAATTAATCAATAGAATTGCCGATCATTCATTCAAAGAATATCAAATGCCAATCACTTCAGAGGGCTCGTTTCATGTTGATTTGGCCAGAATGGCCAGCAATTTGTCATTCAGAACGAACGAAGATTACCTCAACTATTTACAAAAACTAAAACAAGTAGCCAGCGTATTTGATCAGCACATGAACAATATGCAAGACGCGCTCAAAACAGGCATGACTCAGCCTCGAGTGATTATTGAGCATTATCCTGAGTTCATTCAACAATACATCGTTATTGACTCAAAAGAACATGCATTTTATCAACCTTTTCTAAACATCAATGACAACATTGAACCCCACAAAGCCAAACAATATCAACAGCAAGCCCAAGAAATCATTGCCACATCAATCATACCTGCTTATCAGAAATTCAAACAATTTATGGTCAATGAATACATCCCAGGTGCCCGTAAAAAGATTGGCGCTTATTCTTTACCCAATGGCAAAGCCTACTATCAACAACAAATCAAAGAATACACCACACTTGATTTGACACCAGAAGAAATTCATCATATTGGTTGGAACGAAGTCAAGCGCATACGCTCGGAGATGGAAGACATCATCCAGCAAGTTGGTTTCGATGGCAGTTTTGCTGAATTCTTACAATTTTTACGTACCGATCAAAGGTTTTATGCCTCCTCTGCACAAGAACTATTAAAAGAAGCCAGTTTCATAGCCAAAAAAATGGATGGAAAACTGCCATCACTGTTCACAAAATTACCCAGACAGCCTTATGCAGTAAACCCAGTGCCCAAAGAAATCGCTGCCAATTACACCACTGGCAGATATGTTTCTGCCCCATTAAATTCTACCCGCCCTGGACAATATTGGGTCAATACCTACACACTAGACAAAAGACCACTGTATAATTTGGAAGCACTCACCGTACATGAAGCCGTACCTGGCCATCACTTGCAAGGCGCTTTAACTGCAGAATTAGATCACTTACCCAATTTCAGACGATATAATTACATCTCAGCCTTTGGCGAGGGATGGGGGCTATATTGTGAAAAATTGGCCAAAGAAGTGGGGTTCTATCAAGATCCATATTCCGATTTTGGGCGCTTAACTTATGAGATGTGGCGTGCTATGAGACTTGTTGTTGATACAGGTATGCATGCCATGGGCATGAGTCGCGAGGAAGCGATAAAATTAATGGAGGATAACACAGCCCTTTCCACCCACAATGTCAGGACAGAAATCGACAGGTATATCGGTTGGCCGGGGCAAGCATTATCATACAAACTGGGCGAAATAAAAATTTGGGAATTGAGGCGAAAAGCAGAAAAACAATTGGGCGCACAATTTGACATCAGAACCTTTCATGATGCAGTTCTCTCACAGGGGTCAGTCCCTTTAAGTGTTCTTGAACAAATCATAGATGATTACATCATCACTATAAAAAATCGTTCAGAATAAAGTCACGCATGAATTAAAAATTGAACCCAAAAGTATTAAAAAACACTACTCTTGGGTTCAATTACTTAAACATTGAGAGAACCTCATTGTAATCATAAGAGAATAAAATCATCATAGTCTTTTTCAACTTTGACAAACATGACTATGATCCGATATATTATTTTGATACTGACACTATTCATCAGTGGCTGCTCCAGCCTTAATTTTTACAAAAATAGAAATATTCAATCCAGCTCTCTGGTTAATTTTCTTTACCCTGAAGGAGAAGTATCCCTCCAAGATATAAAAAATCCATCATTGAATCTGCCTTTAAGAATTGGCTTGGCATTTATACCAGAAAAAAATGACAAAACAATTATTCCACAAACGACCAAAAACCAACTACTAGAAGACATTAAGCAAACATTCATAAAAAAGGACTATGTACATGAAATCATTATCATTCCTGAGATTTATTTAACTCACCAGCAAGGTTTTAAACCACTGGACCAATTAAAAAATTTATACCAACTTGACGTACTGGCTTTGGTATCCTATGACCAAATCATCAATACTAAGGATAAACTTTTATCTTTAAGTTATTTAACCATTGTTGGTGCTTATGTATTTCCTGGCACTGGCTTTGATGTTCATACCATGATAGATTTAGCGGTTATTGACATACCCACAAGACAAATTTTGTTTAGGTCAGCTGGTGTCAATAGCATAGAAAACAACAGTGTTGCACTGGCCTACTCTGATCAGGCATTCAGAAAAAAACAAAACCGCAGCTTTACTCAAGCCATGCAACAAGTCAAAGAGAACTTTTCCAGTGAATTAGAAAAATTTGAAAAAAGATTACGTGAACCCAGTACAAATGAAACCATAACTGTAAACAAACGAAGTGGATATAAAGGTGGTTCAATATCTTTGATCACTGTGTTTGGGCTTATCATGATGTTGTTATTCAAACTCATGATGAAACATAAAACAACCAGACATGGTAATTAAACGCTTATTCAACCAGCAATGCCAAGCACTAAAACTCTGGAACTTTGCTGGTTTAATATTGATATTATGCTTGGGACTTTATTATTTTTCTGATAATCACCCCGTGTTATTTTTTACACTGAATGATTTTAATTGGTGGCAATTGTTTACCGCTCATTTTATTCATTATGACAGTGCTCATATGATCAACAATTTGATGGCTCTGGTTTTATTAATCCATTTATTTCCACAGAATACAACTCACCTGACTGTGTCGTTTATTTTTGCGATAATTTTTATAAACATTTACCTGATCATTGAACAGGTGGCATTTTATGCTGGGTTATCAGGATTACTTTATGTGATACCGGGATCAGCAGCAGCACAACAATTTAATGAACAAAAGTACATTAATTTTTTGTTCATCATTGGCTGTGCAATAACCTATATCACCTCATCCATTTTCATTATTGCGCCTCAATCAAACTGGAGCCCTCTAGAACAAGCTCATGTGATAGGTTTTATGACGGGGTTGCTCAGCCGAATATTTCATCATAGCATGGAGCTTAGAGGAAAAATGGCAAAGTATGTTGGATAAAGATCGTTCACAAGCCAGTTATTTATAAAACACCGTCATGATAACGTACGAATCAGCCAATTTGTACCCTCAAAACATAGCCAAATCGTTCGGAACAACCAATTAAGACGACCCTATTGATAAAAAAAGACACAATGCTCCCATGTTTAATAATCAGGAGTAAAACACATGTTGAATTTTTTTCGTTTATCCGTTTTTGTCCTTTATAGCCTTCTATGTTTTGGAGTCGCCAGTTATGCTTTTTATTACATATTTCAAGATTTCAATCCTAATAACGAAGCAGCAAAGAAGTTCATGCAAGCCGGCTTACATGTGCCGATTCATTTTTTGGCATCAGGGTTGGCCTTGTTCCTTGTTCCGTTCCAACTCAGTAAAAAACTCAGAGGCAAGAACCGTCAGCTACACAAACTAACAGGTTACTTATATTTTATGGCTGTAATATTGGGCGGCATATCTGGATTCATTATGTCATTTGATGCATTTGGTGGAGTACTGGCCCAGTGGGGATTCAGAATGTTGGCAATTTTGTGGTTACCAGCAACCATCATGGCTGTTTATCATGCCATTAAAGGCAACATCCAGGCACATAAAACATGGATTTACCGAAGCATTGCCTTAACATCAGCTGCCATCACTTTCAGAATATTTTTAGGCTTGGGCCTTGGACCACTGGCTTTGCCATTTCTTACCGTTTATGTTCCAACCACATGGTTATGTTGGGCAATCAATTTAACCATTGTTGAATTAATCATCTATACCAAGCAACCACAAACAATTAAGATGAATGGTGCGTTTGCCTAAATTGACTGGGTGTTTGTTTAACAAACTTTTTAAATGCAGTATTAAACGTTGATTTGGAATTGTAACCGCAATCATACGCCACTTGAAGAATGGTTCTTTTATCATCAGGTTGTCGCAGAATATTTTGAGCTTCATTAATGCGTAAATTATTGATAAAGTCATGAAAATTCATACCATGTTTACGATTGATAAACAAAGAAAGTAAATATTCTGGATAACCTGATGATTTAGCTAAAACACCGATACTTAAATTGGGTTGCAAATGAATTTGATTGCGTTCAATTAATTGATCCAGTCGCAATTTAATTTCATCAAATCTGGCATCATTGACCTCAGCCATACTTTTTATTGGCTTGATCTCTGGAATATTTTGTTGGATAAGACTCAAATAACCCGTCAAAACCATCCAGATTGAAACCGCAATATAAATCATCCAAACATTACCTTCATGTGATGACAACAACCACTGAAAAACAGCGATCAACCAAATAATTATTTGCGAACACCCCATAACATATAGCCATTTAAGGTCTATGGCATGTGTATCAACTTGCTGTTGCTGCAAATTTTTTCGGTATTTTATGATCAAATATAAACCAGCACACACATAGCTGATGCTATAGATATAGAGAAATACGTCAAAATACTTTAAACCAACCAAATATGACCGATCTTGAATGAACATACCTGGCAAGTTAATACCCAAAAATACCATAAAGCCAGAAAAATGAAGCATGTCCTTTAACGTGATGGCACTTTTACTGATTAATGTTTTTACATATAAAAAGAAAAAACTACCATACAAAAAAGGGAAAAACTGGATAATACGGTAAAAAAATATAAATGGGGTGTCTTTATTATTCATGAAAACCACTTTCATGAATAAATCGAAAGCCAAGAATATCAGCCATATACCCAGCACTCTATTACTCAAAGCATTTGCTTTTTTATTCCACAGTGCCAATGCAAGAATCACACCCTGAGCTGCGCCAATGATGTATAAATATAAGATAAATGATTTCATATATTGTTGATGATGTAATAATGTTAATCCGACTAGATAATACCACAACACAGTCTCACTTTTTTTATCAAATAAGTCAAAAAATGACCATGTTATGTGATGTTAACGTTGATATAAGCAACGTCAACTCACAACAAAACATTGGTGGAGAAGAATACATGAACAAAATTATCTACATGACCTTCGTACTTTTTACGATTATAACCGATCATACTTGTGCCCAACAATCAGTCAATAGACATTTACTAAACACAAGCTCTCCACTAATAGAAAAAGCTTCAGACTTAACCATATTGGCGACTGAAAACGATAAATTGATCCCCTCTGATGGAACAAATGGTGATCAATTTGGTATCGCTGTCAGTATTGATGGTAACCGAGCACTTGTTGGCGCTTACCATGATGATGACAATGGCAGTAACTCTGGTGCAGTTTATGTTTTTGAGTTTGATGGCACCACATGGCAACAAACCCAAAAATTAACCGCCAGTGATGCCGCAGCCAATGATCAATTTGGCATCTCTGTCAGCCTGTCTGGCAATAGGGCTTTAATTGGTGCAAATTTTGATGACGACACAAATATGGATTCAGGCTCTGCCTATATTTTTGATTTTGACGGTTCAAACTGGCAACAGACACACAAACTCAATGCCAATGTTTCATCAGAGATCGCTTATTTTGGACAAGCAGTAAGCCTTTCTGGAAATAGAGCCTTAATTGGCGCATGGCTTGATACCAATGAGGGGTTTGGTGCAGCCTATATTTTTGACTTTAACGGCTCAAACTGGATTGAAACGGACAAAATATATACCACTAATGATCATCCAGGAGCTGAGTTTGGCTGGTCTGTCAGCCTCTCTGGTGACAGGGCAATCATTGGGACCAGATTTGGCAACAGTTCAGATGCAATTGAAGAATTTGTAGGAACGGCTTCTATTTTTGAATTTGACGGAATATCTTCATGGACAGAAAGTATCAAGCTTTCTGCTGATGATGGACGAGAGTTTGATGAATTTGGTTATTCAGTGAGCATATCAGGAGACTATGCTTTGGTAGGAGCACAAGAGGATGATGATAATGGCAATAATTCTGGTTCAGCGTATGTTTTTAAATTTGATGGCAGCACTTGGTCTCAGATACAAAAACTTCATGCCAACGATGCTAGTGCCGGCAGCAATTTTGGTTCAGCTGTTAGTTTATCCGGAAATCAAGCATTAATTGGTGCCAATGCAGCTGATGTCAATGGAATAAACGCTGGTGCGGCTTATGTTTTTCAAATGACAAATAACACCTGGACACAAACACAGAAATACATGGCCAGCGATGCTGCTTCCGACAATAGTTTTGGCGATGCCATCGGCTTCTCTGGTGCTAACGCCATCATTGGCTCCCCTGGCGATATGTCAGGTTCAGCTTATATTTTCAGAGGTGAAGATCTGATTTTTACCAATGGCTTTGAATAGATTTTAATAGCATGTATTTGGGTCAAAAAATGTCAAAGATTAAATTGTATGTTAAGATAAAAAGACAATTTTTTATTTTTCATCAGTGGTAAAACAATGAAAGTTTATGAGTCCATCAATGTATTAGGTGAAACGCTGCAAATTTGTGGAGAAGATCCCAAAACAGGCTTTTTTAGAGATGGTAAATGCAATACCTGTAAAGAGGATGTTGGCTCTCATACCGTGTGTATGCAAGCTTCACAAGAGTTTTTAGAATACACCCGATTTGCAGGTAATGATTTATCGACACCAGCACCTCAATTCAATTTTAAAGGTTTAAAGCCTGGTGACAGATGGTGTTTATGTGCTGCCAGATGGCTTCAGGCACATCACAATGATCGCGCACCAATGATTTATTTGGCCCGTACTCATATCAGGGCACTGGAAATCATTCCCTTGGAATTGCTTAAAAAATACGCCATCGACCTTAACTAAATCATGAGTCATCACAATGAGCATACTATTTTACCAATTTCCCATTTCTCACTATTGTGAAAAAGTGCGTTGGGCTTTAGCCCATAAAAAAATCCAACATAAAACCATTAATCTTTTACCTGGGTTTCATATAAAAACAATCCTTAAAATTGCAAAAAACTCATCAGTGCCATTGATCAAGGATGGAGAGCTCGTCATACAGGATTCAGCACAAATTATCAGCTACTTTGATGATAAATTTCATGACAATCAACTCACACCATCTGATGATGAACTCAAAAAACAAGCCATGCAATGGGAAAAATATGTAGATACTGAATTGGGCGACCATGTGCGCAGAGTGTGTTATCACATTTTATTGGATCATCCTGATATAGTGATCCCATTCTTTACTCACAATGGTCCTTGGTATGGCGCATTGTTATTGAAAATAGGTTTTAAGAAACTGCAGTATAAAATGCGCCATTATATGAAAATCAATCAAGATTCTGCTGCACATTCACAACAACAAATGGCTCTAGCCATTGATAAAATTGATCAACATCTTCAACAACGTGACTATTTGGTTGGTGAACAATTTTCTCGAGCTGATTTGGCTGCCGCCTCATTACTGGCACCATTATGCCAACCTGCTGGATATGGTTTGAATTGGCCAAAAAAAACGCCGGCTCCCCTTCAGGAAATCGCCGACAAATATCAAGAAAAATTGGCTTGGGTTCACCACATTTATCAGCAATATCGATCATTTCCAATCCATACAAAACATTAAAGAGAAACCACCATGAAATATTCCTCGATAAATTTTAAAGAGAAACTCCAACTGTTCAATGATCATTGGCAACCTCGAGTCATTGCTGAAATGAATGATTATCAATTTAAAGTAGTGAAAATAGCTGGAGATTTCGTATGGCATAAGCATGATGACACCGATGAAACCTTCATTGTCATCAAAGGTAAATTACGGATTGACTTCAGAGATGGTCATGTCACTTTGAAAAAAGGTGAAATGTTTGTAGTGCCCAAAGGGATTGAACACAAGCCTTATGCCAAAAAAGAAGTCAAATTATTATTGATCGAACCCAAAGGCGTTATCAATACGGGTGAGGTCAATGAAAAAACAGCTAAAAATGATCTGTGGCTATAATACAAATCTTTTTTTAAATTGATCGACTTAGTCAACAGTGAACGGTTTTATGGTCTTGGCATAACTTATAAAAAATACAAGACGACTGTGAAGTTGGTGATAATTTTCCGTGAAAAAAGACAAGAGTGAATATCTCATGACATCAGGTTTCGCTCATACTTCCTTAGAAAAAAACCTGATGATAAAATTGAGTTACATTTCTAGATTTTTCTCAGCATTTAAGATACCACGTCGAGCGAGTGCCAAGTTTGCCTTGGTTTTACTCAGTACCAAATATAAAAACAGTCCTTTTTGCGACTCGATCGGCCTGATGATGTGATATTGCGAGCCAAGTGTAATAAGTATATCTTCAATTTCTTCTGTGATATTAAGACTCTTCATAGTCGCCAATTTTGCTCTAACAACCTGTGAATTCCCTGCTGCCGCCAGTTCAATATCAATGTTACTACTACCAGCTTCTCCCAGTAACATACCAGAATCGCTGTCAACCAAACCTACGTGCATCGCACCTTCTATCTCCATTACATTATCTAAACTCGTGTTTATATCTGCCATTATATTTTTCTCCTATTAAGTTTTATGAAAGATGACATCTCAAATGATGAATCATCATATTGTTATCTTACTATATGTTATCTTATATTTGTTATCTTATATTCGTTATATTGTATTATATTCTTATAAATCATACCATAATTTAGTAATTATCTATGATGTCAATTTTAAACAATTGTTAATAACTCTCACTCACTGGTTTCTGTTTTCATCAATTGCCACAACAGTCTCAAGCAGTAAAGCTGCACTTACAGGATCTCTGGCATCTGTCGAAAATACCGGAATACCTAAACCTCTTATCTTTAATTGATCCTTAATTTGTGAAAAAGTTTTTTTCTTGCCGCACAGATCTGTATGAGTTACACCTATTACACAGGGCGTGTTTTTGTTTATTTCGAAATAATCAATCAAATAGTTAAGCTCATCGACTAAATCTTGATCGTTATTTTTAATCAAAATAACGACCGCCCATAGACCTTGTTTAACAAAATCCCATACCAATGAAAATTTTCTTTGCCCAGGTACTCCATATAATCCCAGATGCGTTTCATCATCTAGATTAATTTGTCCAAAATCAATGCCTATTGTAGTCATGTTTTTGCCAATATCAATACTGGATTGAACTTCAGTGGATAAAGGGGAACAATTACTTAAACTACCAATAATGGTGGTTTTACCTGATCCCATCGAACCTATAAATGCTATTTTTTTATACATATCAAAAGTGAATCTTATTTAAAAACATTTTAAAAGAAGTTAAAAACTTTGAGTGTTTAACCCTGTTTGTTTCTTGTTCATATTTACTATCTAACTCAATCAGCTGTATACTTTGAGTCAGATATAGAGCATTTAAAAAGCTGTTCACAACCTCCTTGTTAAATCGCTCAGTTAAAGCTTTATAACTCATGGCTTGACTATTCAATAAAGAACTCAACTGAATGAATTCTTTTTGGTAAGGCAGGGATCCATAGTCAGGCCAATCACATTGCTTAAATAACCATTTATTGACTTGATGTTTCTCGAAAAAGCACTCATACAGCAAGGTGCCCATTTCCCATTTGAATAACGAAAAATCCATCTGATCATAATCTGAATTAATGCGTAAATCACCACTCCTGTCTTTGATTTTCAACTCTTGAATGGGTACATTTTTCAACATCCAAAAAAAACTTTCATCTAACGGCTCAGAACAAAATACATTGTCATTAATATTATCTAAAATCAGGTGAAAACTGTCGTGTATGACTTCCACTACTTTCTGACTGGTAAAGTTGATAAATTTATATATCTGATAATTGCTGATGTTAGTTTTATTGACATTCAATTGATAACGTTCAATAGAGTCTTCCTTACCCAAAAACAAAAATAACTTTTTTAATGTAACAGGATTTAAATAAGGAAGTATCGGTAGTTTGGTGTTGGTGTTTTTCAGGATGGCAAAGTGGCGATCTTTTCCCCCTTCATATATTTTTGTAATGTAAACATCACATTCATTTACGTTGTCTATATAGTTTATATCTAAATTTTTAGTGGTGAATTTATTATTTACGAATGTTTTTAATAACCAGAGGTCTTTACCGCTCAAAGAACTCGACACAGAAACGCTTGTAGTAATTGGCTCCATATTCACTCCTTTTAGAATTAAATAACATATAAAATTAACAGGTAAAACTCATTTTTTAAATCAGCTATATTAGTTGGGATAAACATCATGTTATTGATAAGATTGATTACTGTCAATTGAGAAAGTTGTAAATAAATTTACATATTAAAAAATATAAAACCCAACAAGTGAGCCTTGAGACACACATTGCAAAAACAATGAATTCATTTAAGTCTATGTATAATTTAAAGAGATGAATGGCAAAAGATTGCAAAAGCAATACACTAAAAAAACAATAATAATTAAAATTTAAAAACAATAACTTAAAAGTTTTTTATCATGTGATTTATATAGCAAGAAACCACCATTTTCCTTTCTATATTTCCTTCAAAAAAAAAGCGTATTTAACAATAAAAAAACTAAAAATACCTTCTTTTATACCTATAATTGAAATTGGATTATATGCCTTAAAAACCACTTTGACAGACTGTTAACAATTGTGAACTGGGATCGCATTGATGGTTTGATCGCAACAAACACCCTTATTGACAATTTTTGACGGGCTTCACATATTAAAAGCAATTATCATGCTAAGCAATTGATCAAGTGATCCACAAAAGTGAAATCAACTGAGTAATGGTGATTATTAATGAACATGTAAAGAACAAACAGGCAGTAGAAATTAACATCTGTGAGAAAAAACTTCGTTTTTGATTGATCACACTTTGCTGATAAATCATCAAAAAAGCCGTTAAAAACGATTGTATATGACCCCAAATATCGATCAAACGTTGTTTGATGTTATCACAATACAAGATCACAAAACCATAGACCAGTTCTAAACCACCAAGATCTAGCAAAAAACTGATTTCAGGTAATAAAAACGCCATGAGTATAATCATGATTGCAAACACACTTTTTTTTAAAACGTTTAAATTATTCCAACTTTTCAATTAATTATACCCACTCATTAATACGAGCCCTCAACCTAGCCATGGTAAGTCATTATCACATTTTATGATCACCGATCAAAGTGGCAATAGTCACATTTAATCAATACTTATCACCAAACAATCGTATTTGAGAATTTCTAAGACAAACCTTAATTCTTTATTATATGATTAAGTACCCTACTGCCCCCAATCACATTATGATAATATATTAACCCTGCTATATAATAGCGCAAATTCAGTCTCAGGTATTTGAAATCAATGAAACTAATTTATTGGGCTACGACCCTTTTTTTGTCAATATTCCTGTTATGGAGTGCATACAGTTATCTATTCAATAAAAACACCATTGACGGCATTTCCGCATTGGGTTTTCCCGATTATTTTAGAATACAACTGGCCATCTTAAAATTTATGGCAACACTGATAATATTGATACCTTGGACCCCTTTATATGTTAAAGAATGGGCTTATGTTGGTATTGGCTTGTTTCTATTAACAGCAGTGGTGGCTCATACTGTACATAGAGATCCTATTGTATTAAACATCATTAATATAGTTTTGATTTTTTTGACCATAACTTCGCGACATTTTCTACATGAAATCACCTGAAATAAATTATGAAAAGAATACACACCATTGCATCAATGATTATTCTCATACTATTGCTGTTCAGCAGTTTGTGCTTGGCCAATAACAATAAATCACCAAGCCATCTTAACATTCGTAAAGATTTCAACATAATGCTTGAAACCATCAAAAATAACTATGCATACTTTAATGATAAAAACACTAAAATTTCATGCATAAAAGAACATTATTCTACAAAAATTGATTCGATTAAAACCTCTCAAGATACAGTGCTTTTTTTTGAGTATATATTGAATGAATTTTATGACAGTCACATCAGCCTTAATGTCAACACCGCCAACTCTTATCGTCTGAATGCACCCATCTATGCGAAGATAGAAAAGACAAAAATATTGATCAAAAACATCAGCCATATGCATAGCCATTCCGTCAATAAAAACATCATTGGCGCGGAAATACTCAGTGTTAATGGTATTAAATTCGATACAATGATTGAACAGTTTCCAAGTCATTGTCTTGATAAAAACAATAATGACGTAAAACAATGGATTGCAAATAAAATTCTTGCTGGGCGATATGATCAACCCAGGATAATTGAGTTAAAATTAAGCAATGAAACCATTATTAAAATAAACCCAGATAACTGGCAGATCGAAAGCAATGATCAATTACTCAGCACAAAAGTTGTCAATGATATAGGTATCATCAATATTAACAACTCATTGGGTAACAATCATCTCATTCATGCATTTGATCAAGCATTGGATAATATGCTTGCAACCAAAGCTCTAATCATTGACCTAAGAAGCACCATCAGTGGTGGTAATTCATATGTTGCAAGGGCCATAATGGGTCGCTTTGTATCGCAAGATCATGCCTATCAGAAACATTCATTGACCGAAAGTTGGGATGGACAAGCCCCCATTAAACGAACATGGATTGAATATGTCAGCCCAAGAGGTATCACCTACAAAAAACCAGTGATTATTTTGATCGATCAATGGACAGCGAGCATGGGAGAAGGCCTTGCCATTGGTTTTGATGCTTTAATAGGAGCGACTGTTATTGGCACTGAGATGCAGAAATTGGCTGGGGCCATATCTCGTTATAATTTAGAGCACCAAAAATTCACTTATCAATTATCAAACGAAAAACTGTTTCATATCAATGGAACCCCTAGAGAACAGTTCATTCCTGCAATTTATATTGAGCAGCAAGACCCATGGAGTGATGCGGTCATGCAGAAAGCCTTGAGCATTATTAACGTTGATAAAGTAATTGATTAGATCGAATATTTCATCATAGAAGGGAGAATAAAAAATGGGGTTCAGAGATAAAGCATCATTTTCACCAATCAAACTTAAGTCATTATCATTTATTTCTACTGATTTGATGAAAAATTCAGGTTAGGCCTCTCACAGTTTTTTCACAGCTTTTGACGATAATGATCATTAATACGATTAATGACACATTACATGTTAAAAAAAACCATAGGCATTCTCATCGTTTTACTGACGATTTTTTCAGTTTCATTGATGCTCAAATCAAAAACTCCACCCATAACAAGTGAAGATTCACAGTTCACAGCTCTGAAAGTTGTAACTGCACCACTTTCACCCACCAAACAAGACATTGTAATTAAAGGCAATGGAAATGTTAATGCTCGCTGGCAAACAGTCATTACCAGTGAAGTAACAGGGAGTATTATAGAAATCAGTGACAAATTGCTGGTTGGTGCTGCGTTTTCAAAAGGAGAAGTTTTGCTGAAAATTGACCAAACCAATTATCAAGCTGACCTCAACAGGCAACAAGCCAATTTGGCTTCAGCAGAAGAAAGGTTGATTGATGAAGAGATACGTTCCAAAAGGGCAAAAAAAGAGTGGTTATCATTGAACACCAATAAAAAAGCAAGTGAATACACATTAAGGAAACCCCAGCTTAAATCTGCGCAAAAAAATCATCAAGCTGCATTGGCTGATGTCAAAGTAGCACAAACACTTTTACAAAAAACCACCATTACTGCACCTTATGATGGCTATGTTGCCAACCGTTATGTTGACATGGGAGAAGTGGTTCAAATTGGCACTCAATTGGCTGATGTTTTTTCATCAAAACAACTAGAGCTCACCTTACCACTCAAACATCAACAAGTAGAAATGATTATGGCAAGTCAATCCTCATCATTTATACTTCATGACATCAATAACCCCGACACCACATGGCGCGCACAGTTATCTAGGGTTGAACAATTGATAGATCAAAATAGCCGTTGGAGAAATATTTTTCTAAACATAAATGCGGATGACAATACAGGCCAAGATTTACCAATTACCGGTGCATTTTTACAGGCACAAATCACACTTGATTTAGACAAAGAGTTTTTGGTCATTGATGAAAAATCATTGAGCATGCAAGGTGATATTTGGTCTGTTAATAACAATCAATTACTGCAAAAAACCACGCCCAAAACAGCTTTCAGCAATGCTGGTAACATATATTTGTATCCAGAACCTCAAACCACATACCCAATAAATCTGGTACTTTTTCCCACGTCAAGTCTTTTAGAAGGCGTTCAAGTCATTCAACAAAGCCTGGTTAATGAGGTTGCCTATGAATGAATCATTGAATCAACAAACAGGTATCATTGCCTGGTTTGCTAACAACCCTGTCGCAGCCAACTTGCTGATGGCTGTGTTAATTTTACTTGGCACTTATACCGCATTAAATATCAGAACAGAAGCTTTTCCTGGTTTTTCTCCAAATGCCATCAGCATTAATGTTGTGTATATTGGCGGCTCACCATCAGAAGTTGAAGAAAGTGTTGCCATCAAAATTGAAGAAGCACTTGAAGGCATCGAAGGCATTAAAGAAATAACCAGTGCAGTCACAAGCGGCAATGCACAAGTCAATGTTATAGCCAATGAAGGATACCAACTCAAGACACTGAAAGATGAAATAAAATTACGTGTTGATGCCATCACCAATTTTCCAGAACAAGCTGAAAGACCTGTTATTAAAGAACAGGTTTTTGAAAGAAGGGTCTTAAGTATAGAATTATACGGGGAAACAGATGCCAGCACATTGAAAAAAACAGCGCAAAGACTCAAGGACAATTTATTGACCCTTAATGCCATCAACAAAATTGATATTAATGGCATCAAAGATGATGAAATCAGTATAGAAGTCACTGAACAAACACTACAAAAGTATGACCTCAATATGGAAGAAATCGCTCTAGCGATCAGAAGAAACTCCATAAACTTGTCGAGTGGAAACATCGTTACAGACAGCAGAAACATCAATATTAAAACCGAACAACAAGCTTATAATGGCAATCAATATGGCCAAATTGTCATCAAAGAAAACCAACTGGGAGCCAAGCTTTTATTATCAGACATTGCTAAGATTAAAGACGGTTTTAGTGAAGAAAAAAGTTTCAGTCGTTACAATGGTCAACCCTCTGTTCAGTTACTGATCAAGTTGTTAAGCAATGACAGCATCACACTGGCAGCGCAGGCCGTAAAAAGCAATCTCACTGCCATCACTAAAAGTCAATGGTTTCCAAAAACCATTGAAACAAAAATATGGAATGATGAATCAGAGATCATAGAAGACCGATTGTCTTTAATGACTCAAAATGCTGTTTCTGGTATTTTATTGGTATTGATCATGCTGGCTTTATTCCTTAATATCAGGGTTGCATTTTGGGTGGCCTTGGGAATACCTATTGCTTTTGCTGGGGCTATTTTTTTAATGGGACCATTGGTAGCTGATTACTCTTTAAATGTATTAACCACATTCGGCTTTATTGTGGTTTTGGGTATTGTTGTCGATGATGCGATAGTCATAGGGGAAAATATCTATGCCGAAAAACAAAACAAAGCAGGACATGACCCACACCCTGTCAGAACAACCATTAAAGCCACCAAAGAAGTCGCTTTGCCTGCAACATTTGGCGTATTAACCACTGTCGCTGCATTTTTCCCTTTAACCCTAATTGAGTCACAATTTGGTGAAATATTGGGCAGCATTGCGGCCATTGTGATTTTTTGTCTTGTGTTTTCATTGATAGAATCAAAATTGATTCTCCCCGCACACTTAGCCCATATAACACTCAAACCGACCAATCAATCGAAATGGTGGGATCGAATCCAACAAAAAATAGACAATGCTCTAAAAAAATTCATTCAAAAATTTTACACCCCACTATTGAAAAAGGCCATAAACAACAAGTTCTTATCTCTGTGTATTTTTTCTTCATTGTTTATTTTTACAGTTGCCATGGTGCCTGCAGGCTGGGTCAGGGTCAGTTTTTTTCCCGATATTGAAGCTGAGACATCTGTTGCAGACTTAACCATACAACCAGGTTTAGGCCCAGAATTCACCAATACCATTACCCAACAGATTGAACAAGCCGCATTTGCGGTCAATGCTAAAGCTCAACAAACTCTCGGCACCTCAATTGAACCCATCGCCTCAGTATACGCTTTTTCTGCAGGTGATGAAAAAAGCAAAACATACATACAATTAACCAAAAACAGTGATCGGGAATATTCATCACAAGATGTGGTCAATTTATGGAGAAAGGAAATTGGTAAAATTTCGGGTGTCAAATCATTGGATATCTATGCACTTGGACCGGGCACGGGTGATGATATAAAAATCGAACTGAGTTCAACAGACAGCGATCAACTTTCACAGGCTGCGGCCTCATTAAAAAACAAAGTCAGTCAATATGAAGGTGTATACGATGTTAAATCCAGTTATGATGAAGGCTCAGGAGAATTACAACTACAACTGACCGACTTGGCATATACTTTGGGCTTATCTTACAATGATGTAGCCAGTCAATTGAGGTATGCAATATTTGGATATGAAGTACAAAGGGTGCAACGTGGCACCGATGAGGTCAAAGTAAAAGTCAGATTCCCACAAGAGTACCGAAACAACATCAGCGACCTACAGGATTTGAGAATACGCACAGCCGGAGGAGAAATGGTGCCTTTCGGATTGATTGCTAGCACAACAGCCGTTCAATCACTGTCCAGAATCAATAGAACAGATAAAAAAAGGGTGGTATCTGTCAGTGCCAGAACTGATAAACAAGTCACTGCTACCAGTGAAATTATCAGTGACCTCAATAATGAGTATTTATCATTTTTACAATCCAGTTATCCAGACTTATTGATAACATTAGGAGGTGAATCTAAAGAGCAAAATACGGCCGTCATATCATTGATCAAGGGCTTTTTATTATCATTAATTTTGATTTACAGTCTACTGGCCATACCACTGAAATCTTACATACAGCCATTAATGATAATGAGTGTCATTCCATTTGGTGTAATCGGAGCGATTGTTGGTCACTTAATCATAGATATTCCTTTGGGCCTATTGTCATTTTTTGGCATACTTGCCCTCAGTGGTGTTGTTGTCAACGATTCATTGGTTTTAGTCAGTCGTTATAATACTTTCAAATCACAAACACGAGACTACTACCAAGCCATAATTCTAGCCAGCCAATCAAGATTCAGAGCAATATTGCTGACATCAGTGACCACCTTTATGGGCTTATCTCCATTGGTTTTTGAGACTTCATTACAAGCACAGTTTCTTATTCCGATGGCAGTTTCATTGGCTTTTGGTATATTATTTGCCACAGTTATCACCTTATTAATCGTTCCTGTCCTAATAGGTGTTTTAGAACAATTAAAGAAAGCTCCGGTAATAAAAGAAGCTCAAGAAAAACCCCAACAAACTTTTCAAGCCACCACTTTACAAACAAATAAAACATGAAAAAAATACTATACAGCTCGCTATTGATAGCCTCGTTGGCTTTGGCAGATCAACCCGATAATGAAGCACCAAAAAAGAACAACCGTGGTTTCATCTATGGTGCAGGTATTGCTTACCAGCAACAAATTTACAAAGGATTCGATCAAAGAACCATAGCCATACCAGTAATTGGGTATCAAGGTGAGAAACTGAATATTTTTGGCCCTTTCATCAACTATCAGCTGTATAAAAGTAATAATTGGCAATTTGAATTCACATTCAGTCCTCGATTTAATGGATTTGATGAATCTGACAGTGAGTTCTTCATTGGAATGGATAAAAGAAGTGACTCAGCTGATGCTGGCTTTAATTTACAATACAACATTAAACACTGGCGCTTAGGTTTAAAAGCATTAACAGACGTTTTGTCCAAATCTGATGGCTCTACGCTCGATTTTTCTGTCAGTACTAAACATCGGTATGCCGGACTTATTTTTGAACCCAAATTGAGTGTTGAATTTGCTGACAATAAACTCAATGATTATTATTATGGCGTCACTCAAAATGAAGCCACTGCATTCAGAAGCGCCTATAATGCTGGATCGACCATCAATCAATCCTTAGCTCTTTCTGTAACAAAAATTTCACCCATTGGTGTATTCAGGCTGGACCTAAGTAACACATGGTATGGTTCAGAAATCACCGATTCTCCACTGGTTGATAGCAACAGTGCATTTTCTACACGATTATTTTTTATCAGGGGATTTTAATATGTATTTAAGTAAGGCTGACATAGAAAAACTTGATCGCATCAAAAGACTCAATATCATTAACTCAATAGCTGGCATCAAACCAGCCAATTTGATAGGAACTGCTGATAAAAAACGCCAATCAAATTTGGCCATTTTCAGCTCAGTTATGCACTTGGGCAGTTCACCTGCATTAATGGGCTTTATCATGAGACCCGAAGGTGAAGTGGTCAGAAATACTTATGAGAACATCAAAGAAACTGGCGTATTTACCATCAACCATGTAAAAGCCGGTCATACAGCACAAGCGCATGCCACTTCTGCCAAATTTCCAGCACAAGAATCAGAATTCAGCATTTGTAATTTTACAGAACAATGGTTGTCATCTTTTCATGCGCCATTTGTGCAAGAAAGCCATCTCAAGATTGGTTTATCGCTGGTAGAAACAGTGCCAATCAATCTCAACAAAACCACATTGGTTATTGGGCAAGTAGAACATTTATTTATTGAAAATGATGTGGTCAGCCCAGAAGGTTACATTGATTTAAGCAGCATTAACTCAGTTGGCGTGGGAGGCTTGAATGTCTACTACACTTTAGAGAAACAATCGACATATCCCTACGCCAGAACACATAAAAAAGGTGACCTGGAATCATGAGACCCGAGAGCAATAAAAATATTCTCATCACTGGAGCTACAGGATTAATAGGTAAAAATTTATGTCATGCTCTAGAAAAAACACATCAGGTTTACAAACTTAAAAGGCTCAATGAACCAGACAAATCTGACGCGCCAAATTGGAATATTGATGTTCAAAAACCTGATCGAATAACCGCTCCTGATGTTATCATTCACTTGGCTGGAGAAAATATAGCCGCCAAAAGGTGGAGCAATAAACAAAAACAAAGGCTGTATAACAGCAGAATTTTAGGCACCAAAAATTTGGTCAATAAAATTCTTGCAAGCGACCACAAACCACAAACATTTATGTGTGCATCTGCAATTGGGTTTTATGGTAACAGAGGCCAGGAAATTCTTGATGAAGAATCAGCCAGTGGCGATAACTTTTCAGCTCAATTGGCGCGAGATTGGGAACAAACCACTCTACCGCTGGCAGAGCATGGCATCAGAGTCGTTAACTTAAGATTTGGCGTTGTCCTGAGCCAAGAAGGCGGCGCATTAAAAAAAATGCTGTTACCCTTTAAATGTGGTTTAGGTGGTGCCATTGGCAATGGCCAACAAAAATTCAGTTGGGTCAGTATCGCAGATGTGATACAGGCCATTATTTTTTTGATCAATAAGCCTCATATCTCCGGCCCAGTCAACATCACTTCACCCAACCCTGTTTCAAATAAAACTTTTACCAGAACATTGGCTAAAACATTGAAAAGACCAGCTTTTTTGGATATGCCTGCACCAATCTGTCGTCTATTGTTTGCTGAAATGGCTGATGAACTGTTGTTATCAAGTCAACATGTTGTCCCTGAAAAACTGTTAAAAAACGGTTATACCTTCAGACACCTTGATTTGGAAATGGCTTTTGCCGAGATTTTATCATGAAAAATATTGTTATTATTGGCGCAGATAAAGGCATAGGATTGGCACTGTGTGAACTCATACTAACCAACACGCAACACCATGTCATTGCCACCAGTCGTGATTATTCTAAAGAGTGGCAAAAATCTGGCCGTTTTTCAAAGTTAGCTTGTGACATTACCAATGAATCATCAATCAAACAATGTGCACAAACTTTATCGGAAAACATAAATTGTATAGATTGGCTGATCAATTGTGCAGGTATATTGCACAATGAGCAATACTCACCAGAAAAATCCATTACTCAGCTCAATGCTCATCAAATGTTGGATAATTTTTCTACCAATGCCATGGGCCACTTACTCATAAATAAATGTTTAGAGAAACTCATTGCAGCATCTACACAACCTGTTGTTTGTTCAATATCGGCTCGAATTGGCAGCATAGGAGACAACCACCTCGGTGGTTGGTATGCTTATCGAATGAGCAAAGCCGCCTTAAACATGGGCTATAAAACATTGTCTATAGAATGGAAAAGAAGATTACCGCATATAAAGCTGTTATTGATTCATCCCGGTACCACAGATACAAATTTATCCAAACCATTTCAGAAACGCATGAAAAAGGGCATGTTACAAACATCAGAATTTACCGCACAAGCCATTTACAAACAACTCAAACTAACCGCCAATGGTGATCAAAAATCACTTTATGTAGACTTTAATGGCTTAGAGATAGAGTGGTGATCAAATGAATAACATACACACCACACAACAAAAAGCTCTAATGGCACTGCGCTCACTGTTCGTCGCTGATTCAATCAGCATGCCTGTTCATTGGTTTTATCGACTCAGCGATATCTATCAAGCCTTTCCAGGCGGGATAAAACAATTGGAAGATGCACCGAGCTTTCACCCCTCTTCTATCATGTCATTGCATTCCACTCAACAAGGTGGCAGAAAAGCAGTGACCAAAAAAAATCAAAAAAACATCATTGGAGATGTGATTTTAAAAGGCAAAAGGCAATACTGGGGACAAGCCAACATGCACTATCACCAAGGCATGAAAGCCGGTGATAACACACTTAACGCACACTGCGTTAAAACCTTAATGACATCGATCAACAACAATGAAGGTCAATATGACTGTATGCATTATTTAAACAGCTACATTGGTATGATGACCGCAGAACCTCCTGAACACAATGACACCTATGCGGAATCTTACCACAGAGGTTTTTTTGCAAACCACATTCAGGGCAAAGACCTGATGAAATGTGGTGCCTCAACACATGACACCGCATCAATTGGTGGATTGGTTGGGATTGGTCCTTTGGCCATTCATCAGTTTTTGGTCAACAACGATCTGTCGACTGTTCAACAATTGTGCAAAAAACACTTGTATACCACACATCCTGACAATTATTTGGGCCATATTTGTGACAGTTATGTAGAATTAATACACCATTTGTTGCACTGCGATGATGCAAATGCAAATTCAGCTTTAGATCATTTATTGCAAACCTTTAATGCAGCAGTCAAATTCAATGCTTTTCAGATGGACTTCGATAAAATAGAAGACGCCTATTTTGTAGGGGCCCGTTTTTCATCTGCTTGCTACATCACAGACTCCTGGCCCTCGGTGTTGTTTTTGGCTTGTAAATATCATGATAACCCTTCAAAAGCCATTTTGGCCAATGCCAACCTTGGCGGCGACAATGTTCACAGGGGCGCAGTGCTGGCAACCATACTTGGTTTAATAAAATACAATCAAGACAATAATGATCAAATCATGCAATGGTACCAATCGCTTCAGTTACATGATGTGATTGAAAATCATATTGAAAAATTATTGAATGTTTAACAATGTCAACTCACCTAGAGTAATGGTGAAACTTCCTATTTGTTTATCGGCAATCAATATCCCCATTTGCTGCACATCAGATAAGCGTAAATCAGGCATGTTTTGCAAAACTCTGCCCCTAAAACTGGGCACAAAATCAGTGACCGGCATTTCAATTGTTTGCCATGTGTCATTTGTCGTTTGAAATTCATGTACGTAGGCCGCACCATCAAAACCACGATTGGTTCTTAAACGAAACTGGTATTTTTTACCATCTCCTTTTACAGAGATTCTAATAGTATTGGCGTCATTTTCGCCATCAAATGGCCATAACATCCTTAATGAAGCAAAACCGCCATTGTTTTCCAAAGAAACATTGCCAGAAAAAACCAAATGGTTGTCTTCGTTAATGAATTGGCTGGAAGAACGCCCACCCATGACACTGTCATTAACCACCGTTTTTTGAGCATTAGAAAGATTATGAAAAGAAAAAGAAGACCCAACTTGGGACGTTTCAATAAAAGTCGTCATGATAAAAATAAGTAAATACATAAATACTGTGAATTTAAAGAACTCACATATTATTGACATAATCGTGAAAGAATCGTGAAACGTTTACGATTGTTTATTTGTAAAATACCATACACATATCCCGGATATTTATTCATGATTATCAAACGGATATGGAAAAAACCCTTTTATCTCACTGGAGTAAATGACATTTTCATTGATTATTGGTTATAATATTGTGAATGATTAATTCGCAACTGAATACCACCTTACGCGTTCAAACCATCAACCAACTTCAAAATACATTAAAATTATTTTTCAAAACGAAAATACAGTCATATAGGATAGCAAACCACATGTTAAAACTCTTTCTTTTTATTATCATCGTTATTCAAAGCGTTTCAGCCAAAGATTTTACCAAGCCTCCGAGTGTCAAATTAAGAAATGAAGTGTCATTTGTCAGTGAAGTGGTTTTAAAATCAAAACACAAAAAACCAGCGGGTAAAACACTGTTAGAATTTACCCTAATTAAAGATTTACACAATCAATCTGACAAAAGCATCAATATAACAACCCAATCTGATTTGGCCAAAAGTTTATCGCTGAATGAAAACTTCATTATCGCTTACCAAAAAGTCAGAAAAACCAAAGTCAGGGGTTTAAAAACTTATATAGCTGATGAAAACGGCCCATTTTTATTGAATGTTGAAGGTGCCACACCAGCCATATTCCGATCACATCCATTGTTGATAAAACAATTACAAAGTTCACCATCAATGGCAACAACTGACCCTAAGAAAGTGATCAACGACATTTTTATCGGTTTGGCTGAAAAAGACCCAAAAGTAAAAGATTTTTTTGTTCGAGAGTTGATCAACTGGGATGCCTTACACAAACACCTTGAGAAAGAACACTTTCAAAAACTTTTGGCTGCTTACCAAGCCTTTGATGCGCCATTGGGGCTCAGGATTGCTTTACTGGAACCACGACCACAGATCCATCAAGCCATAGGCAAAGATAAATTCAAACCCATTGTGTTAAATATATTAAAGTACTATCCCGTTCATATGAATACCTCTGGCCAAGTCCCCACATTAATATTACAAGCTTTGCGCTTCATTGAGGCATCAGATTCACTTGATATAGATATGATCAGTCGCTGGACCCAATCAAATGCTTCATCTGTAGCAGAACATGCTTTGTTAATGATTGATAAAGCACACCCATCCCAAGCGCTGGAAATTGCCAAACAACAATTGCTCAACACACACCTGCATGATACCACCAGAAGAACATTGATCCGGTTTGTGTCATCGAAAGAGAGGAAACAGTAACCAATAAAATTTATCTGACCTGTATGCAGTCATAGCAAAGAATAAAAATGGCACAAAAGTGAGTCCACACTTACATTCAATGACAGACAATTTATAGGTTTTAAACGAATAATAGAGGAATTTCATCTGTTTTGACCAGATACCCTTGGTATGCATGGTTCGCTGTGAGTATCCATTGTATTTTTAACCAATTTAATCTACAATAGATTAATTAACGTCAATGCTTTTTAAGAGAGAGGATCTTATGAATAAGTACAAGAAACATCAGCTAAAAACACACACTTTAGCTGCTTTATTAACCGCAGTTAGCACCTGTTCTTTTGCTGCAGACAGTGGTGCTATACCAAAAACAGGCATGGCTGTCAGACATGACACATCACCCCCATTGTCTGAGTTGATTGATATGAATAATCAACTCCTGGATGCCGGACAAATTACCAGTCATGATACAGATTTTATCATACCCAATATACTCAATATTGATCCAAGCCTGGCTGAGCAAAAGTTTAACATTAAAAACAAGGAAAAACAGACCAGAGGTGGTGGAACAGGCGGAAGTAACGGTTTACCTACAGCACCAGTTATGGTCAGTGCACAAGGCTACTCAACTCAAGACAATTTAAACCTTGGTTTGGGCAACTTTATTCCACCTGATACCAATGGAGATGTTGGTGCCAATTTTTACATTCAATATGTGAATGTGGGTTGGTCAATCTTTAATAAATCAGACGGTTCACTTTCTGCAGGGCCTTTTGTCGGCAATACCTTTTGGGCTGGATTTGGCGGACCATGTCAAACAAACAACTCTGGTGACCCGATCGTACTCTATGATAAAACTGTGGACCGTTGGGTATTCAGTCAATTCACGAGCTCAGCTAACCCTGACGGACGTCAATGTTTTGCGATTTCTACTACCAATGACCCAATGGGGCCTTATCACAGATATGAGTTTCTGTTCCCTGGGGAGTTCAATGATTACCCACATATCGGTATCTGGGACGATGAAGAAGGTGGCCGAAGCGGTTATTATTTCGTAACACATGACTTCTTTGATGTCGGAGGCCCAAATCAAGCTTTTAGACAAGCTTCATTTGCTGTAGTTGAAAGAGACCAAATGTTAAATGGTGACCCTGCACAATTTGTGCGTTTTACTGACACAAATTTCTTGGGTTCCAGTTCTTTTGGCGCACAACCAGCGCACTTGGAAAGTATTGAACTGGCTCCAGCTGGGCAGTGTAACCCATTTGTTATGGCAAGACCTGATCAACAAGGTTATCAAATCAATAATCTTTGTGTGAATTGGAACAATGCTGCTACTTCACAACTTTCACAGCCAATCATTGTCGATGCGGGCGAAAGCTGGACCCCTGGTCCTGGTGGTGTTGCGCAAGTAGGCGGTGCAGGAAACCTTGATACCCTAGCTCAGTTTGGTCGCATCATGTATCGTGCCACCTATAGGGCTTACCCTGATAGCAGCCCTCTGGATGACACAATGGTCATCAGTTTCCCTGTTGATTTAGGCGGTGGCCAAGCTGGTGTCAGATGGGCACAAATTAATTTTGCTGATGCAGATTTGATTTATCAAAGTGGTTTTGAAGACACACCAACAGCTCCTTATACCGTAGCCAATCAAGGCGAATATGGGCCTGATGCAACAGACAGATGGATGCCTGGTATTTCTATAGACAAAGACGGTAATATCGGCCTTGCCTATTCCGCTTCAAATGCCACAGATGGTGTTTTCCCAGGCGTTAGATTTACAACCAGAAGAAACACCGATCCAGCCAATACCCTGCGTGAAGAACAAGTCTGTGTTGACGGTGGTGGTACACAAACTGGAGGAACCAGATGGGGTGATTATTCTTCGTTAAGTGTTGACCCAGTTGATGAGTGTACTTTCTGGGCATCAGTTGAGTATCAATTAACCACTGCTGGTCGTAACTGGAGCAATAGAATCTGTTCTTTCAAAGTTGATGGTTGTGGAGAGCCTTTTGTGTCCGTTACAAGTTCAGATACAGAGATGGAAGTTTGCGCAGCGACTACTGATTCAGTTACATATAACTTTGATTTGGTTGACTTAAACGGCTTCAACGAAACTGTGAACATGAGTGTTAGCAATGAACCTTCAGGTTCAAACACAAGTTTCCCTGGCGGTACATCTTTCCCAACATTACCGGCATCCGGATCCTTTGAGGTCAGTGGTTTAATGGGCATGGGATCAAGTGTCAACACCCTGACTTTAACAGCCATGTCTACCAGTGTTACAGCAACATTGGATTATACGTTAAACATTTCAGAACAAGCCACAACTGCAGCAGCGACATTAACTTCACCTGCAGATAATACTGTTGATGCAGAATTGCTTCAAACATACACGTGGACAGCCATTCCAGATGCCCTTTCTTATAGATTGGAAGTGGCAACTGATGCTGGATTTTCCAATGTGGTGTTTACAACAGAAACCACTGAATTATCTCTTGAGGTTCCACAAGCTTTGGCTGTAAACACAACCTACTTCTGGAGAGTGACAGGATTGAATAACTGTGGACCAGGTCTGGCTTCCAGTACATTCCAATTTACAACTGGCAGCTTCTTAACAGGTACTGTTGCAGAATGTACAGGTGGCACTACACCAAATGTTGTATTCTTCGACGATCTTGAAGGTGATGTCAGCGATTGGTCACTTCCTGTAGCACCTGTGGGCACCAATACTTGGGCACAAAGCTCTGCTCGTGCTTTCTCAGGTACTTCATTCTTTGCTCAAGATGTGCCAACATCATCTGATCAATATTTGGTCTCACCTGCCATTACCTTACCGGCAGCAAGCCAATCACCAATTTCATTGTCATATTGGAACTTCCAGTCAATAGAAGCCAATAATGGTGTCGGACCTGCCGATGCCTGTTGGGATGGTGGATTACTTGAAATTTCAACTGATGGCGGCAACACATTCACACAAATCGCCAATTCAGCTATGATTGGTGATCAATACAATGGTGCAACTACCGTTCAAGCCGTTGCCACACAACCGATTTCAGGTTTAGATGCTTGGTGTGCCACATCTGCAGTGCCTGCAAGTGGAGATCAAACGGATATTGGCATTGTTAATCTTGATGCTTTTGCTGGACAAACGGTTCAATTCAGATTCAGACTTGGTACTGATGGAGCCGCTGGTGATGAAGGTTGGTACGTAGACAATCTTACTGTCCAAGGTTGTCAGTAAACCGTCTTTAAATGTTAAGTATAAAAAGGGGCTTTGGGGCCCCTTTTTTTATTGATCAAAAATGATGACCATATATCAATCAGCATTCATAAACATTGTCTTTTTTAGCTCGAATACTTCATTCAATGAGGCTATTCAGTTAGCTTTTTCATCTGCAAGTTGAGCATCATCAATCGTCTGTACATCTGGGGGCAGAGGTGAAAAATAACCCACTACCGATAATAAGATACCGACTGTTAAAAATGCAACAATTCGCTCAATCGTTCCTGATGCAGACATGTCAATTAAAAACAATTTAGCAACAACAAGCATCATCAGCCCTAACCCGACTAACCATACCTTACGCCACTTTTTACGAGCTGACATAACCATCAAAACTACAGCCGTAAGTGCCCATAATATGCTAAATCCAGTTTGTACCATAAATGAAGCAAACATCGTGGACTCGTTATAAGCCATATCATACCAATAATGAAAACACCTGAGCATACTGCCATTAAGCAATAAAAATCCAATTAACGTCAATATGATCAAAGCCTTGTTCTTTTCCATAAAAAGTGATTGTGAATCATGGCGCAACATCACAGCGCTCAATGCTAATGTAAAGATCCCGGTCAAATCAATAATATTTAATACAGGAAAGTATGGCAAAGCTCGCAATTGACCAGGAGTTTGTGTATTTAACCAAAACACCATAAACCATGCGATAAACATAAATATGGACAAACTGCGTTTTACATAAATATCCTTGTGATGAGATATTGGCCATATGTTGCTATTTTTACTAAAATACAATCCCGCATTAGTCATTAAAAGCATGAACAAATAAGAAGCATTGTGCCAAATACTGTCATGACCAGCGAGATACTTCATAAACTCACCTGCTTCGAATACAATAATAAAGCATGCTAAGAAAGAGCCCAATAAATGGTATTCTTTTAAATAATTGAATTCAGATTGTTCATAAATCCGTAATATCAATAAATGTATCCCCATTGCCAGCAACCATACAGGCAAGCCATATCCAATATGATAAGAACTGTGTGATATGAAAGTATAGAACCCCATCACTAACAACATGGGCAGGTAAAGATATTTAACGTGATGCAAAGATTGCCAACTCAGTTTATGCGCAATACCGATAAAGATTAAAATAGAACTGATCATCATTAGCAAAATAGCATTTACTGAATATTGGGGACCCACATAGAAACCAATTTCTGAAATAAATGCATAAAACCACAGTGTTATTGCACTGAACAAAAACACACCCATCTCTTTGCTAAACACTTTAAGTAAAGGCTGTTTAATTTCACCACGCCAATACCAAGACATGAAGAAGTGGCTTAATGATACAATCATCAAACCAATAAACCGATCATTCATGAACATCATTTGATCCAGTTCCAACCGTGGCATAATAGCTATGATCAATAATTGACCAAGGACAACAATAATGGCTAAGGTGTTTAAAAATGCGAATGTTACTTTTTTTGTTGCTGCCAATAAAATAAAAACAGTAGCTATTAAAAACATCTCAATCAAAGAAAACCTCACGCTTGCAAAAAAAGTATCGATTTCCTGAACATTACCAAACACCCACCATATTAATGATAAAACCACCATAAATCGAGGAACAATGCGCACCTCATAAGGCAATAGCTTACTCATATTCATCCTGGCATATAAGCCAATAAAAGCTGTTGCAATGCAAAGAATTAATATCCCGATGTAATCTGCATTTAACCAAGGTATCAGATCAACGTTGGTGTTTTTCTCAGCAAAAAATGCAATCGAGCCAAGTATTGATAATGCATAACCAGTAAAACGAGGCAATATTCTGGCTTGGCGAATACCCACCCAAAATAAAGCACAACCCTCTGCAACCCACATTGCGGAGGTGACCCTGCCATCGAAAGCCAATGGAATAGATATTGTCGTAAAACCAATACCAAGGGCAACAAATGATTCAATCAAATTTTTAAGGTAATCCTTATTGGTTTTATGCAACAAATATGACAATAAGACATAAAACACACCCAGCACCAGTGCAGAATAAGCCAACCCATAAGCCACCTCTTGCATTAATCCAGCCTGCAAGGTAAAACCAACCAATGGGGTACCAAAAATCAATGTACCATCATTGATGCCCTTAAGCTTCGGTGCTTGTTTGAAAGCAAATAAAACAGCAATAGCTGTATACATCAAAAAATTAGCGATTAAAAACGGTTCAACTGACCACAAAAACTCAGGCTTGTAGTATTGATAGCCCCAAAGGGTGCCAATACCAAATGTGGCAATAAAACCAACAACATTAAGAATTCGCCATGATTTAAACCACGCCGTCACAAAAACGCCTATATTCAACAATAAATAATAGGAAAATAATTGCACATGGCTGCCACTGCCTGTTGAGGTGAGAATTGGTGCGGCATAACCACCAATCATTCCAATAATGGCTAAAGCCATAGAGTTCGTCATTATCGCTATTAACGCTGAAAACACCACAATAACAACCAGTAATAACAAGACCAAAGGTGCTGGTAACAAGCCATGAAGCCTCATTGCAGCAAAAAGCGTCAGATAAAGAACGCCTATCCCGCCTCCTATTAATGATAAAGCGTAACCTTTTCTTTTTTTTCTGAGTTTCCACCCCAATAACAACATACCTAAAGCGCCTAAACAAACACCAATGTAACGGAATTCAATGGGTACTGTTGTTCGTTCGGCAACATATTTAAGTAAGAATGCTACGCCAACAAAAAGCACCAATAAGCCAGTTCGAACCAATGTGTTACCGCCTGTAAAATAGGCAACAAGTACAGATTGTGCTTTTTTTATCGCCTTCTCAAAAAATGACGATTGTTGTTTGGAAGTGCGATGATTGTCAGCTGTAGGTTTTTCTATGATACCTTCAAAATCAACAACATCCGGGCCTTGTTGATTATGTAACGGTTGTTCTGTTTGAATAATTTGACCGTTGATGTGATCGTTTTCATGGTCGGTAAATTGATCAACATTTTCAGTTAATTGAACCGCTGTCGTCTGTTCGAGTGCAACAGTGTCAGACAGTTGGTGATTGGATTGTGATTCATCCTTGTTTGAATCAAAGTAATCATCCTGATGCTCTGTCTCAAATTCATAATCAAAATTTGAGGGTTGAGTTTCTTGTGCATTAACATGTTCACTGTTTTTTTTATTAAAAGCAGTGTGGGAATGCTCCAATAATTTTAACTTTGCACTGAGTTTTTCAATACTGTTTTTTAATTTGATCACATAAACCAAAAGAAAACCAACAGCACCTCCAATCATAAAACCTTGATCACTTAAGCTTCCGACAGAAAGCCCTATAAATATACCAATCGCATAAAGCATGATATTGCGCCTTTATTATCATCAATTACAATCAGTCTAACAGACCAAAACTTAAATGCAATCGGTTATATAATTGTGTCAAAAATTGAAGCTCAGAGTTTATGTTTTCGATACTCTAACTCGAAAATTTCATCACAGCATGGATTTTAGCGATACAATGCATTTATTTAACGACTTGGTAAAAGATTCAGGCCAGACATCACAAACTGTCAAATGCTTGGGCCATGTCATGCATAATGTCTTGTACATGCTCACAACCAACACTGAGACGAATCAAACCAGGCGAAACATCATTACCTCCCCAACGCGCACGGCGCTCAGCCATCGTATGCATTCCGCCAAAACTGGTTGCTTCAAATATCAATTGGGTATTTTTCAACCATTGATCCGCTTTTTCTTGTGTCTCAAGATCAAAACTGATCACAAAACCATAATGATGCATCTGTTGAGCAGCAATGTCATGCGATGGATCGGACTTTAATCCCGGGTAACGAATGCTCTTAACTTGTTGATGTTTTTTTAAATAGTCGGCAATTTTCATGGCATTACCAACCATGCGTTCAAGACGCATATCCAAACTGGCCAATCCGCGATGAACCAACCAGGTTTCCATTGGTCCAGTAATGGCGCCTGAGAGTTTGCGCCATGTTGACATCGCATTGTACAAAGTCTCATCTTGTGTGGCCACATGCCCAAATACCACATCACTGTGCCCATTCATTGCTTTGGTATCTGAGCACAGTGAGATGTCAGCCCCAAGCAATAATGGTTGTTGCCCTAAAGGAGTCATTGTTGTATTGTCTACGGCCAGCAGCCCTCCGTGGGCGTGAATTTTCTCTGATAAAGCTTTAATATCGACCACATCTAACATCGGATTACTGGGTGTTTCTAAAAGCACCAGCTTGATGCCTGAAAAATTTTGTTCAGGAATTTCCAACGTTGGAACAATTTTAAGTTTAACCCCAAATTTTACCAACAACTCTTCAGCATAAGCACGTGTTGTTGGGTATCCATCTGAAGCCAATAACAACGTATCACCAGTTTTTAACAAGGGTGTCATTACAGCAGCTGCAGCCGCCATACCCGATGGGAATATGAGCGTTTTACCTCGCTCGAGTTCGGCAATGGCTTTTTCTAAAGCTTCCCATGTTGGATGATGGAATCGAGCATATTCATGAGAATCCCCCTGAGGATCACCAGATAAATGAAAAGTACTGGCAAAAACCGGACCGGGCATAAAAGCTTGGCCATTTTCTCCTTTTTTTAAACCAGCGTGAACGATTTGAGTGGCTTGAGTTAATTTATCTGACATGCGATTAATCACTGTGATACTGAAACATCATCATACCCTAACCCGAATACTTCATCAAATCACTAGCCCGGATATTTCATCAGATCGGTAAAAAAATCAATTTTATCTATGAAAAACATTGAGTTAGACGATTTTTATTAAAAAGACACTTTGTACCTGAATGGTTTTATGAAAAAAATATCAATTTAATACTGGCAGTACCTCTGCAATTTGATTATCCAACATTTCCAATACACTTTCAAATCCATACTTCGGTTGCCAGCCCAACGCCATTTGTGCCTGCGATGAATCATATACACGATCTAAGCGTTTTGGCAAACTCCAACCCCTGTGCTAAAATTCATGCCCCAGTTTTGGAACATAGGCATCAATCAACTCATCAGCTTTAACATATAATGATTCACATAAATCTTTAGTAAACGGTGTCTTTGCAGAAATAATAAAGCGTCTAAAACCCGATAAACGTTTGTTGATGGCACAAGCATGAGCACTGGCAACATCTCTGGCATCGACTCCTCTATTTAATCGATAAACTGACATGAAATCTGCTGGTTCAGGAAAACACCGTGACATTTGCAACACCGTTACTGGTACCTTATATTCTTCCGACAATTCCTGTAAACGTTTTTCTGCACTGATTTTTGAGCGATGATATATCGATTTAGGTTGTGGTGTGGTCTGCTCATTTACCCAACCAGCTTGGCCTGAAGGCGTAGATGCATAACCATACAATGCTGTGGTACTGGTAAACACGAAATGTTTAATGCCTTTATGAATACCCATTAACATCAATTTTTCTGTAGCATCGACATTAATGCGTTGAAAATCATCATCAGATGCCAGGTTAACATGTGGCGCATGCAATGCCGCTGTATGAACAATCACATCTGTATTTGTTAGTGCTTGCATCATTAATTTTTCATCACAAATATCGCCAATGAAATCCACTGTTGAACATGGTGTTTTATCGACACTTAAAACCTCATGGTTTTTCATTAAATCAACATAAATATGACGTCCAACCCTTCCTGCCGCTCCTGTTATCAATATTTTCATAAAAAATCACCTTTACAAAATACAATAATAACAAAACTTGCCATAACAAATCAGAAATGTATAAGTAAAAAAAACAAAAAAGTGTCCAATTAAGACTAACTCAAACATCATATGTTTATCAGTACAGTATACTGATAAACAATTTAAATTAATCAATCAATGAGGAATCATTATGTCAAACAAAAAATACTTATGCATGGTCAGAAGCCCTTCAGGAAAATGTGAGCCCCCTTCTCCATCTCAAATGGAGGCGATGTACGCCAAATTTAACGCCTGGAAAGAAAAGTTTGAAGATAACATTTATGATATGGGTGGTAAACTGGGCAGTGAAGGAAAAGTCGTTTCTCAAGAAAAAGTCATTGATGGTCCATTTACTGAAATTAAAGAAATCATTGGCGGCTATATGATTATCGAAGCAGAAAATATGGAACAAGCCATAGCAGTTGTGCAAGAAAGTCCCGGTGTTGGCTCACCTGAATCCAGTGTTGAAATCAGGGAGATCAGTGTTTCTTGAATAATCAACAGCCAGTAGAGCACTTTTTTCGCCATCATTATGGCAAACTTGTCGCTTTATTGTGCAAAAAAGTTGGCCTAAACCACATCGATGATGTTGAAGATGCTGTGCAATCAGCATTAATGACAGCATTAGAAAAGTGGACTCAAAAAGCCATGCCAAAGAATCCTTCAGCATGGCTTTATAAAGTCGCTTGTAATCATGTCATTGATACTTTACGTCAAAAAAACAGAAGGGCAGCAATTTTAATTGAGAAAAGTGAAGAATCCACAATAACATCTCATTCACACTTGGAAACACTACTGTTAAAAGAATTTGAGGATGAAACACTGAATTGGCTTTTTATCTGCTGCAACCCTGCAATTGCCATAGAGTCACAACTGGTATTTGCTTTAAAAACCTTATGTGGTTTTAACATAAAAGAAATTTCATTGCGCTTATTTATCACTGAAGCAAATGCTTATAAGCGTTTTACGCGTGCACGAAACCATTTAAAACAAAACCCATCTTTAATCAATGAGCTCAACGCATCGAATTACACTCATAGACTCTCAGCAGTTAATAAAATACTCTATTTGATTTTTACCGAGGGTTATTTGTCATCTCATTTAAAGAAACCGATACGCAAAGAATTGTGTGAAGATGCGATTCGCTTGACCAGCTTATTGGCTCACCATAAGACAATAAAAGACGCAAAGATCTATGCTTTATTGGCATTAATGCATTTACAAATCGCCAGAATCAATGCCAGACAAGATGATGCCGGAAACTTATTGTTATTGGTTGACCAAGACAGGTCATTATGGGATAAGCACCACATTAATACAGGCTTATTTTGGTTAGCTAAATCAGCTCAAGGCAATCATTTTTCTCGCTATCATGCTGAAGCAAGTATTGCTGTTGAACACTGTCTTGCACCATCATTCGAACAAACTCGCTGGCATAAAATTGTTGAGAGTTACAATCTTTTAGCACAGAGCTCACCATCAGCACTGCATCAACTTAATCACGCCATTGCCTTGGCAGAGTGGAAAGGCCCAGAAGCTGGACTCGCCTTGCTTGATGATTTCAGTCCACCTAAATGGCTTATGGAGTCATATCAATGGCATGCTGTCATTGCCGATTTAAACCAGCGTTGTCATCATCAGGCTCTGTGGCAAAAACACGCAGATAAAGCCTTATCCTTAGCGCCCAATTTAGCCGTCAAAAACACATTAAAAAAACGACTGAAAATACACTGACAATTTAGCCCATTTCTTCTTTTAATGTTTATCAGGTTCTATAAATTAAGGTGATTACAACTGGTAAGTTTGATAATCTTTATCAACTGTTGAGATACAAACCTCATCCCCATTGCTATATTCCACATCATCGGTGATATAAAAACTGATTGTGTTTCCATCATTTAACAATGCCGTTACTTGGTATTGCCCACCCAGATAAACACGGCTGACCAATTTGGCATTTGCACTGCGATGATGATCAATAATAAAATCTTTTTTATGAATCAACACATTCACATCTTTTTCTTTAACTTGATTGTTTTCTGGTGTTACTCTTATTGTACCCAATACTGTCATAACATGTGTGTTATCAAGAATCTGACCATTAACAAATTCACTGTGATTCATAAACCTTGCCACCGCTTCATTTTCAGGTTTGTAATACAGATCTTTTGGACTGGACCATTGTTGCAGGGATCCATCTATTACCAAACCGATTTTATCAGCAATTGCAAAAGCTTCATTAAGATCATGCGTGACCCAAATAGCGGTGGCTTGATCAGCAATGATCATATCTCTGACCTCTTGTGCCAACTGTCTTTGCAAAGATGAATCAACGCTGGAAAAAGGTTCATCTAATAACAGCAATTGGGGCTTAGGTGCCAACGCCCGAGCCAAAGCGACCCTTTGTTGTTGCCCACCTGAAATTTGATGTGGGTAACGTTTTTTTAAATCTTTCAACTGGCAAAGATCAAGCAATTCATCTATCCGTTGTTTTCGTTGATCATTTGACACATGCTCCAAGCCAAAGGCAATATTTTTTTCAATTGTCAAATGGGGAAACAGTGTTAGATCCTGAAAAACCATACCAACATTGCGTTTTTCCGCTGGCACATTGGTCTTTTTATCGGCAACAATAATATTGTCTATTGATATGACTCCAGATGTTGGCTGTTCAAACCCTGCGATCATTCTGATCAATGAAGTTTTTCCACAACCACTGGGACCTAAAAGACAGCAGAGGTCTCCTTTCTCTATTTTTAGAGAAATCTCTTTTAAAATATCATTTTTGCCATAACTGAATGACACATGAGAAAGTTCAAGTAGAGGATTCATATTGATGTCTATTAATGGTTTTAGTTAAAATAATCACAGGAATAATGCCCGCAATAATGATGAATAGCGCTGGCATTGCTGATTCAGCCAACCTTTCATCTGAAGCCAACTCAAAGGTTTTGACAGCTAAAGTATCAAAATTAAAAGGCCTCAATACAAAGGTGATCGGTAATTCTTTTAAAACATCAACAAAAACCAATAAGGCCGCTGTTAACATACTGTTTTTGATGATGGGCAAATGGATTTGAGAAAAAATTTGTAAATCACGTTTACCAACCATATGGGCAACTTCATCCATATGTTGATTGACATTAGATAAACCAACACCAACCGATTGCATAGCAACGGCCATAAATCGGAATAAATAAGCAAAGATTAAAGCAAAAATGCTACCGGTTAAAACCACACGCGCATTCACATCAAATACCCACGCAAATGCATTATTAATCAAATAATCCACCCACCCCAATGCAATGGTTACGCCTAAAGCTATGACTGTACCGGGTATTGCATAACCAAGACCGGCCCAATTGATCAACGATTTCAACTTTGCGCTTCTAGACCTTCTTTTAACATATACAAAGAAAGTCGCAAAAACAACGGTAATCACCGATGCTCCAACCGCTAAAGCAAGAGATCGATACAACAACCACATCAAGTCAGTACTGATTGTAAATGCCATACTTTCAATCATCATATTGATCAATAATACAACAGGAAAAATAAAACCCAAGGCCACTATAATTGAACACCAAAAACTGGCCATTATTTTATTTATGCCTTCTAATTTCAATCGCTTGACTGAATGATAGCTTTTGGTTAATTGACCGTGTTGTGCCTGACCACGTAACATGAACTCAATCAACATAATAACGATGACGATGCCCAGTAACATACTGGCCAACTGCGCAGCCGCAGGTACGCTGTCCAAACCATGCCAGGTTTTCAATATACCTGTGGCGAATGTATTCACCCCAAAGTATTTAACAGTTCCATAATCTGCCAAAGTTTCCATCAAAACCAACAACAAACCGCTGAAAATTGCGGGTCTGGCCATCGGTAAACAGACCCGCAAAAAAGTCTTGCGCAAGCCATTACCCAAAGACTGACTGACATCGATAAACTGGTTTGATTGATTAACAAATGTCGCTCTACACAGTAAATAAATATAAGGATAAAGCACCAATATCATCACAACCATTGCACCTGATAAAGAACGAATTTCGGGAAACCAATACTCTCCAAATTGCCACCCACTCCAGTCACGTATTGATGATTGCAGAGGACCAGAAACATCCAAAAACCAAGTATAAGCATAGGCCACAATATAGGCAGGCATTGCCATTGGCAAAATCAATAACCACTCAAAATATCGCCGACCAGGGAAATCAAACATAGCAACCAACCATGCTGAGGAAACGCCCAATATGCACGCCCCTAAACCAACACCCAACATCAATGCCAATGAGTGATAAACATAAGTACCAAGCACGGTACTCATTAAATGTTGCCAAACACCATCTGACGGCAATAACAATTGCATCATTATGGCCGCTATGGGTAAACTCAACAGCGCAATGGTGATAATGGTAAAAGTGACTTTTTTATTAGGTAAGTTGGGCATTAAGATAAAGACCAATAAAAATGAATTAATCAGCCAGTTTTTAACTCTGTGTCATTAAAAACTGGCTCTTTAAAAGAGTTTTTATTTCAATCTGGTTTCTCTATTTTGCTATTTATGCTAACGGTGAATAGAGATCAGATGTTTATTAAAAGCACCTTAGAATTTACTTCCAACCAGATCGATCCATCAGTTTAACAGCTTGTGCATTATTTTTACCCAATTCAGATAAATTAATGCTGTCTTTTTTGAAATCGCCCCATTGTTTTAATAAGTCATTGACTTTAACGCCATCACGAACAGGGTACTCACCATTTACTTCTGCATACCACGCTTGAGATTCTTCTGTGGTTAAAAACTCTATCAAGTCGATAGCAATGTCTTTATTTGGCGAATGGGCCGTCAATGAGACACCTGAGACATTAACGTGTGTTCCTCGATCAGATTGGTTTGGCCAAAATACTCCCAACTTTTGGGCTGCTTTTTTCTGATCTTCATCAGCGTTCAACATACCAAAAAGATAGTAGGTATTGGCAACAGCAACATCACATTGACCCGCTGCAACGGCTTTGATTTGGTCACGGTCGCCCCCTACAGGAGGCCGCGCAAAGTTTTTAACAAAACTTGGTAACCATGTTTCCATTTGTGATGAACCCAAAGCAGCAAGCATCGAGGCTATTAAAGACTGATTGTAAATATTACCTGATGATCGAATACAGACTTTGCCTGACCATTTTTCATCAGCCAGTGCTTCATAACTGGAAAGTTCTTCAGGTTTAACCCGATCCAGTGCATACATGATGGGACGGGCCCTCAATGAAAGGCCATACCAGTGGCCATCTGGATCTCGATAAGCTTCAGGCACCGCATTATTGATTGCACTGTTATTGATTGCTTGGGTAACACCAGCTTGTTGAGCACGATACAATCTTCCTGCATCAACAGTAATGTAAATATCTGCTGGAGAATTGGCCCCTTCTGACTTTAAGCGCTGTAGTAATGCGTCTGCACTGCCAGTAATCAAGTTGACTTCAACGTCATTTTCTTGGCTAAATTTATCCAATAAAGGTTTTATTAACGCCTCTTTTCTTGCTGAATAGACATTAACTTCTTTAGAATTTTTTTCTTGACATCCACTCAAAAAAGCCATGATGATTGCGACTATCAATAACCCTTTATATTTTTTATTCATTTTCTTCAACTGATATTTAAAACTGCCATATTAATGATAATAACTGTGAGTTTCAATATTTTTTAACTTAATAATCTAAATGATTATGAATCTCATTTGCATTAAACAAAAAAATTTAAATTACTCAATATAAATGTCATAACTTTTATATATTAGGTTTACTTTTATTAACCCGAGTTAAAACATTTTCTTTATCCAGAGTAAATACATCAAAATCATTGGCTAAAAACAATTCGCCATTAAAATAACTGCTTGCTTCACTTTCAATGTCTTCGATTGAAGGTTTTTTATTTACATTATTTTGATAACGGGCACTAAAGTGCGTCAATATTAAATTTTCCACCCCCACAGTTTCAGCAAATTGTGCGACTCTTTTTGCACAGCTGTGTTGAGGTCCTGGTCCAGCCTTAATAGCCATCTCATTGGTATAAGTGGACTCATGAATAATCACTTCAGCATCTTTTGCAGATTCGGCCAATAAATCAGGCGTATCGTTATCCCCTCCAATGATTACTTTCTGGTTTTTTTTCATTGGTAAAAGGTAGTCTGATGCTTTTATAAGTTTATCATTTTCAATCACGACATCCTCGCCTTTTTGCAATCTACCCCAAATTGGCCCGGCCGGTACGAGGTCTTTTTGTAATTTTTTTGTATCTAATTTCCTATGCTTATTTTTCGCTATAAAAGCATAGGCAAAACTCGGCACCCTGTGTGATAGTTTAATCACTTCTAATGAAAAATCACAATCTAACTTTTTAGTATCAAAATTGTTAACGTCATGAAAATCTATCTCAAAAGACAAATGCGAATCAGATAAAGACATCATCATTTCAATCATGGTTTGAATTGCGACAGGGCCAATGATGTGTAGTTTGCTTGTTCGACCATTCATACTCGCACTGGCAAGCAACCCTGGCAAACCATAGCAATGATCACCATGTACATGCGTAATACAGATCAATTGTAATTGTAATAATGATAAAGGTGTGCGTAATAGTTGATGCTGAGTACCCTCACCACAATCAATCAAACACCATGTTTTTTTATCTTTTTCACGCAATGCCAATGCGCTGACATTGCGCGTTTTTGTTGGTGTACCAGATGAGGTTCCCAAAAAAGTCAATTCCATAGTCAATTTCATTCTGTGTAAATCCAGTTTACTATAGTCAATAGAAAATCAATGACAAGTTTTGAACCTATCAAATACGAAAATATGCTATATTTATTTATCGTGACTTTTTATTTTGATTGTTCAGAATGAATGTGTAGCTTAATGAATAATAACACTCAAACACAGAGGAGGAAAAAATGAAAAATGATTCATTGGATCAACCCGTTGTTGGTTCGGAGAGAAATATTGCCGAACTGACCATAAAAGCCCTTATTTTAGGCGCATTACTGTCGATGGTATTGGCTGCTGCCAATGCCTACATTGGCTTATTGGTTGGTTTGACCGTTTCAGCCTCGATACCAGCCGCAGCGGTGTCTATGGGTGTTTTGCGTTTGTTCAGACGCTCCACCATTTTGGAAAACAACATGGTTCAAACCGCGGCATCAGCTGGGGAATCATTGGTCGCAGGTATTATCTTTACCATTCCTGCCTTGGTCATGATGAGGGCTTGGTCTGGTTATGATTATGGTCCTATGGTCGCCATTGGTATTGTTGGCGGCATCTTGGGCGTGGCTTTTACCATACCGTTAAGACGTGCTTTAATTGTTGAGGCCAAATTAAAATTTCCCGAAGGAGTCGCTACTGCTGAAGTATTAAAAACTGGCGGCATTGAAAATGATAAATCTAAAAATATATCCAATAAAGCCGCAGCAGCTGGTTTTGCCACTTTATTAAAAGGCGCATTGATCGGATCAGTAATAAAATTACTAGAATCAGGGTTGGGCGTTTTATCATCTGGCATTGCAGCGACCAAAGCATTTTTTGGTGGCAGTTATTTATTCATGGGAAACATCACTCTCAGTCCAGCATTATTAGGCGTGGGTTACATCGTTGGTTTGAACATTGCCTTTTTGGTTTTTCTTGGTGGTGTCATTGGTACCATCATTGGTGTACCATTGAACTGGGCACTGAATGGCGATGCAATCATGGCCGCAACTGGCATAAGCAGCAGCACACCCATCTCGGAATTAAGTGCCTCTGAATGGGGACAAATCGCTGGACAATCATGGCAAAACTGTCGCCGCATTGGTGTAGGCGCCATGATGATTGGTGGCTTATGGTCTTTAATTAGTTTAGCAAAACCTTTGTGGCAAGGTGTCACTGCCAGCATCAGTGCCTATAAAGCCAGCAAGGGGCAAGCAGGCACCGTGAACAGAACCGAGTTTGATACACCCATACACTTTGTTGGCATCATTGTCTTGATTGCCATCATCCCTGTTTTCTTCATTTTTAAAAATGCTTTGGGTGATTATCCAAATGCCATGATGATCGCAACCGTCATGACGGTATTGATGTTGGTTTTTGGTTTTGTTTTTTCATCTGTGGCAGGCTACATGGCTGGTTTGGTCGGATCATCCAACAATCCCATTTCTGGGGTGACCATTGCAACAGTTATTGTTTCTGCTCTCATTTTATTGCAACTGATGGGTAATGAAGGCATCGCTGCAACTTTAGGACCGATTGCAGTCATCTTTCTGGCTGGGCTTATTTGTTCTGCTGCTGCCATCGCTGGTGATAATATGCAAGACTTAAAATGTGGGCATGTGGTTGGTGCGACTCCATGGCGTCAACAAATATTCCAAGTGGTTGGTGTGGTTGCTGCAGCTTTAGTGATTCCTTTTGTGTTGAATATCCTTGATCAAGGTTACGGCATTGGTCGCCCTTCTCCAATGAACCCTGATGCCGTTGCACTGGCAGCACCTCAAGCAGGTTTGATGCAAGCCTTGGCCAGTGGCATCTTTGGTGCTGGCATTGAATGGAACTTTATCTACATGGGTTTTGTGTTGGCTGCCGCTCTCATCATTTTGGATAAAATTCAGGAAAAAAGAGGTTCAGACTTTAGGTTCCCAGTATTGGCTGTAGCTGTTGGTATTTATCTGCCATTGGGATTGTCGGTACCGATATTCATGGGTGGTGTTTTGGCCCACATACTCAAAAAGAAATACAAAAATTCTGACAAAGAAGCACAACAACACAAAGAAGCCAGCGGTTTATTGTTGGCATCTGGTTTAATTACCGGTGAAGCACTGATGGGCGTGCTAGTGGCCGTTGCAGCCGTCAGCTTTCAGGGTATGGTGCCATTGATCAACCAGTTTGATGTAGCTGGCTGGTGTGGATTTGCTGCCTTTATTGCTGTCACATATTATATGTATAGCAAAGTGAAGAGAAGCTAATCACAAAAATCTACAATACAAAATCATAATTTTGTATTGATTATGCCTATAAAAAAGGCAACACTCATAAAATAAGTGTTGCCTTTTCCCTCTCTTGTCTTTATTTGGCGTCAGTTATGATTCAAAACCATTAGCAAAAATCTCATCACTGCCATCAAAAATCATTAAATCACTATTATCAATCACATTATCCAAGTTTAAATCTGCTGCAAGATTGTATGTATCACCCTCAACAGTATTTCCTTGCTGGTCAACAATTAAGTCCCTATCCATGACATTAACCAAACCATCACCGTTAACATCGCCTAGTGCCAATGGTACCGAACGAGTCGCAGTAAACCTGAACATGGCTTGATTTTGCGAACCAAGTGGTGTTCTGGTTTGTAATAGAAACAATCCTGTAAATTGATTAATGTTGTCAAAAAAAACAGATGCAATCAAGTTCTGAGTGAAATTAATATCTGAACCTGGAAATGAACTTAATTCGGGATCACTTGGATTGGGTTCTATTTTTCTGAAAACAATTTGCCTGCCATTTTCAAAAACCCCTTGAAAGAACAATCCGCCAGGATCAGTAATCCTCAAGGTATTGGCTGAAGTAGTAAGTATTAATTCTTCAGTTCCTGGAGCACCAATCACACCCGTTTCCGGATTAATACTTTCGATAACATTATCCCAAGCGCCTGCAAATAAATCATTAGCAATTCTAGGAGAATCAAGTAATAATGGGAAATCAGCTGTTGTCAGTGGCACTCGATTACAGGTGAAAGTAAATGGTGTACCTCCTAAATTTGGCGTAATCACATAATTATCAGGGCCTGAGAAACTCCCATTTCCAACACCTCCATCCAGTGTAATTATACCGTCTGGTGTAACTGTTGCATCAAAACCACCGCCAAAAATATCGATCATCCGGTAACGACCTGTCCCTGCTATAGGCGTGGTTTGGAACCACTCAGTGCCAGAAAACCCACCAGTAAACCGATTAAAAAATACTCCATTTGGGTTAATTGCGCCGTTAACTGTTTCGATTTTTTGCTCATTTGCATGTAAATGATCAAAACAAAGGAAAAGTGTTAATAAAAATAATGTTTTGCTGGTTTTCATTATTAATTCCTATACTGTTGTTTGCTATTAAACATAAATTGACATATGTAATACCTCTCTACAGCATAGAAATGACAAGTTTATGTTAATAGGCAGTATAACCACTTTTTAATGAGCACATATAACGAAATTATCACATTGTAAAAAAAGCTGATCTGCATCACACTATAATGATATCTGATACTTATTAATCATTACGATCTAACCTGAGCATCTCATAAATTCTAAAATACTCAGGTTATCAAAATATAGCTATATTCTTCTATGCATTAATACTCTTCTAAAGTAAACCTCATGACATCTAATGTAAAACAACCATGTTGCTTAACCAAATCACCATTTGCAGAACCGCCAAATAAACATTTGTTATTTACGTTATTCTTTAATCTAAATGAATCCCCTGAAACCATATCAATTTGATATCTTGATTGAGCACTAGAACAATTACTGACACCAACTTCACCCAAATCTGCATCGTTTTTTGGTGTGACACACAAATTCATCAGTTGCGATCTTAAACGTACCAACGGATTGCCTGAAGCCACATCAAATCCTGCATCTTCAAGAATAAATGCTTGTGCATCTGAACCTGAACAATTCCAGTTATGCAACCTTACAGAGTCAATACTTCCGCCAGCCCAAGTGTAAGGATACAAACATTTACCATACAACACATTACGTATGGCTGTTGATTCATCAGAAATGACTACTTGAGGATAGGTTACCGGTTTATCATCTGGATTCCCATCTTGTGGTGGAGTGAAACTATATGTAAACTCGATTGTATCTAGTTCTCTGGCATGATGAAAAATACCTCTACAATTATTTCTTAGTCCATTATATCTCACTTTAACTTTATAAGTAACGCCATTGATAAAGTCGGTACTGTCTCCAATGATTACTCCAGATTCATCTGAATAAAACACCTCATCCCATGATGCTGTACCTGACTCTTTATATTTCACTTCATAAGTCCTAAAATCCCAACCTTCTTTTGGCGTTACACACTCTTGTTCATTCCAGTCAGCAACAACAACACCCAAAGGCGAAACTGATACAAATACATCCTGCGCACTTGAGTATTGATATACAACTAATAAGGTTAAACTCATTATTATTTTTTTGTAAAACTTCATAAAAATCTCCATAGTTAATTTAAATAAATGTTATTCATCCAACGACGAAAACACCTCTTTATAATAGCCATTCAATTTTATTTATGTATTTTACCTATGGTCAAAGATGGTCAATAAAAAATAAAAACTTATGTCAAAACATAAAACAATAAAGTACAACCCATTGTTTTATATAATTATTTTTAACTTTTACCATTTTTTACCACAGATTATTACTGAGCCTCAGTGAACTTAGGTTATGATTGAATTTGATTTTTAAAATAGGACTTTAACTTATGAACAAATTTTTACTTATAGCTTTACTTTTTTCTTTTATTCCAACTGTTGTAGTTTCTCATGATTTATTAGTACATGAAGAATTTACAGCTGCAGCGCTAGATGAGTATGATTTAGTATTTAATCAAGTACCCGTTAATTCATTATCATCATATGCAGATACTCCTTATGAAATAATAGAAATGGAAAGAGACTTAATTATCAGGTTTTATATGATGGCTTGTCTAAAAGACGACAATCTCATAGACAATCCAGATTGTAGATTTGTGGAAAGGTGTCATAATAATAACCTCGAAAATTCAGACCGTGTTTGTGGTGGTGAGTTTCACACCCGTGACAGTCAGTCTAACTATGTTGATCATTTTATCATAGCAAGGTTAGCAGCTTATGAATATTGTAACGAATATACGGATGATTATGCAGTAGGTGAAATTATCCTCCCTAAATTTTATGGACCCTCATCTTTTATCACTATAAACCTAGAAACTGGAGAGGGGGCTGCCACAGAAGGACACCATGTCTACTATAATCTCAATCACAAATTGAAATTCAAATGTGGATACTTAGAATACCTATTGCCAGATTTTTAAACTCCTGAATAAATTATAATAGAAAAGAAGAATTTTTACCAATGAGCTATACATTCTTTTATCATTATTGATTAATGTAACTTGCGGTGGTCTTTCAAATGAAGATCATCGCCAGTTACAAACTATCAGATGGTCTAAATTTTAAAATGGTCATATATCATATCAAGCTAAAATAGCTTCTCCCAAAGATTGATTAAAACAAAATCAATTTAAATATCATAAGATAAACTTTCAATAGATTGCATGATTTCAACTAAATTAGCCCTATCATCAAATAAAAGACTTGAATCAGTCAAAATAAAATAGCATATTTTTACTACTCTTCTCTATCTGGTAATTTTCCTGACTCATAAATTAAACTAACAAAAAATCAATAGTTACAGCAATGATACTTGAATAATATCACAAAGACAAACTTTCTATGGATTGCATAATATCGGCTAAACTAGCTTCTAATTTAGCCCTATCATCAGCTAAAAGGCTGGAATCTGTCAAAATAAAATGACAAGTTCTCACTACATTACGCCATCGAGGGTTTTTGGGCATTTTCTCTATTGATAAATACTTATCCAGCGATCGAGTTCTTAAGTTGCCATTGTCAATAGAGACCGTCCAAATTTTACTTTGATCAGCCAGTTCAACTCGATTAGACTCTGTATGTCTTTCCCAAATTTCTAATGCATTAAGCATGGTTTTAACCAAACATTCTTTTAACTTAAGCTTCTTGGTTTTTTCATCCATTTTTGGAGGTTCTGTCGGAGGATCTACCTCATGCCTTTGATCATCCTGTAGGATTAAAAGCTGTTGCTTATGGTAATTTATTGACTCGAGTAACTCTTTTTTCTCAATGCGTTTTTTATACATAAAATAAAGAAGGAATAAAGAGATAAAAACCAAAATAATAAATATTATCAAAGAATTAATGGTGAGTTGATCGATTTTAATCTTTTGATTGGCATTGGTAATATTAGATTTCAATAAGTCACTTTCAATTTGTTGCTTTTCAAATTGATGTTGCATATTCTTTACACTTTTGTCATATTTAATTTTTAAAAATTCTTCTCTCTTATTTTGATATTCTTGCAAATACAAAATTGATTGACTTAAATCATCATTATTGATTTCACTTAATAATTTGTATGATTGATATTCAATTGTCAAATCATTATGTAATACTGCGAAATCGACTGCTAATTTTGCACTGGTACTTGCTTGTGCTTTCAGATCTTGATAAAAATAAAGCTTAGATAAATCATAATATATTTGTGCAGTATAAGCCGAACTTTCACCACCTTCTAGATTAAGCGCGTCCTCCAAAAAATTTTGTGCCAGTCTATATTCACTTAAATCAAGGTAATATCGTCCAAACGTTAAGAGCATTCCAATTTGCTCATGCGTATTAAAATTATCTCTAAAGTTATCCATAAGGTGGCGATAATTTTCATCTAAACTCGTTAAGTTTCCTGACTTAATGTTATTGACTAATAAATATTGGTAAACGTGTGGAATGCTCTTATGGACTCGTTTGTCATAGTTTTCAGTCTTTGTATAGTCATCAAAATAATCTAGTGTCCTATCAAAAAACTTATCGGCATTATCAAATTCTTCAAGTTCAAAATAAACCACTGCTATATTTAATAAAGTTTGACCTATTCGATATAGATCATTATCTGTTTTACTTATTCTCAAACTTTTATTATAGTAATATAAAGCCTCATTAAGTTTACCAAGCTTTTTTTCGATCATTCCTACATCATTATAACTTATCATTAGCCATTGTTGATTATTAGACAAAACGGCAATACCCAAACCATCATAGAAATGTTGTTTTGATAACTCAAATTCTTTAGAATGATACTTAATACGACCAAGCCAGCGGTTCCAGTGGTATTGATACTTTTGTTTTTGTAAAAATAAAGGGTGAGATTTTAATTTTTCCAGATAATAATCCTGTTGTTTTTTATCACCCAAAGAGTGGTATATGCTAATGAGTTCAAGATAAATATCAAGTTTAGAAATTTCATCGCCTTTTGCTATAACTTTTTCTAACTGTCCTTTACAAATGTCCAGTGTTTGTTGATTTTTATCTTGATGAGCAGCTACAGAGCATTTTTGCACTGATTCATTTGATTGAGCAGACACATTAAATGAAAAAAATACACTAACTATTATTGCTTTTATTGTTATGTCATTATTAATCAATATTTGCCCCTTGAATTTACTATATACAAATGATTGTGATGATTATAATTGAGAATTCATCTTTATTCAAAAAAAAATATCACCAACTACGAAAACACCTTTATTTTATATCTTCAAAAAATTTAATCAAACTAGTATTAATATTCTTGTCATGCTCTAGCGGGTTAAATTTTTCTTCACAATAACAATAAAGCATGCCTAAATATTTCATACCTAAATAATCAAAACTGTTGATAAACACCTCTTCAAAGCTTCTTTCAGGCTCAGGCGATGCTCCAGTGCTTAAAACTGCCGTTGTTTTTCCTCTTAATTGCCTACCCAATTCTTTTTTAACGTGTAATAAATCAGACATCCGATCAAAAAATATTTTCATTTGGGCACTCATCGTATACCAATAGACTGGAGAGGCAAAAACAATGAACTCATATTCAAGTAACTGCTCTATCAAACCAATGAAGTCATCGTTGATATTGTGATGATCATAATCAAAAGGCGAAATATTGTAATCCTTTAAATTAAAAACTCTAATTTTTGTATCCGGGTTTTCACTGATAAGATGAGAAACTAAAGCCGATGTATTACCATTGCTATTTGAGCTACCAAGTACGATTGCAATATTATTATTCATGAATAAGATTATGTCATTGGAAAATTAATGATACAAAGACGTATGGGTCACAGCTTTATTATTCAACCATATTAACCTTTCAAACGATAAAAACATGTTAAAAACCAACAATTTCAGAACAATGAATAAAAAATCTGCTCAATAAAGCGTTAAATTTATATTAATTAAAGATAAATTTGAAAAAGTCTGTCGTAAATTAATAACAAAAGTCGTAATATAGTTAAACACTTTTTATAAATATCCTGAGGGGAAGGAATATGAAAAAATACACATCTTATGTATTATTGCTTATAATTTTAAGTTTTAATGCTTCATCCACAAAAGATAATGCATCCCACTTCATAAATCCCGAACAACAAATTGACATCATTAAATCATTACTCGAACAAGACAATTTAGGAGAGCAGCAACGCAATATCTATCAAAAAGATTTGGTGCAATTATTACGAACTCAACCATTACGCGGGCCCATTGGAACAGGTTCAATCAGTGGAACAGTCACTGATTCTATGGCTGCAGCCATACCAGAGCATAATGTAGCACTTTACCAAATAAATGGACAGAACCAAACATTCTATGCCTCACTATTGACCGATCCAATGGGGATGTATAGTTTCAATGATTTACCAGCAGGTACTTATGCAGTACTGGTTGGGTCGATATTTGATGATTATTTAGACTATGTATGGCAAAGTGCTGCTGATGGAGGCCAATTTCTGTGCTCAGGTTGTCGCTTTCCAGAAGAAAGTCACATAGACCTGGCTGATGCGCAAGTACTTAACAGTATAGATTTCTCAGTTGCTTTGGGTGGAATAGTCAGTGGTAACTTATCTGATGCTTCAACCATGCAACCCGTCACATCTTTAGCGCCCCAACTGGTCAATAATGATTTAAATACCAATTATTCACTCTATTCAGAATTAGACGAAATGACTGGTGACTTCACCATTAAAGGCATACCAGATGGAGATTACCGGGTTTACTTGACACAAAATTTCACCACGATTAACAACCACATTCCACAAGTATATGGAGGTCCAGAATGCAACAGTTGTTATAGAATCATCGCTGATGAAATTGGTACAACCGTTTCTATTGCTGCGGCAAACACTGTCAATAATATTAATTTTTCTTTGAATCTCGGTGCCTCTATCAGCGGTCGAGTGGTAGATGCCGTCACATTAAACTCTGTTCAAAATTTAGGCTTTGTGATGATTTTTGATCAACTCAATCAAAATCTTGCCCAATTTATCATTCAAGGTACTGACAGTGATCCCAGTGCTGATGGTTCCTATACGATTGGCGGTTTGCTCCCTGGCAGTTATTATGTCCAAGGTGGAGATTTGGGCAGGGAATTCTACCAAAGAGAATTGTTCGCTAACAAACCCTGCTACTGGAGTGGTTGCGATCGAGGAGCTGATGGCGACCCTGTGGTCTTATCAGCTGGTGAAACAAGAGTTGGGGTCAATTTTTTATTAGAAGCTGGTGGTAAAATCTCAGGAACTATAACTGATGCCATGACTGGACTACCGCCTGTTTTGCCCAACTCTGGTAACGTTTGGCTGGCTTTCTACAACGATCAGGAAAAAGTAGTTGGTGGAGCATTCATGAGACCAGATGGTACGTATATTTCAGCACGTGGTTTGCCACCTGGCAATTATGCTGTAAGAACTGGTTCAATGTTTATCGGTGAATTAACCAGTCCTTTTGTGAATGAAAAATACAATGACGTGCCTTGTGCTGGATTGGCTTGTGATTTAAGTACACAAGACGTGATGGTAGCGGCCAATGCAGAGACAACAAATATAGACTTTGCCTTATCAACAGGCTTTAGTTTTTCTGGTACCATCACCGATACATCTACAGGATTACCCATTCCAGATGTCAATGTTCTGGTCTATAGAGATATGGGACCAACTGAATCACCTCGTTTTGCCAACTGGGCCACTACCAGCGATGGTAGCCTAACACCTGAAGGGTCATTTGAGGTCTCTGGCTTACCGGCCGGTACTTATTATGCAGTCACCAATAACGGCTCCAATCTGCCATTTTTTGGCGTAAGATCACAACCAGGCGCCGGCTGGGTCGATATTTTGTATAACAACATGCCTTGTCCAGCTGCAGGTTGTGATATAACAAGCGGAACACCCATTATATTACCTGCTCCAGGACCAAGCCCTACTGGCGCACCAGTAAATGCCATCGACTTTACACTCAGTCAAGGCGCGAATATTGCTGGTAAAGTGATAAACTCAAGTGATTCAGCACCAATTGCCGAAATTTCGATTAATGTATTTAATGATCAAGGTGAAATAATGGGCAGCTTCTCAACAGATAACAATGGTGAATATAAAACTGCTGGTTTTCCCGCAGGTACATACTACTTAACCACTACAAGCTTTGAAGTAATGGTTGATGTTAAGTATGGCGGAGATCTCTGTTATATCGACAGTTGTAACCCATTGGATGCCACACCCATTGTACTGACTGAACAACAGTCAATTACGGATATCAACTTCACGCTTAAACCCAATCACTTATTTGGCAATAATTTCGAATGACCCAAACAATAACATGAGATGAAAAAACGTTTCTTCGGGGACGTTTTTTTATGCCTTTTACTAACCTGAGGCCTGACCATAATTGTAAATCATTCATAAATCTACTCATAAGAGGACTTTTGTTTAGCATAAAGGATTTAATCAAAAAAGCCATCCATAACGGATGGCTTTAAATCATAAAAGCTAAAAGGACGAGCTCTCGTTATTATTATTGTACCCTTCTAGCAGTACTTAAAGTTGACTTTCTAATCCAATAAAGTAGGGTTAAAAAACCTCATTAAATTACATAAGTTAATTACTTAATATAATAATTGTTGGTATAACTATATTGTGTCTAACCACCGCACTTACCTTCGGCGTGCTCTGTGTCTTCTTGCTTTGCATCTAGCTCTAGCTTTTCATCAACCTCAGCATGATCGATTGTATTTTCAGAAGCTTCTTCAGTATTTTTTTCTACTGGTTGAATCAACTCTTTTTGTTCTTTGGATGGAGCTTGTTCAGTACCAGCATCATTTGCCAAAGAAACAGAAACTGTAGCAGAGCCTAAAATCGCTGCCAAAGATAAAGTATGGATTAAATTTAAGTTTTTATTTTTGTATAACATAATAATGTTCCTCACATTTAAATTGTTGCGTAAATTAAGTACGCCGGTGTATATAAACACAACAAGAGTTAATGAAAAGTTATCAAAATGTTAAAGTTTCAGAAACTGTGACTGACCTCAAAAAACCGTTTTTAGCGCATTAATGCGCATTTAAACGATATATTTCAGAGGCTTAGCATATTTTTATGATATAAAACTAAAAAAATTAATTTTTACAGAATTAATTTTTTATTGTAAATATCAGTTTTTTTAAATGAGACCTCTAAATAATAATGAATGACAAATGAGATTTAGTGAAAAATTTTGTCAATTACGGCATTGTATCATCCTAGATTAATACATAACTTCACACAGCTGATCAAAAAAGGGTGAGTACATTTATCCTCAATAATCAATTCAGCATAACTTCGGCTGATTTGAATCAAGAGCAACAACAATAATAATCACATTTCATATCAAGTACTTGAGTACATTTTATAAAGTCATAATTCTTAATCAATGTAGCACACTTAAATGATATTTGGGCATATGAACGCATTCTCAGTAATAATGTGACTCAATATGCAGTATTGTTGACACTTAGGAACTCTGCTTGAATAATTCAAGTAAACCGCTATGATAATGAACATTACCACAATTCGGTGAATATTATGTCAGCCTTATATAGAACCTGTTTATCACTTCTTTTAATGTCCTGCTTTTTAACATCTCAAGCAGAATTTTTTAATTTACAAAAAGCCCAACCATCTAAATCGAGCTTTTTGATTGAAAGTCACAACATTCCACCAACCACCATTCATCCACAAAGTTGGCGCATGTCACAGACGACCGCCAAACAATTATTACAAGTTCAAACTGGGCAATCGATAACGATTAATGACTTCCCAATAGATGCCATTGCATCTACTGCCAATGATAGCTTATCTACCCCAATTAAATTGCAACGGTATGAGGCATTTGCAAAACAAGCCCGGGTTTATCTGATTACAGACTCAGTTAAAAAAGTGGTTGCCCAACCAAATGTATATACATTTATTGATACAACGCATGGCTTGGGCTTGGTGATCAACCCTCAAACTGGTGAAACACAAGGCTACTATAATCACCAAGGCAAAAGTTTAGCAATTGGTGGTAACATCCATACGGCTTTAAAATTGTATCAATCGCGTGAAGACACACAAGACACAAATCAATTAAAACAATGTTCAATGACTTTGAACAAACAACCACAGGCGGCCATCGATCGTGCCCAGTCACCAATAAAATCCTTAGCCATGGAACACACTAATCGTGGAGCATCAATTGATTACCAAGCGGTCGTTGCTGTTGATACCGACAGTGAATGGATGTTGGGCAAAGCCAATAACACCACAACTGCGATGAGCTATATCACGGCTTTATTTGTTAACATGAATATATATTTTGAACGTGATTTTGATACAAGACTGTTGATTGGAGATGTATTTCTAAGAGTGAATACTGATCCTTTTCCTACAGAGTCCGATATTTCTAATCAATTGACGGATTTTGGTGAGCATTGGCGTGTCAATGAGGTTGCTGTAGAACGTGATTTTGCCTTATTGATGAGCGGACAAAGTATTTCGAACAACAGCTTTTCTGGCATTGCATGGTTGGATCAATATTGTGAGAAAGGTTTTCAGTTCATGAACAATGGAAAGTTGGTTACTGCTGGCAGTTATAGTGTTAATAGGGTTGGTTCAAATTTAAGTACCGCTTTTGTTTCAGAATTTATTGCCCATGAATTGGGTCATAACTTTGGATCTCCACACACACACTGTTACGATACACCGGTTGATCAATGTTTCAATGGTGAACCAGGTTGTTATAATGGTTCAGTCAGTTGTCCATCTGGTGGCAACAATAGAGGCACCATCATGAGTTATTGTCATTTCGGCGGATCCAATGGAGCGGGTTGTGGCAACAGTAATGACAACTTTCATCCCACTGTGATTGCCAGACTCAGCAGCAATATAGCTGCCAACTCTCCAAGCTGCCTAGCGCCTTTTGCGACAGATATAATATTCGGTAACGGTTTTGAATAATGGCATCCTCTCTAACCATGATCATTCATTGTTAGCCCGAAAATTTCATCATAGAATGGATATTGGTTTAAAAATGGCAAAGTAGATTGGAGATACATCGCTTCAATACCAGTTATTTATGACTTTGAAGCGATTTTATTCAAGATATGTGGCCATTTTTTCATAAAATCATTCAAGTACAAGGTGTGCTTTTAGAAAAATAGTTTAACTCCATGTTTTTCATAAATAAAATCAACTTTTTACCGTTATGATGAAATATTCGGTTTGGAGAACTTTTCATGCTGCTCAATGATGTGTTCATTGAGGTGATTTTGCCCAGTGGAATAAGCTGCAATTTTACTTAAATGGGTATAAGGCAAACCGGTTTCTTCATGCCATTGGTTAAAGACTTGTTGAACAATTTTTAACTCCCTTTGCGATGTTGGGTGGTCCTTAATGTCATGACCTTGTGATTTTATTGCCTGAATGACATCATGTGATGTGGTGAAACAGTCTTTACCAACATACCTTAAAAACCAATGCCCAGTGTTGCCTCCCAACCGTGAACCATGTTTTTTTAAATACTTTAACAATCCAATTTGATCTGAACATGGCCAATCAGCGATAAATCGTGCAAAGCTGCCATGTTTATGTGCAGTTAAATAAACAAATGCAGTATTGTCTCTGAGGGCTTTGATTTTCATCCAGTTTCTCACCACCCTTTTGTCTTGTGTATAAGCTTCCCATATTTCTGGTGCCATGAAATACAATTTCTGAACATCAAAATTAAAAAATGCCTCTTCAAATTGTGGCCATTTATTTTGAATCACCGTCCAATTAAAACCAGCTTGGTTGATCGCTTTACACATCATCGCCAAAAATCTATCATCACCAACAGATGCCAATGCCTCACCAGACATCACTGGAGCCAATAGTTGTGATAACGCCTTTTTGCCACCTTTTCTTTCAATGGCCAATTGATGAATCTCAGAAAACATAAACACGGTTGTATAAATTGAACATTATACCTCAATCAACATTAAGGTAAAGTCTAGATTATACTTCATCCAAATCGGCAATAAATTTAGCCCGGATATTTCATCATAGAATGGATTTCAGGGTAAAAATGGCAAAATACATTGGAGAAATATCGCTTCAAAACCCTTATTAATAGTTTATAAAGCCTCATGGCTTTGAGGTGATTAACATGATAATTAAATTCATGTGTGAATTTAAGCAATGTATGCAGCCATTTTTTTCATAAAACCATTCAGATACAAAGTGTCTTTTTAATAAATCACCTAACTCAATGTTTTTCATAGATAAAATCGGTTTTTTTACCGATTTAATGAAATATCTGGGTTAGTTTTAACCCCATAAAATGATAAGCAAATGTTATTTTTAACCAATATTGAGCAATTTCTCAGTTATACTTGTCTAGTTATGCGATTTACTCGAAACATCAAACAATCAACAATACATTTTATCATCGGCTTAATCACATTCTTGATGTGTATGACATGCTTTTCTGAGCCCATAAAAATCGTCACCAATGACAATAACCCTCCTTTCAGTTTCACATTACCCGATAACAGTGTTACTGGCTTGTATGTGGAATTTTGGCAATTGTGGTCAAAATACAATAATCAACCCATTGAGATTTACCTAAAACCCTTCGAACAATCATTAGAAGAAGTCAAATATAATAAAGCCGTCCACTCTGGAGTTTTTATTACTCAGGACAGAACAAAATGGGCCGATTTTTCATCACCTATTCATCGTGTAGAAACAGGTATTTTATTCAACAGAAATTACTCAAGAAGCAATCAATTAAATGAATTTAAACAGTTAAAAGTGGCGCTACAATCTGGAAGCTTTCAAGCACAATACATTGATAAACATTATCCCAATTTCGAAACCATAACCTATTCTGATCCAGATTTCATTTTCAATGAGTTACTGAACAACAAAATTGATGCGATAATCTCTGAAGTACCCTTCATCAATGCCCAATTGGCTAAAATGGGATTAAATGGTGTATTGGAATTATCAGATGAAGTATTAATGAGCAACACCATTCATGCTATGGTTGCAAAAAATCAACCCGAGTTGTTTGAGACGATCAACAATGGTATTAATGCCATTCCTGTTGAAGAAATCATAAAGCTGGAAAAAAAATGGTTACCAAGACTGAATCCTTTTCACCTTGGCCATTATAACTTGCCCTTCCTGACCATTGAAGAAAACCATTGGTTATTGAATCAAGATAACATCACAGTGGGTTATGATTCAACTTGGTACCCCATTGAATTTTTGGATGATACCCAAAACTACAATGGTATTGCAGCAGACTATATCAAACACCTCAGTGAAACCTTAAACATTAAATTTATTCCTGTATACAATGAACTGTGGGCGGACAGTCTTACTGCCTTTAAAGCTGGAGAAATAGATGTTTTATCAGCTGTAATCGCAACCGAAAAACGCCTGGAATCTATTACATTCACACAACCATATTTACAAGTTCCAACCGCAATCATAACCAGAAAAGATGGTTTTTATGTTGAAGGCATTAACCAACTCAAAGGAAAAACATTGGGTTTAGTCAACGGATTTGCCATTGTTGAATTAATACAACGTGACTTTCCCGAAATTAACATAGTGCTTGTTGATTCGATTGTTGAAGGATTAAAAATGATAGATCAAGGTGATATTGATGCTTACATAGGTACGCTGGCAGTGGTTAACTATGAAATTGATAAAAATGGATTCGACAATTTAAAAATCGCAGCATTTTCACCGTATAAATTCGAGATCTCAATGACAGTCCGCAAAGGACTGGAACCATTAGCGGGCATCATCAATAAAACCATTGATCAAATGAGTGAGAAACAAAAAATAACCATAAAAAATGACTGGCTGGCCATCTATGTTGACACTGGATCTAATATTAAATCAGTACTTGAATGGCTCATCCCAATTATTTTAGTATTAATTACCATTATCATTGTTATATCCCGTTTCAATAAAAAATTACAAAATCAAATCGATCAAAGAAAAGCCGCTGAAAAAGAACTTAAGCACTTAGCAACCCATGATGCGCTCACAAATTTACCCAATTGGCGTAATTTCGATGCACAAGTCAATCACATTTTAAAAACCAAACAAAAGCATCAACACGCATTGTTGTTTATCGATTTAGATGGCTTCAAAATTGTGAATGACACACATGGTCATAAAACCGGAGATAAAGTCCTGATCGAAGCAGCATCAAGACTCAAAAAAATCATCGATAACAACGGCATTGTTGCCCGAATCGGTGGTGATGAATTTGTTATTTTTATTCCACAGATCACAGATCAAATTCTCTTAAAAAGCCTCAGTGATGACATCATTGAAGACATCAATCGCCCTTACCCATGGCAACAATACCACATTAATATTGGCAGCAGTATTGGCATTGCCATCTACCCAAATAATGCTCAGACATTAGATGAATTAGTCAGCACAGCTGATGCCGCTATGTATCAAGCAAAAAATGCCGGTAAAAATCAGTATAAGTTCTTTTAAATCGCGTTGTTTCTATAGCATAATCAATTATGATGAATGGTTTTACTGATGTTTTCTAAGATGCAAGTCTTTTTCTGTCTTCCGTGAAAAAACCACCTGCAAAATCCCTCCCAATACCAATACAGCGGCAATGATTAAACGCCCGGAAATTTGTTCTCCAGCAAAAATAATTCCACCTATTGCTGCAAAAATAGGTACCAATAACTGCAGAACCGCAGCTTGAGTAATTCTCAAAGTGGGTAAAACCACATACCAAATGGTATAACCTATAGCAGAAGTAATGACTCCAGAACAAATCGCCAACCACACACCATAATTGGTCAATTGACTGCTATTAATGTTAATTATAAGTATCAACAGAATAAAAGGGAGGGTTTTAAAAAAATTAATGGCGGTATCTTGAATGGGGTTAATTGACCCCCTGCCCTGTAGCGTATACACACCCCATGCAATGCCTGAGATTGTCATCAATATGAACCCATACAAAGATGGGGTTGATAAACTGGGAAACAGTAAATAAACGAACCCAACAAAGGCCATTAATATGCCTACGATTTCTCTTATAGACACTTTATTTCCAGAGAAAACACCAATTAAAATCATTGAAAGCTGAACTGAAGCAAAGAGAATCAATGCTCCGATGCCTGTATCCAATGTAATATAGGCCAGTGAAAAACACAGCGCATAAATAAATAACGCAATCGCTGCCAGCCAGTTCCCTTTTGTATACAAGGATAGACTGTTTTTATTGTGCTCATTATTGCGCACGTATTGAAACCATACAATCAAAAGCATCATAAAAATACCAGAAGCCAATCGAATGGCTGTAAAACTCATTGCATCAATTGTCTGATTGCCTAATGCCAAACGGCACAACACGGAGTTTCCCGCAAAAGCAAACAAAGAAAGACTGACCAGTAACCACAGCTTTAAGGGTTGTTTGACAATGATCATAACCATTCAATTTGGGTATTGTGCAAAAATTTGTTCATAAAAAAAGGCTTTCTCTTGTTGATAGCGCGATTTATCACTGGGATATTGGCGGTATATTTGTTGTTTAATTGCACTGAATTCTTTTACCAACTCAGGGTTTTCTGACATGAATTTCACGAAATATAAGTGCTTATCAATTTCAACTGCACCCTGAATAAAAGCATGCAAATGAAATTTTAGGGGTGCTGTTTTTGCAAAATAATAGCGGCCCTTAATGCCATACTCACCTCGATACTGATAGCCCAGTCCAACCAATGACTAAATCATTGTCAACGCAGTTTCATGATCAACCACTTCTGCCAAAATATCTATACATGGCTTTGCCGCCAAATTAACAATTACTGTGCTACCAATGTGATGTAGTTTAACGCCTCCATTCAGTTCAGCCATGATCTCATCATGTTGCTGTTGAAACCAATTCGGCCATTTTGGATTGTACGGTTGAAGGTAACTCATGAGCCCCCTCAATAATAGTTAATTTTAATAAAATCCACATACTCTTGTTGGTCAAATAATTTCAGACCCAACTCATTAAACTTATTGAGGTCAGAAACCTGAGGAAAAGTATAGTAATTGCCCGTTAACCCTTGGGTTGTGGTTTCGAGCTTCTTTCCTCTGCTTATCTCATTGATGGCATCAATAATCGAATCAATCCCCCCTGCATATAACGATAAAACATGCCACAAATAAGATTTATTTTCATCAACGGGAACATGTGATTGAGCGATGATAGACCCCGTATCAATAGAAGGGTCTTCAATATAATGCAATGTCGTTCCGATGGTTTTTTCTTGATTCAACATAGCCCAAAATGTCGCCATAACGCCTCGATAATCCGGCAATAATCCCGAATGTAAATTGATCACTCCATATTTTGGCAGTTCAATGATTCTTCTTTTTAAGATCACTCCATATCGAATGGAAATGATCAAATCTGCTGCACAACGTTCAATCAAAGCAATGCCATCTTCATCATTTATGTTATTCAAATCCTCAACAGGTTGTTGTAATACATCAGACATTTGATCGAAACTTTTAAAATCTGAATTTCGATCTGCTATTTTTCTCAACGGAGGACAAATCAATTGATTAAATAAATCTTGTTCGAAAAAATTCAATGTATTAAGACCTTCTATAAGGCTGTTTTGGCCTCCAACTTTTGCAGATAAAAAAAGTTGGACATGGTGATCTTTGATATGTGGTAACAAAAGATTAATTGCGTAATTGCTGGCCAAATCTTTGTTAGCAAGGATAATAATGTTCATTGATACGAAATCATACTAAATTCTAATACAAAAATTATACATCAATCATGTTATGCTACGATTATCTTTAATAACTTAAATTACAATAACCACATGAAAACACTCGCATTTGCCGGCTCAAACAGCTCACAATCAATCAACCATCAGCTGATCAGCTATGTTGCTTCACTATATGAATCTGCAGAAACCATCAAATTAACGGATTACCCTTTGCCCATCTATGGTATAGATTTACAAAATGACAAAGGTATTCCCGAAAATGTCAATGCATTGAATGCAAGGATTACATCAGCAGATCACCTTATCATTTCGGTGTGCGAACACAATGGTTCCATGTCAGCATTCTTTAAAAACGCATTAGACTGGCTTTCACGCGAGGATAAATCATTTCTCAATGATAAGAAAGTGACCTTACTCAGCACCTCTCCTGGTGCAGCGGGTGCAGCATCAGCACTGGCACAAACACAAAAAATGCTGCCTTATTTTGGCGCTAAGGTAATCAGTGCAACCAGTATTGGTAATTTTTATGACCATTACAACAAAGTGACTGGCTTTGATCAGGAAACCAAAGCATCGTTGGCTAAACTTATTGTCTAAATTGATTCAAGGAGTTGATCCTGAAAAACCATATGTGGCTTTCTTCAGGATCGACAGATTATTGAACCACACCATTGATACGACAAGTCTGATAATTGGGATTGGTATCTAATATGGTGTATTCGCCGTTGCCCATATCTGCTTTTAATTGCTTGGTGCTGGTGGCAAAAAAGTAAGTGACTTCAATATTGCCTTTCGATTCTAAATAAGTATCCCAGCGCGCACCTGGTTCATGACATACGACAGTGCATCCATCTTTGCCACATTTGATGATGGATTTATGATACACATCATTGACCTCATCACCCTCATGCGCATGACTTATTGATGTAATCATCACAAGAATAGAAAAAATTAATTTATTCATCGTTGTTGCTCCCCTATAAAAATTAAATGAATGGACTCATTATAACGGCTGTCACTGAATGCGGTGTTAACCTTTTATTTAACAAAATGTTAAATTCATCACACTTTTAATCAAGTGTACCGATCAAATCCATACAAATATTACAGCAAATGATTGAAGTATAAGGATGGCAGTTATATTATCTACCTATGAAACAAACACGATTGCAGCAAAAAGAAAAAACCAGAAGGGCCATTATTGATGCAGCCATCAGTCAATTAAGTGAAGAAAAAAGCTTTGCCAGTCTCAGCCTGAGAGAAGTAGCACGACAAGCCGGCATTGCACCGACTTCCTTTTATAGACACTTTAAAGACATGGAAGAATTGGGACTGACTTTAGTTGATGAATCTGGATTGGCCTTGAGACAAATCATGCGCAAAGCCAGACAAAGGTTCAAAACCGAACGCAGTGTCATTGTCACTTCAGTAAAAACCTTTTTAGAGTTTACCGCAACCAACCCAAACATATTCAGATTAATATTTCATGAAAGATCCGGTACAACAAAAGCTTTGCGTCATGCGGTCGCTCGTGAAATTCAATACTTTATTGTTGAATTAACTGATTATATTCAGGGCCTTGATTATGATAAAAGTTCAGCATATGCTCAGGCCGAAGCCATGGTTGCTATTATTTTTAATACAGGTGCCGAATCGATTGCCTGCAAACCCAGCCAAAAAGAAGAATTAGCGAACAGAGCCATTCAGCAACTGCGATATATTGCAGCAGGAGCACATGTCGTTGATCGGCATTCATCGTAAACAGCAAGAATAAGAGTTTATTGCATTTCAAAAAACTCAGCTGAGAATTGTTTTATTCATGAAAAAAAGTTTAAGGAGTTTCCCTGCATTTTATAATTATTTAACGTAATAACCCGTGGTGCATTTAGGAAATAGTTAAAAAAGTAAGTTACTCATGGGCAAAA
>CAYGTC010000019.1:9589-68940 GCA_964352735.1 uncultured Alcanivoracaceae bacterium | reverse complement strand
AATAAAAACAGCAAAAACAATATGAAACAGGAGTTTCATGCATAGCCATGTAATAGTATTAGTACCTGCTGTATTTTTGAGCATGAATGCAGCCTCGTATGATTATGATGACAAGAAACAAGTCACCGTTAAGTCACGAAAAGTAACCAATAATAAGAGTCCGTTGGGCCAAAAGAAAGTGCTGTCTTCATTAAATACCATCAGTGATCAATCTACTGTTAGAGTTTCTGATAATGGGGAATTGATTTATGAGTGTGGTTCTGATGATCCTGGACATGTTCACAGAGATGGAGAGTTGAAATGAATAAGCCCATATTGTTTGTCATTGTCCTTACTATTTCACAATGCGTTAATGCACTTGAGCTGAATAACAATGAAACCATTTCATTTGATCTTGATGGTGATTCTTTGTCAACAGAATTGCTCATTAAAATTCCTGCTGATGCCAATCATTTGAAAGTTGAAATTGCCAATGGCATGGAAGGATCAAATTTTGACCTGTTCCTAAAATATCAAAGTGATTTTACAGCTGCGGATTATAATGAGCTACTTGAAGAGGCAAACTATTATTCTATAGGCGTAGATGATCACGAATATTTCACCATATCTACAGCAATGAATTTTCCATTAAGGCAAGGCAATTGGTATGTGGGTGTTTATAATTTAAACCAAAATACCCAGAATATAGATTTGTCAATTACTTATGATGATTTACCATTGTCAAAGCCAGAAGTGCATTTTATATTTGATCAGGACACAGTAATTGGTGATTTTGGAACGATACCTTGCGATATTTCTGGCTGGACGGATAATACACCATATGGTGGACAAGCAGGTAATAATGCACCGACACTTGGTGAAGCGCGAAAGTTGGCCTTTCGAAAAGCCGCAGAAATATTGGTTGAAGATTTTCGTTCAACAGTACCACTGGTAATTCAGGCTTGCTGGCCTGACTTGGAAAGTATAGGAGGATTGGTGAGACTTTCAAATTCAGGTCCTCGTCCACTTACAGAAAATACTCCAGGATTGATTCCTGATACATGGTACCCAAAAGCATTAGTCGAACATTTAAGTGGCACAAAAGCATGTAAGCTGACTGGTGGCAGTTGCGACGCTCCAACAATGAGCATGATTTTTAATCGCAGAATAGATACCAATTCTGCTTTAGGTGAGACTAGGTGGTATTATGGTTTAGATTCAACAAACTCTTCTGAAGATATCGATTTTGTTGCTAATGCATTGCATAGAATGTTGCATAATGTTGGAATTGCCCCAGCAATGCACCGGTTTTATGAAGACGAAGTCTTCGATTGTCCTGAACAGGGTCCAATTAATCACACACTCGGTACCTTGTATTGTAATCAAACTGATATCTATACGAAATTTGTTGTTAGACACAATGAAGATGATACCATCACGGCTTTAGATAGCATGTCTACTGATCAAGAGAGGGAAAATGCTTTTCGCACGCCCAATAGACTATTATGGAATTCTGAATTGACTGGACAATCAGAATTCAATGTATTTAGAGAGGAAGGTTTAGGTCTTGCAAGGTTACATTCGCCCTTATTTGATAATAATGGTCCAGCATCGGTTTTGCATTTGAATCCAGGTTATACAGATGAAAATTTGCAACCCAGTAGTGATACTGGAATAAGAAGATTGGGTTTGGCGACTCCAATGCTATGGGATCTTGGTTGGGACCCAAGACCAAAACAAGTCAATACTATTGAGCCCGGGTTATATTATGACCCCATACATAATGGCCATGGATTTGGTATTGAACCCATTGCCAATTCAGACCAATATTTTACTGTTTTTTATTCTTATGAAGATGATGGTACACCTGAATGGTATACCGCTTTATCAACCTTATCAGGTAATGTCTTAAGCTCTACTGTATTGAATAGAGTCACATACGATTATTCGGTTGATCCAACGGGTTCTGGACTGCCATTAATTTTTGACACGTCAATCGATAGAACAATCACCATAGATTTCAATGAAGAGGCCGTCAATAACGCTTCATGTCCTGACATCAATACTACAGCCATTGCATCGTGGCAGATTGGTGATCAAGCAGGTGATTGGTGTATACAACCTACAGCAAATGCAATTGGAGCGCCACCTGCAAATGATTTTGGTGGCACATGGTGGACAGGGGTTGATGATGATGGTTGGGGATTATCACTTACTTTTGCCAATGGTACAATTGTGGTAACGGTCTATTACTTTGATGCGGATGGAAATCCACGATGGGTTCAAGGCAATCAAAGCGGTTTTGAAATGGGTCAGGAAATCAGCATGACAATGCGTCAAATTGAAGGTTATTCCAGAGATGATGAGCCGCCCAGCACATTCAATTTGTTGGATGCCGGTTCATTATCATTGATCATCAATGACAATTCTGGTGAAGATCAGGGCACCATAAATCTGGATGTTACTTATCAAGGCACAGAAGGCGGCTCATGGATCAGAACCAATGTACCAGTGCAGATATTTACTGAAGGACACTAATTGAATATTTAAATACTAAAGCCTGCTTTATCTGACAGATGGGCAGGCTTTTTTTCAATAGGCTATCTTTTTTAGCAGAAGAATTTAATGGTTTATTGACAATTTAAATGGTTTTTTTGAATGATCAACTCTGTTTCTCTCAGGTCCTTCTGGGCATTACGGTAGGTATCATGATCTTCACCCATTTGAAACTTAAAATCTGGTAATGCTTCAGTGAGTAGTGTTTTAATTTTGCAGTGTTTGTCTTCTTTCATCAATATTTCAGCTAAGTATATTTTTGATAATGATAAACTTAAATGACCAGTGTTGTTTTCTTTTTTATCTTTCTCATAAATTATTATGTTTTGTCGTAAGTATTGCTTTGCAATATCGTTTCTTTCAACTAAGCCCAGTGCTTTTGCATACATTATCGTAATTGATTGATAATATATTCCTTTAGCCTTATATGTGGATATTGAACTTTCAAAGTATTTTATTGCGAGAGGTATATCTTGATTATTTATCAAATATGTATTTGCAATGCTATATTCAATAAATGCAATTTTAACAGCATTATTCGAAAAATATTTTTTCTCATATTCAATAGCTAGCTTTAAATGTTTTATGGCATCATCATGGTTTTTTAAATAGGAATTGATCCTACCCAATAAAACTTCAATATCAACACGTCTCGGAAATACATCTCCATAAATTTTCAAATAGATTTGATAAGCCTCATTGATGTATTTCAATGCTAATTCAGAATGTGATGACTCAAAAAAAGAACCAATACTATGTTTACAGTTAGCAACTAAATGGTGATCACTACCTAGATTTTTAATTAAAATTTCTTCTGCTTCAAGAAATATCTTTAAAGTAGTTTCAATATTTTTTGCTCTCCCGGTTGAGCTAGCATAGTTTTGTAAAACCAAAGCGTATTTTATAGATTCTGGCTGATAGGTTTGTTTTCCTAAAGTTAGCATTTTTTCTGCTAATATTAGTTTTTTTTCAAACTCTCTTAGATGATGATATGTTTTTATTTTTTTATATGTTATTTCAATAAGCTTTTCATTATTATTAACTAAGGATTCAGCGTTATTCAATAATTCAATTGCTTTTAGATCATCTGACTTAGTGAATTTATTAAAAAAAATGTCTGCCATTAATAAATTTCTATCAACAATAATCGTATTTAGTTCAATATTCTCAATTTTATTGAGCAAATTTTCAGCTTTATTGTCTTGGCCAAGACTTAAATAAACCTCCCCCATGGTCAAAAGCAGTTTGTCCTTAATTTGCGAATCCTGCTGGTTATTGATCTGCCTAACACCTTCTTCGAGAATTTATTTTGCTGTAATCTTTTCACCTTGAGTTTTGGTGGGATCGGCATTTTTAAAGGTTGAGACTAGAAAACTGGATACTTCTTCGGCCAGTTGTTTTTCGCGAATAGCCTTATCACGTTCCAAACTCACAAAATAGGTGGAAAAACTAAGAATGGCAATCAGCCCCAATGTTGCTGTGGTAGGCAACCAGTTTCGGCGCAGATATTTCTTGAATCGATAAGCCTGCTGATTGCCTCTGACTGATATGGGTTGGTGATTGAGGTGATTATCTATATCTTGTGCAAGATCAGCCACGCTTTTGTAGCGATTGTGCGGTTCTTTCTTAATGGCTTTATTGATGATGTTGTCAATATCACCTTTGAGCAGGCTTTTCAGCTGTACCTTGTTTCTTAATTGAAATTGTTCTGCATTAACATCTTGTTGGGTGACCTGCTTACTGGCATTGATAAAGACTTTATCGGTAATGACTTGTTCAATCTCTTTTAAGGATAAGCCAGTTAAGTCTTGGGCCAGCGTGCCAGTCAGTAACTCATAGAGTAGAAGTCCTAATGTATACACATCACAAGCCGTACCAATAACACCATCGGTGAACTGTTCAGGTGCAGCGTATTGTGGCGTTAAAGCCAAATTCCCTTGCATGGTTTGGGGTAATATTTCCATACCTGGCAACTGTTGCAGTGGTTTGGCGATGCCAAAATCCAGTAATTTGACTTGGCCTTTATTGGTAACCATTATATTTTGTGGTTTAAGATCGCGGTGTATGATCAGGTTACTGTGTGCATGACTGACAATGTGACAGACTTCAATGAATAATTTAAGACGCTGTTTCACTGACAGTTTGTTATTACTGCAATATTCATCAATGGCTTGTCCTTTGACGTATTCCATCACATAGTAGGTCATGCCATCATCAGTAATGCCTGCGTCTATCAAACGGGCAATTCCGGGATGCTCAAGATGAGCCAGCAAACGCTTTTCGGTTTGAAATCTTTCAAATGCGGATTGATTGAGTTTATTCTTAAGAACTTTGATGGCGACTTTTTGCTGGATTTGATCATCTGAACGCTTGGCCAAATACACATCTCCCATACCACCAGAGCCCAGTGACTTTTCAATTACAAATTTGCCTATTTGTTGACCCTCAGTGATATGGTATTGTGTTTTAATCAACTCACTAATTGGCTTTTTGGGTGTAATGGTGGCTTCACCACTGTCAAGGTGCATGTAGATCAACGACATCACTGCATCCAGTAATTTATCATCACCTTGACACTGAACTTTGACATAGTTATTGATTAAGTCTTGATCTAACTTGAGCGATTCAGTAAATATCTGTTTGGCTTTGATGAAATCTTGTTGACTGAGGTTGTTGAGATTAGACATAGGCAATGAGATAGTTGATTAAGTTATGTTACATTAAAATGAAGAAAAAATAAACCAGTCAACAATTCGAGAAATACAAGAGGTCATCATTGACTGGTTTAACACAATCGGAGGTGGTCACATATCATCCTTAATCACCTCCTATCTATTTACGCGTAAAAAAATTAAAATATATGAAATTTATTCAAATATTTATTGTTATTGGTGAGCGCAAAATTTTTGTTTGTAAGATTTGGGCGTCATGCCTGTGCTTTTCTTAAACAGTTTCCTGAAGGCGCTGGCATCGGCATAGCCAATTTTATAAACGATTTCATCAAAGTTTAATTGGCTGAGCTCCAGTAATCTTTTGGCAGATTCGACCCTTTGGTTTTGGATGTAAGATTTGATGTTAATGCCTAAAGAGGCTTGAAAACGCCTGATCAATGTTCTGTAACTGACATGTAAATTTTCTGCTAGCTCATTGATAGAAAAGTTTTTATTGATGTTCTTTCTGATTAACTCTATTGCATCTGTGATCAATGTGTCTTCGAGATCATAAGTTGAAGGAACGTTAACTTTAAAAGCAGCTTGTGAAGCCCTGTTGCCTTCAATCAACATGTATTTGGCTGTTAGTGAAGCCAATTCTTTACCAGCAAATCTTTTAATAATGGTTAACATCAATTCTTGATACGAGCAGGCAGCTCCTGAAGTGATGATTGATCCTTCATCTACTAATAATTCATCATCTGACAAATTGACGTGGGGAAACTGCCTTCTGAATAAATCAGCTAACATCCATGAAGTTGTGACTTTTTTGTTGTTGAGAATACCAGCTTGAGCAAGAAATAAACTGCCAGTACAGCTGCTGGTAATGATGGTATTGTTGATCGCTTGTTCTTTTAACCAACGATAAAGTATGTGGTTTTGCTGCAATACATCAAGAATGGTTTGTTCTCTTATGGATGATACACCCGGAATATAGACGACATCAGTGTTTTGGACCTCATCAAGTGTATGATCTATAGGGTGAGGGTAACCATTGCTGGCTTTAACTGTGTCAGTATTTATTGAAACCACAGACCATTCAAATAGCGCGGGATCATTTCTGTGCATGTATTTGTAAACCAAATTTGCTGTATGCAATAAATCGATGGCACCTGATAAACCAGATGCCAGAAAATTATCTAGTATGATAAGGGTGATGTGTTTACTTGTTTTGTTACTCATATATATGTCACAAATGAACTTTTTATTGTCAATTATGCCACTTTTCATCTTTATGATGCAAATCATATAATCAAATTATTCTTTTTAATGATGAATTATGATGATGAATAACTTGATAATGACAATGGTGAAATTGATAACAAAATCTCTAGAAATGTTATCTGATAAGTGGGCTGGTATATGGATTAATAAGTTGTTTTTTTCTCCACATCGTAAACATAAGCATACGTTAAGCTTAAACAACATGCACACGCAATGGATGGATTTTGATTCAACATTTGGTGAATCATTGCGTTGCAAGGTTTACTCTGCCGGTGCAGGGCCAACAGTATTATTGGTACATGGCTGGGAGGGCTCTGCTTACAGTTACTCGATTTTGAGCAATGAACTGGTTAAAGCAGGATTTCGTGTGGTGTTGTGTGATTTTCCTGCGCATGGCCAATCTTCAGGTAATAAAACAAATTTGGAGGAATTACAAAGAATAATTACAACCTTATCTGATCAGAATGTTACATTACATGCAGTCATCGGACACTCTTTTGGTGCATTTGCCACTGCTTATGCCATTAAATTAAGGTTGCCAATTAAGCATTTTGTTTCGATAAGTTCGCCTGTGGATATGGATTTTATTATCAACTCTTTGTGTCATACTGTAGGGGCTTCAAATAAAAGTAAAAAACATTTAATCGCCAGCATTGAATCTATTTTACAAGCACCATACGAGAGTGCCTCTGTGAGGAATAATGTGTTCATAAAAAAAATTAATGGATTAATTATTCATGATCAACATGACAAAATTGTGCCTTATGATCATGCTAAAGCGTTGACCAGCCTTTGGCCAAGTGCTACATTAATGAGTACTTCTGGATTGGGTCACAGTCGAATTTTGAAAGATCAAACAGTGATCAATCGTGTTATTGATTATTTGAAAGGCATTCAATAAGCGTTTTGTGATTGAAACCACCGCAGCATGTACTGGTGGTTTCAATCATCAACCTTATTACCCAACAGGGTTAATATAAATTGGACTCTAATGCCATGATTCAGCTTTGGCATTGTGCCAATCTTTCAACCAAGATTGAGGAATGGTGTCTTCAGATAATAAGCAGTTTGCAGAAATACAGGGGAAAAGCTCTTCATAATTTTTCACCTCAGTTCCTTTGACCCTTTGATTGATGTGTTTGGGCTTTAATTCACTTAAGCTTTTCAATCCAGCTACTGCCAGTAGCTCAGTGAGGTTTTTAACTGTTTCATGGTGGTAGTTTTTAACCCTTGTGGCTTTGTCATCAACGATTAAAGTTTTGTAACGGTGTGGGTTTTGTGTAGCGATACCAGTTGGGCAGTGATCGGTATTACAGGCTCTGGATTGAATACAACCCAATGCGAACATCATTCCACGGGCTGAATTAACCGCATCTGCACCCAAAGCTATGATTCGCAGTAAATGGAATGCGCTGAAAACTTTACCTGAGGCTATGATTTTTATCTTATCTCTGAGCCCTGTACCAATCAGTGCTTCATTAACAAAAATAACAGCATCGCGCAAGGGTGTGCCAACGGCGTTGGTCATTTCTGTTGGTGCCGCGCCAGTGCCTCCTTCCGCTCCATCAACAGTAATAAAGTCTGGGGTGATACCAGTGGCTAACATGGCTTTGCATATGCTGAGAAACTCATCTCTGCGCCCAATGCAGAGTTTAAATCCAACGGGTTTCCCATTGGTTAACTCGCGCAACTTTTTGATGAAGTGTAATAATCCTTGAGGTGAATCAAAAGCTGTGTGTGCAGGAGGTGAAATCACGTCTTTACCCATGGGTACATGTCTGATTTTTGCAATCTCTTCTGTTAATTTGACTGCTGGCAAGATGCCGCCATGACCGGGTTTTGCTCCTTGAGACAGTTTGACTTCGATCATTTTTACCACATCTTTATTGGCTTGCTCTTTAAATGATTGTTCATCAAAATTGCCTTCTTCATTTCTGCAACCAAAATAACCGGTGCCAAGTTGCCAAATGATATCACCACCATACTTTAAGTGATAGGGGCTGAGACCGCCTTCGCCAGTGTTGTGTGCAAAACCGCCCATTTGTGCGCCTTTATTAAGGGCCATGATGGCATTTTGACTCAATGAACCATAGCTCATGGCTGAAATATTCAATGGTGAAGATAGGTAGGGTTGATCGCAGTCTGGTCCACCAATAGAAACTCTGGGATCATGATCAAATGCTTCTAATGGGTGAAGCGAATGGTTTATCCATTCATAACCGTCTCCATTGACATCAAATATGGTTCCAAATGGTCTTGTGTCTCTTTCTCCTTTGGCTCTCTGATAGATCAGTGAACGAAACTCTCGACTCACGGGCATACCATTGGTTTCTGACTCAATGAAATATTGCTGAATTTCAGGCCTTATGGATTCCAGCATATACCTGAATCGTCCAATCACAGGATAAAGTCTTCTTACGGTCTGTTTTTTTTGGGTTATGTCAATTAAGCCAATCAATAGAATAGGGGCAATAATTACTAATGACCAATAAATTTTGGGCCAATAAAAGCCTAAACCAAGAATTAATAGACTGACAGTTATGGCGAAAATAATGAAAATTTGACGTACTGTCATAGAAAGCTCCTGATGAACGTGTTTGTTAAACTAATATATAATTTACGATAAATTCTATCACACTTCCTTGTGTTTTTTTTTGCCTAAAGGCTATAATTTTATAGCCTTTTAATGCGTATTCAATAAATGTGCTAAATTATAAGCAGCTTTAGTGGCTTGAACTTCTGCTACTGAACGCGCTATTTGATCATAATCTTTGGTGATTTTGATCGAAGGTTGTTTTTTGTTATGTTTTTCATTCTCTTTTAAAATATTCAATAATGGTGGTGTATATACCTTTTCCTTAGCAAGGACATGGGATTGAGCAATCCATTTATGAATGTTATCTTTTTGATGCTTTAAGCCAATTTCTTTGTGCTTTTCATTGAGTTTTTTGGCTTTTAAATCAATTATTTTGAATGAGGTTGAATTATCCAGTCTTGTGTCCCAATACCAATGTAAATTTTCAATTTGTCCTTGGCCGCCAATTTGAATTAAATTACCGCCTCTGTCACCTTTCGGGAAATATGTTTCAGAGAATAGGGCTGTGCTGTGTAATGGCTGATGTGCGTCGCCAACAATATGCAGTAGCCAAGATATGGCCAATGCTTTGTCTTTTTTTGTTGCCCCTTTTTTGGAGAGTATCGCCAAATTTGCTTTTATGGCTTGTGTGATATTAAAGTTTTTATTCAATTCGCCATCAATGTGGATTTTCAAGTTGTTGAATTCTGTATCAACTTTTTTATTCAAATAGATCGGATAATTGATATAGTGCCAAGGACCATTGTGGAATTTCTTTTTGGTGTTTTCAGGCAGCTTTCTGGCAATGTCTGGCCATGTTGCTGCATGTCGAAATATCCACTCATCATATTGAGTGCTGCCTAATTTAACATCAGCAGGTTTGTGTTGTTGAAAATCTTGTTTAAAACGTGGGTGGTGTTTGAGTACCTCTATCCAATGTTTTTTTTGTTTTTGGTCAAGTAAATCCCATGTGATGGCAGCAATAATCTGGTGTCCGCTGTCATTCCATGCAAAAGCCATATTAATTTGAGTTAAGCATAAGAATAAAAATATTTTTTTCATAGTTATCACCAATCGTTATTTCATAGTTATAAAAGCATTGCTAATTATGTGGTAAGAATGCCTTGTTTGGCCAGATATTCCTGATAAGTTCCACGGTGATCAATAACATCATCATGTTTGATTTCAATGATCCTATCAGCAATAGAAGAAACAAATTGTCTATCGTGAGATACAAAAATCAAGGTACCCTCATAATTCTCTAATGCCAAGTTTAATGACTCAATGGATTCCATATCTAAGTGATTGGTTGGCTCATCCATGAAAAGGATATTGGGTTTTTGTAACATGATTTTACCAAACATCATGCGTCCTTTTTCCCCACCTGATAAAACGTTGAGCTTTTTCTTGGAATCTTCTTTTGAAAAGAGTAATCTTCCCATGACACTTCTGACGGCTTGTTCATCATCATCTTTATGTTTGTGTTGCATCATCCATTCAAAAGCGGAAATGTTTTCTTTAAATTCAGCCAAATTGTCCTGTTTAAAATAGGCGATTTGGGCATTTTCAGACCATTTAACTGTGCCTTCATCTGCTTTGATATTATCCGTTACGCAGTTTAAGAGGGTTGTTTTACCAATGCCATTGGCGCCAATTACCGCCAGTTTTTCTCCAACTTCAAGGGTAAAGTCAAAATCCTTGAACAAGGTATTGCCATCAAATGATTTGCTCAATCCTTTAACACTCAAGGCATTTCTATAAAGCTTCTTCTCTTGTTCAAAAATGATATAAGGATTGACTCTTGAAGAAGGTTTGATGTGATGCAGTTGTATCTTATCCAGTTGCTTTTGCCTTGATGTGGCCTGTTTGGCCTTTGATGCGTTGGCTGAGAAACGGCTGACAAAATGTTTTAATTCCGCAATTTGTGCTTTTTTCTTGGCATTTTCAGATTGTAATTTTTCTCGTGCTTGTGTGGCTGCAGTCATGTATTCATCATAATTGCCAGGGAATAAACGCAGTTCGCCATAATCTAAATCTGCCATGTGGGTGCAAACTGAATTTAAAAAGTGTCGATCATGTGAAATGATAATCATGGTCGATTTTCTTGCGTTTAAAGTGTCTTCAAGCCATCTGATGGTATTGATATCCAAGTTATTTGTAGGCTCATCCAACAGTAAAAAATCTGGGTCGGCAAACAATGCTTGTGCCAATAAAACACGTAATTTCCAACCTGGTGCGACTTCTGACATGAGGCCATAATGTTGTTCTTCGGGGATATCTAACCCCATTAACAATTCTCCTGCTCTGGCCTCAGCAGAATACCCATCCATTTCAGCAAATTCTGTTTCTAAATCAGCAACCTTGATGCCATCTTCATCTGACATCTCTGCTTTGGCATAAATGCCATCGCGTTCTTCTTTGATTTGCCATAAATCCTTATCACCCATGATAACTGTGTCAATGACGGTATACTCTTCGAAGGCGTATTGGTCTTGACCAAGAACACCAACCTTGTCTTCTTTGTCGAACGATACAGATCCATTTGTGGGTTTCAATTCTCCAGTAATGATTTTCATCAGGGTTGATTTGCCACAACCGTTGGCACCGATTAAACCATAACGATTACCATTACCAAACTTCATTGAAATGTTTTCAAAAAGTGGCTTTGATCCAAATTGTATTCCAATATTCGCAGTTACTATCATTTTATTATTTTGTAATGAATAAAAGCACGGGATTATACCTTCTGTTTGTTACGAATTGAATAATAGAATGGATAACAAGCCCGAATATTTCATCAAATTGATAGAAAAGCCGATTTTAGCGAAGGTGAACATGCGCTTAAATGCGTTTTGTGAAATTATACTGTGTTCCTATATGGTTTTATGAATAATGGCCATATACCTTAAATAAAATTGTTGCTAAGCCATGAGCTTCATTGGTTTTATGGTGATGTCTATCCAATTTGTTTGTTAAATTTTATCCTGAAATTGTTTATATTTGGCAATATTAGTGCATCAGTAATTTTATAGAACTTCTGATGCAATTTGTCATAATTGACAACTCCAATCATTAAACAGACATCGTTAATTACAGCAGATGATGGTATTTTGTTATTGCTTTATGAGTAAAATACCGTCAAAATATTGTCCTTTTAAATTAATTGGCTGCACTCAATGGTAGATTTTAAGAAAATGGCCGTTACAGGCGTTCAAAAATTGAATCCTTATGTCCCAGGAAAACCCATTTCTGAATTGGAAAGAGAGATGGGGATTGAAAATATTATAAAACTCGCTTCCAACGAAAACCCTTTAGGTGCCAGTCCTTTGGCTATGGCAGCAGTTCAAGAAGCATTGAATGAAATTGAATTGTACCCAGATGGAAATGGTTTCGAATTGAAAAAAGCATTAGCACGAAAGCATGATGTTGATATGGATTGTATTACTTTGGGTAATGGTTCAAATGATGTGTTGGTTTTATTGGCAGAAGCCTTTCTGTCGCCAGAGCTGAATGCAGTTTATTCGCAATATTGTTTTGCAGTTTATCCCATTGCAATTCAGGCTGTAGGTGCCGTACATAAACAGGTTGCTGCGCTTGGGTGGGATACTGATTCTCCTCTGGGTCATGATTTGGATGCCATGCTATCAGCCATCGATGATCAAACCAGATTGGTTTTCATTGCCAATCCAAACAATCCAACAGGAAATCATTTATCTGAACAGCAGTTAAAAAGTTTTATAAATAAAGTACCAAAACACGTGATTGTGGTAGTCGATGAAGCGTACTTGGAATATTCACATTCAGAAGAACAAGTGGATGCCAGTTTGTGGCTTGGCGAATTTCCAAATTTAGTAATAACCAGGACTTTTTCAAAAGCTTATGGATTGGCTGGATTGAGGGTAGGGTATGCATTAAGTAATCCAGAAATTGCCAATGTATTAAATAGAATTAGACAGCCGTTTAATGTCAATTCATTGGCTTTAATTGCAGCAGAACATTCGCTTGCAGATCAATCCTTTCTTGAAAAAGCTTTTGTGGAAAATGAAAAAGGCATGCAGATTCTGATTTCGACATGTGATCGCCTTAAACTCAGGTATGTACCATCCAAAGGAAATTTTTTATTGATCGACTTTGAAAAAGATGCATCCGCTATTTACAAAAATTTATTGGAAAATGGAATCATCACTAGACCAGTAGCCAATTATGGTTTGCCGAATTGTCTTAGAATTACCATTGGAACCAGTGAACAAATGAATAGGCTTGACACAGTGATGGAGCGTGCATGTGACTGTGCTTAAAAACACTTTAACTTCTCGTTCTTCAAATGGGTTGAGTTTGAATCAATCAGTATTGGTGCCTGGTGATAAGTCTATTTCACATCGCTCTATGATATTGGCATCTATTGCTGATGGTGTTTCTGAGGTTTCTGGCTTCTTAACAGCTACAGATTGTATGGCTACGATGAAAGCCATGCAGGATATGGGTGTTAAGATCGAAAAAATAGATTCACACTATGTTGTTCATGGTGTTGGTAAATATGGCCTGAAGAAACCAGAGTCAGGGCGAATTGATTGTGGAAATTCTGGTACGGGTATGCGCTTGTTATCAGGAATATTGGCTGCTCAGTCTTTTTCATCTACAATTTTGGGAGATGATTCTCTTAATTCTCGGCCGATGAGTAGAATCAGTACTCCACTCAATTTAATGGGTGCTCAAGTGCATGTTACAGAAGCGGGAACTGCGCCCATTGAGTTTAAGCCGGTTGAGCAATTGAATGCCATTCATTACCAATCCCCAGTTGCAAGTGCACAAATCAAGTCTTGTGTGTTGTTGTCTGGACTCTATGCAGAAGGCGAAACAGTTTTGTCAGAGCCAAAGCTTTCTCGCGATCATACTGAAAACATGTTAAGAGGGTTTGGTGTTGAACTTGAATCTCGAGGATGTACCGTAAAAATGCAGGGCAAACAACAATTGAAAGCGACCTCAGTTGTGGTTCCAGCTGATATTTCTTCAGCGGCTTTTTTTATGGTGCTTGCTGCGTTGTTGCCTTCTTCTGAAGTGGTTTTTCACAATTTATGTGTTAACCCAACCAGAACAGGTGTGATTGGTATTTTACAGATGATGGGGGCAGACATCAGTTTGCTCAATGAACGACATATTGCTGGTGAACGTATTGCAGATGTTGTGGTTAAATCGAGTCAGTTAAATGGAATAGATATTCCAGAAAAATACATAGCTTCTGCCATTGATGAGTTTCCAATTATTTTTATTGCAGCGGCATTGTCAAAAGGTCAAACAGTATTAACAAATGCTGAAGAGCTGAGAAAGAAAGAAAGTGATCGTATTGCAGTAATGGCAGAAGGGTTAAAGTCTCTTGGCATTGATTGCGAAGAATTCAGTGATGGGTTGCGTATTCAAGGTGGTAGCCTAAAAGGTGGCGAAGTGGATGCTCATGATGATCATCGTTGTGCAATGAGTTTCTTGATAGCTGGTCAATTCTCTGAGCAGAATATTACTGTCAAAAATTGTCAAAACATCATCACATCATTCCCCAGTTTTTTAACCATTGCAAATGATCTGGGGTTAGATATTTCATGATGAACGATAAAGTAAATCCAGTCATCACGGTGGATGGGCCTTCTGGAGTAGGTAAAGGTACCACTGCATCCTTACTGGCGCACCACTTGGGTTGGAATCTTTTAGACAGCGGTGCCATTTATCGGGCATTGGCCTTAAAAGTCTTAAAAACAGATGTTGATGTTTCAGATATTGATAAATTGATTCAACTGGCCCTTGATTTGGAATTGAGTTTTGTATCTGTCATTGGTGAACCAACATTGGTATATTTGGATCAAGAGTGCGTTAATCAAGAATTGAGAGCAGAAGTATGTGGTAACATAGCTTCTATTATCGCAGTAATTCCAGAAGTAAGAGCCGCTTTATTACAACGTCAAAAAGATTTTAGAAAGGCGCCAGGTTTGGTTGCAGATGGCAGAGATATGGGAACTGTGGTGTTTTTAGATGCCCAAATTAAGTTCTATTTGACCGCTTCAACACAAGAAAGGGCGAAAAGACGTTGTAAACAGTTGAAAAAAAAAGGTGTTAGTGCTAATATCCGCGCTCTTGAAAAAGAGATCGGCGCCAGAGATTGTAGGGACAGTACTAGAAAAGTGTCTCCACTGATACCGGCAGAAGATGCTATCGTTGTTGATACCAGTGAGTTAAGCATTGATGAAGTATTTCAATGTTGTATCGGTATTATTGAAAAATCTGGTTTAAAACCAGTATCTGAGCGCTAGAAATTTAAACATTTAATAATAGGTGATTATTGGGTCCATTGAATATTACGGATCGAATGATTTTTTTGAACGAGTATTGAAGCAAGTATCAATACAGAAACATTATATAAGTAAAATCCTTTTTACTTATTGAGCAATTTTTTATGAGCGAAAATTTTGAGCAGCTACTTGAACTAGACTTGTCAGCTAAGAAACTTATCCCTGGTACCATCATTAAAGGTGTTGTTGTAGACATCGAAAATGGCTTCGCAATCGTTGATGCAGGGTTGAAATCAGAAGGCGTTATTTCACTTGATGAATTTAAAAATGAATCAGGAGAAGTGGTGCTAGAAATTGGTGATGAGATTGATGTTGCCCTTGAAAAATACGAAAATGGTTATGGTCAAACTATCCTTTCTCGTGAAAAAGCACAACGTATGTTGGTTTGGGAGCAGTTGCAAGTGGCACATGATAATGAAGAAATTGTCATGGGTAAAATTACTGGAAAAGTACGTGGTGGATTTACTGTTGATATGAACAGTGTTAGAGCATTCTTGCCAGGTTCATTGGTAGATGTTCGTCCAGTCAGAGATCCAGGTTATTTGGAAGGTAAGGATCTAGAGTTTAAAGTAATCAAATTAGATAAAAGACGCAACAATGTTGTTGTATCACGTCGTGCGGTTGTTGAGTCTGACTTCTCTGAAGACAGAGAAAAATTACTGGAAACTTTGGTTGATGGCGCTATCATTAAAGGTATCGTTAAAAACTTGACAGATTATGGTGCTTTCTTAGATTTAGGTGGTATTGATGGTCTACTTCATATTACAGATATGTCATGGAAGCGTTTTAATCACCCATCAGAAGTGGTTGAAATTGGCCAAGAGTTAGAAGTACGTGTATTGAAGTTCGACAAAGAGAAATCTAGAGTTTCACTTGGTCTTAAGCAATTGGGTGAAGATCCATGGAAAGATATTGCGCGCAGACAACCAGTTGGTTCACGTATTTTTGGTCGTGTTACCAATATTACTGACTATGGTTGCTTTGTTGAAATTGAAGAAGGCATTGAAGGTTTGGTGCATGTTTCTGAAATTGATTGGACAAACAAAAACATCAATCCTGCAAAAGTTGTTCAACCAGGTGACGAAGTTGAAGTGGCGATTCTTGACATTGAAGAAGATAAGCGCAGAATTTCATTGGGTATGAAGCAATGTAAGCCTAACCCTTGGGATGCATTTGCCAGTAATCACGAAAAAGGTGATATTGTTTCAGGTAAAATCAAATCAATCACTGATTTCGGTATCTTTATAGGCCTAGATGGTGGTATTGATGGTTTGGTTCACTTGTCTGATATTTCATGGATGGAAGCAGATGATGTTGCGATCCGCAACTACAAAAAAGGTGATACAGTTGAAGCAATGTTGTTGGTTGTAGATTCTGAGCGTGAGCGTATTTCTTTAGGTATTAAACAGCTTGAACAAGATCCGTTTGGTTCATATGTGGCTACACATCCTAAAGGCAGTATTGTCAAAGGTATCATTAAAGAAGTTTCTGAAAAATTTGCCATTATTGAATTGGGTGATGGTGTAGTTGGCCAAGTTAAAGCAGTTGATGTTGCTAAAGAACGCACAAATGATGTTTCTGAAGTCTTGAATGTTGGAGATGAAGTTGAAGCTAAATTTGTAGGTATGGATAGAAGAAGTAAAATGTTGACGCTATCAATTAAAGCCAAAGAATTTGATGAGATGAACAAAGTCCTTAAGGATTACAAAGATGCAAGTACTGGAACTACCAGTTTTGGTGACTTGTTAAAAGAAAAAATGGACAAATAAATTTCGAAAATAAGGTGATTTTGATCACTAATTTTCGAAATGGTTTTCAAGCCATTGAATTTAAAAAAAATAAAAGCATCTAATTTTGGTTAGGTGCTTTTATTTTTTTAATATTTTATTATAATAATAAAGATGAAAAGTGTAACTAGATCTGAACTGATTAATATCTTGTGTGTAAAACTTGCTGACTCGGGCCTGCTAAAGTCAGATATTTCATTGTCTGTTAAAGAGTTGATCAATAAGTTGAGCTCTTCAATTGCTGAAGGAGAGCGTATTGAGATACGTGGGTTTGGAAGTTTTACATTGCGAGAGAGAAACCCTCGAATGGGAAGAAACCCAAAAACAGGCGAGTCTGTAGCGTTGGGTGTGAAATATGCCCCTCATTTTAAACCTGGAAAAGACCTTAAGGAAAGGGTTATGGCTTCAATTGAAAAGGAAAATGAGTCTTAATTAATTTTAAAACTCATCTTATATTGTGATAGCTCTTCTCAAAACACATTTGCTTGGAGATTTACAGTAGAAGAACATTTTAAATAATTTAAAGCCCTTCGGTTGTTTTAAGAAAGGTTATTTTAGGAAATCGTTCTTGTGTTAGTTGAAGGTTTACATAAGTTGGGGCAATATAGACCAAATTTCCATGTGCGTCATATGACAAATTTTGTTGTGATTTGTTTTTAAATTGGGCCAGTTCTTTTTCATCCTCTGCGCTGATCCATCTGGCGGTTGCAACACTGACATTCTCAAAGCTTGCCTCAACATTGTACTCTCTTAATAATCGATAAGCGACCACTTCAAACTGTAGCACGCCGATAGCGCCAAGAATCAAATCATTAGTCATTAATGGTTTAAAGAACTGTGTCGCGCCTTCTTCAGAGAGTTGGGCTAAACCTTTTTGTAGTGCTTTTAATTTCAAGGGATCTTTTAAACGTGCTCTTCTGAATAACTCGGGAGCAAAACTTGGTATACCCATGAACTTTAAATCCTCTCCTGTAGAGAAGGTATCACCAATACTGATGGTTCCATGATTGTGAATGCCGATGATGTCGCCTGTATAAGCGTGGCTGAGGTGTTCTCTTTGTTCTGCTAAAAATGTCAGGGCATTAGGAATCTTGATGTCTTTTTGTGTTCTTACTTGTTTTAGCTTCATTCCTTGAGAAAATATTCCTGAACAAATACGCATAAAAGCAATTCTGTCTCTGTGTTTTGGATCCATGTTGGCTTGAATTTTAAAAACAAAACCAGTAAACTTTTCTTCAGAAGGTTCAACTATCCTGGTTTCTGTTGCTCTTGCTTGAGGGGCTGGAGCGTGTTCAGAAAATGCGTCTAATAATGGTTCTACACCAAAATTATTGATGGCAGAGCCAAAAAAAACAGGTGTTAATTGGCCTTTTAGATAAGCTTCTTTATCGAACTGGTGACTTGCCCCTTTGACCAGCTCAATTTCTTCTCTAAAATCTTCTGCAGTGTCTCCCAAGGCTTCATCGAATGCAGGGTTATCTATGCCCTTAATGATTTCAGCTTTTTGGGTTTCATAATTTTTACCAGATTCGTATAGTAAGATTGTGTCATCAATAAAATGATAAACGCCCCTCAATCTTTTGCCCATTCCAATAGGCCAAGTGACTGGGGCACAATTAATTTTTAAAATATCTTCTACTTCATCCATTAAATCAATAGGGTCTCTGCCTTCGCGATCAAGTTTATTGATGAATGTGAAAATTGGGGTAGTTCGTAGGCGGCATACTTCCATCAGCTTGATGGTTCTTTCTTCTACGCCTTTTGCGCAGTCGATAACCATTAATGCTGAGTCTACTGCGGTTAATGTTCGGTATGTATCTTCAGAAAAGTCAGCATGACCCGGGGTGTCTAATAAATTGATGGTACAACCTTTGTATGGAAACTGCATGATTGAAGAGGTCACGGAGATGCCTCTTTCTTTTTCCATTTCCATCCAGTCTGATGTTGCACCTTTGGCCGTTTTATTGGATTTTACGGCACCCGCTACATTAATGGCTCCTCCAAAGAGGAGTATTTTCTCTGTAATGGTTGTTTTACCGGCATCTGGGTGTGAAATTATGGCAAATGTACGCCTTTTTTGCATCTCGCTCATCGAAAGTTAATGTAAGCTTGTTAAAGACGGCGTACTTTATCATGATTTCAATGTTTATGCTAATCTCGGTTTGAATTATTCATCAGAGTTTGTTATATTAGTTGTTTTAAATATAGTACAAAAATGAGAATACGCATAACAATTAGGGTGGTGATTGTTAGCATATTCCTGTCTACTCTCGTGTCTACAGGAATTCAAGCTAAGCTGGTGAAAGCTCCTCCTTTCAATCTTTTAAACGAAATTAATGGTCCGTCTGTTTCGGATTTTACTCCTCACGGTACTCAACCAGGTATCAGCTTTAGTATGGCATCAGCCGATAATTGTAATGATTGTCACGCTGGTTTTACTACTGATGATCAAAAATTTACACCTTCTATGACTTGGTCTGGTTCAATGATGGCCAACTCAGGTAGAGATCCATTGTTTTGGGCAGCAGTTGACATTGCCAATCAAGATGTACCTGGAGTAGGAGACTATTGTATTCGATGTCATTCTCCTGTTGGTTTTTATAAAGGCCATACAAAAAATGGTGCTGGAAACCTCGATTATGCTAATGGTTGTAAACTGAGTGGTTCATTGACATCATTTGACAATGAAAATAATGACTATCAAGGCGTTAATTGTCATTTTTGTCACAGAGTTGATCAAAATGGACCAAATGGTGAAGCTCAAATTATTCAAAATTCAGATGTATGGCTAGATGATGAATCTTGCAATAACCCAGATGGAAACAATAATTTTGGGCCCTGCCGCAAAGGTCCATACAATCCTCCTTTACAAGATTTTCATGCTTGGGAATTTTCAACATTTATACAAAGTAGTGAATTTTGTGGTAGTTGTCATAATGTTACGACACCTGATGTGTTGACTGACGGGGTTATTAGTCCTGCTGAGCTCCTATGGGATGGTGGCGTTCAAACTAATATACCTATGCCAATTGAGAGAACTTACTCAGAATGGTTAAACAGTGATTTTGCAGATGTAATATATGCTGATGGTTTTGGTGGTGATGTTATTACTGAATTCCCATTGGTAACAAAAAGTGAAAGTTGTCAAGATTGTCATATGCCAGAATCTTTTGATCCGGCTGCTAGGGCATGTATACAAACTACACCAGGTAGTCGCACAGGCGATATGAAAACACATGAATTTGCAGGTGGTAATAGTTGGATGCCCGCTGTATTGAAGACGATTTATGGAGATGCCTTAAGTGAAGGTCAGCTCATTGATAGAAATGCAGCTTATGATAGAACCATAAGTTACGCCCTTGATATGTTGCAAAATAAAAGTGCATTGATAGAAACAAGCTTGGTTTCAGCAACAGCGACTGATGCAGAAGTGAAAGTGAAAGTGACAAACTTAACAGGCCATAAATTACCAACAGGATACCTTGAAGGCAGAAGAATGTGGATTAATTTGGTTGTAAGAGATAATAGTGATACGATCATATATGAAAGTGGTGGATATGATTTAACTACAGCTGTGCTTTCTGAAGATCCTGCGTTAAAAGTTTATGAATCAAATCAAGGTATATGGGATGATAAGTTAGGTCAATGTGTTACTGAATCAAACGGAATAAAACAATTTCACTTTGTTCAGAATAATTGTGTTGCAAAAGACAATAGAATCCCTCCTTTAGGATTCAGAGGTGCTACAAATATTGAAATGAAATCAGTTGGGATAATATATCCCGTAGATCCAAATAATCCATCAGCGGTCGTGAATTATGATGAAACTAACTATGCTTTCAGTATTCCTGACACTGCAGTAATGCCTTTATCTGTTACAGCTACGCTAAAATACCAAACTTCTAGCAAGGACTATATTGAATTTTTAGAGAGCGAAAGCACCACAGCCTCTGAAAATGCTTTATGTGACCGAAGTTTAACTGTGGGTCCAGCTGATCAATCAAGAGGCGCATACATGAAACAATTATGGGAAGATAATGGTAAATCGGCTCCGGTTGACATGACGTTCTCTGCCATAAAAATCACACCATAAAATGATAAATATGAAAAATCTTTTACTAATACCATTTTTATTGATCAGTTCTCAGTGTTATAGTGAATCTGTATTTAACACTGTGTATGATGTTGACTTACCACAAAAAGCTTTAGAAATCAGCTATGATGATAAAGGAAAAATCAAACAAGTGACAACGAATCGTTGGACTGACCGCGTTAAAACCGATAAAGGTCGAGCTTATCGTAAGTTTGAACAAGGTTATAATTATCATAAAAAGCAAGGTTTTAACTTTGTTTATAATGATAAAGATGAGCTGATAGATGAAGTGTGGAATGAGAATATTGATGGTATTGTGTCTCAAGAAGAGTTGTTGATCGCTTTTGATTTATTCAAAAAAAATGATTTGGTTAAGTCACAGTTTGCTGAATCTGATGAGAAGATCACCATACATGGTGGTTTTAATTTTATCGACAGTAGTAAATGCAAACCTGGCAACAGATGTGTACATGTTTTCGCATCAACACCTAAGATATATATTTTGGCACACTCAGTTGTTAGGCTTACTGATTCTAGTGTCATTTATCCAGATTTTAATGCTGGTCGTAATATCAAAAATACCCATAAGAAATGAAATAAGAGTTAAATTTAAGAAGTCGTTTACGTTAATAGAGAGGAAATTATGAAATATAAAATATTAAGTGTCGTGCTTATGCTGAGTGGTCAAGCGTTTGCTGGTGCTGGTGGTGGAAGCCCAACATGTAATGGTCCAGGAGAAGTTAAGGTCAGTTGGCCAACTGTTAATCCAGTTTGGGAATTGTGTTATCTTGCTCCGAATAATAGTTCTGCTGCGCAAGGTTCAAGTTTGGAGATCAGAGATGCCTATTATAATGGTCATTTAGTGATGGAAAGATCACATGTGCCTTTACTTTTCGCAACTTATCAATCTGGCCTGTGCTACAGGGATTGGAAAAATGTTAATTCTAGCTTCTTAAGAGCAGATAAAGTAGAGAACCCACAAAGACCTGCAATCACTACATGTGATGCCTCAGTAAGTGAAACTGAAATAGTGGATACTTGTCCATTTCGAAATGTAAGTCCAGGTGGTTCAGGTAATGTTGGTAATTCTGGCGATTGTTTCCAAGGTGTTCAAGTAGAAAAGTATCAGGATCATTTATTGTTAACAGCCAATCATTCAGCGGCTTGGTATAAATACTCCTCCCGTTTTTCATTTTATTTAGACGGTCGAATACAGCCCAGATTTGGTTTTGGAAACAGTGATGGCACAAACTTTAATATTACTCATTGGCATCATGCTTATTGGCGCACCAATTTTGACATAGACGGTCCTGAAAATGATGAAGTTCTGGCAAACGATTCAGCCATGAGCACTGAATTTATTGGGTTTAGAGATTCAGGTTCAAACAATACGTGGACCATTAGAGACACAGTCACTAATAGAGGTTATCGAGTAGAGGCTACCAGAGAAGATTACTTTGTTGGTACTGACCCTTCAGGTGATGGTCATCATGAAGCCGATGTAATGGCGACAAAATACAGGCAAATTGGCAGTTTGCCAGAGTACTCGGATACTCCTGGGTCAAATAATCTTGGAGACTGTTCAGTTAATGAAAATGCATTGGTCAATGGCGAATCGATAGCCAATGAAGATGTGGTGTTCTGGTACAGAACAGCAGTTACTGATATTGCAAATATGGGTTTAGAATGTAAATTTGGCGGACCTGTTTATTATCCAGTCGGTGACTGGGGTGTTGTAGATTACATCAGTCATGGTAGTTTTGAGTAAATTTAGATATTTAAAATGAATAAAAAAACCTTGTCTTGGCAAGGTTTTTTTATGTCCATCAAAATAATCAGTTATTCATGCCTATGATTCATTAATTAGTACAATACCGCTCATTTCATTGGGTACATCTAAATCCAGCATATGCAATATCGTTGGACCAACATCTGCAAGACCTCCGTTACTTAAATCAGAGGCTTTTCTGTGACCGTAATAAATGCAAGGCACAGGATTTGTACTGTGAGTGGTAGATGGTTTGTTGTTAATCGTCATTTGTTCGATATTGCCATGGTCGGCAATGATTAACATTTCTCCATTTGTATCTTTTATGCTGGTTGTGATTTCTTTTAATGCCTTGTCAATGTATTCGACTGCTTTGATGGCTGCTGAAAAATCACCGGTGTGTCCAACCATATCAGCATTAGCAATATTTAAAGCGATAAAATCATATTGTTGAGATGCAATGATTGTCGTTAATTGTGTGGTGAGCTCTGGTAATGACATTTGTGGTTTTTCATCATATGTTTTGACATCGCGTGGTGAGGGAATAAGTATTCTGTCTTCTTGATTAAATGGTTGTTCACGCCCATTATTGAAGAAAAATGTCACATGTGCATATTTTTCAGTTTCTGCAATTCTTAATTGTCTTAACCCAGCTTGAGAAATGACTTCTCCCAAACTGTTTTTACAGGATTCTGGAGGGTAAATGGTGTGGCATTGGTCTTTAAATTCAACATCGTATTGTGTCATTGCAGCTATTGAACTCAAGCGAAGCGGTGTATAGTTAAAATCAGTACCTGGCATATTAAGAAAACACCGAGTTAATTGACGCATTCTATCTCCCCTGAAATTGAATAAAAACAAAGCATCCTGATTTTGAATGGTGCCATCTAGGCCTTTATCAGATTTGATAAAACTTGGCTTGATGTGTTCATCAGATAAGCCAGAATCATAAGCTGATTGAATTGCCTCAGCAGCAGTATCATAAGATAAGCCTTGTCCTAGTGTAAATAACTTCCATGCGGCTTCAATCCTTTCCCATCGGTTATCGCGGTCCATGGCATAATACCTGCCTACAACTGATGCAATCTCAACATTGTTTAAATCTTTAATGTGGTTTTCAAACTCTTTTACTTGTTCAATGGCTGCGTTAACATCAGTATCTCGACCATCAGTAATGACATGAACAAAAATGGGTTTTTTGAGTGTGTTCAATGATTTGCATATTGCAATGGTGTGATCTATGTGGCTGTGAATCCCTCCATCTGAGACGAGGCCTAGCACGTGTATGGCACGACTGCTTTGCGATTCATTTAAAAAACTGTGGTAATTATTGTTTTTTTCAAAATTCTTGTTTTCAAGTTCTGATGAAATTTTTACCAATGATTGTTGTACAATACGTCCTGTACCAATTGTGATGTGCCCGATTTCAGAATTGCCCATTTGTCCTTTGGGAACACCAACATATTCACCGTCAGATCTGAGTTGAGAGTGAGGGTGGTGTGAAAATAAATGATCTAATGTGGGCGTTTTTGCCATGAATAATGCATTGCTTTGGTCGTTAGGGCCAATGCCTACTCCATCTAAAATACACAGTAGAACGGTTCCATTTTTTTTTTGCATTACTTTTTAACCTTCAATTATCAATATAAAAACTTTGTATTATATACCCCGTAATAACAGATTGCATGTGAATTGAATTATAAAATTATCCTAACTCAATAAAGGTGTTTGAAAGGAATATCGTTTTCAGATTGTACAAAGATTTGGGTTTGATGATGAGAATTCTATCAATCTATGCCTTAGATTTTTGACTTAATGTCTTTGATTTTTTCTATCACCAGGTTTTTTATCTCCTTTGTTTTGGAAAAAACATATCTTTTTGATCTTTCTTTGAGGGAGTTGGCTTTCTTGATGGCTTCAAGTTCCTGTTGTTTCTCTATTTCAGCTTGAATTTCTTGCTCTCTGAGTTCCTTTTTTTGTTTTTCTAAAGCAATCTTTTCTCTTATTTGGCTGATTTCATTTTCTCCTATGGTCTCAGTATAGAGAGATGGGTTTTGACCAATGATGTATTTAGCGATATTGTCCATGTTTTTTTCATTGATGTCATTTGATGACAACTTAATGGTCTTTTGAGTACTTGAACCAATGTTCTTATAGTTGATATAGAAGTCTTTGTTATCTTTCAATTTTAATTGAAATAATGAGGGGATATTCCTTGATATTTCAATGAAATATTGTTCATTTTTATCCTTTTTTACCACTGATGCAATGTTATCTTTGCTTAACTTGCTTCGAAGTAGTTCAGCTGAGCGCTTATTTTTTCTTTTAATATTTATGCTCTTGTTGATGATGGTGAGCATTTTGATCTCAAGACTGAGTTCATTATTAATCGAGGCTCTTGTGATTTCATAAGGACCAGTTATTTGTGCATCAACTATAATATTGAGGAATATAAAATTGAATTTTGCATCAAATGTGTCTTTGTCTTTTTGCAATATTGATACAAAGTACTTAAAATACTTAAAACAACTCTCCCATAATTGTTTGGGCGTTTTTTCTTCCGTTGTGGTTTGTTTTTTGTTGTTTTCTAACTCTTGTAAAAAGCTCATCTTTTTCTGTATTTTTTTGTTTTATTGCCAAGTAACATGAGGTTCAACCAATTAGGTAATGCTGCTATGATACTATTAATTTTACCATTAACTTTAACGGCTTTGTTGTTTTCTACAGCTTTAATACCCTGTTTGACTACGTTGTTACTGCTCATCCACATGAATTTAGGTAGTTCTGAAACCATTGACCTTGTTCCATTAACATCATGAAATTCTGTATAGGTGAATCCAGGACATAAAGCTGTGACATGTACTCCGTGGTCAATGGCTTCTAGGCGTAGACTGTTCGAAAACCTGATTAAAAAAGCTTTTGTGGCGCCATAAAGTGTGTGGCCTGCTGAAGGAGGAATAATGCCAGCTAATGACGCAACATTGATGATTCTACCATATCCTGCTTTTATCATATCTGGATAAAAAAGGTGACAAAATTCGACTACGCTATTAAGCATGACTTGTAAAGAGTCATTGTGTTTTTGCCATGAATTATTATGGAAGTCACCAGGTAGCCCATAGCCTGCATTGTTAATCAACATTGCGATATTGAGTTGTTGTTTTTTGCATTGGTCAAAAATTATTTGTGGTTTACTTTTATCAGATAGGTCTGCAGGAATGCATTGAACATCAACTTTGTATTGACTGTGAATGCTCTTGGCAATACTCTCAAGCATTTCAGTCCTCCGTGCAATCAGTACTAGATTCCATCCCATTTGCGCCAATTGTTGAGCAAATTCTTTACCAATTCCCGCAGATGCGCCAGTAATCAATGCATATTTTTTCATATTCTAACTTTTTTTTTACTTACCGCTTATTATTGCATAAAATAACAACCCATGGAAAAACAAAATCACATAAACCTGACTCAGAATACTGATCGTATATTTGAGAAAAAATTTGAATCAGTTAAGTCATTTGCTTTTGATCAGCAAGTTACTGATGTTTTCGCAGACATGATAAAAAGATCAGTACCTGGTTATGACTCAATACTCAAGTCTATAGCCATGTATTGTATGCAATATGCGCAAGATAATAGCAATATTTATGATCTGGGTTGTTCATTAGGAGCAGTTGCAGTGACTGCCGCAAAAGCTACGGTTGACAGTAATTGTCAAATTATAGCTATTGACACTTCGGAGTCAATGGTAAAAGAATGTAAACAAATCATTGAAGCTAAGGCATTAACCGATAAAATTCAAGTATTGTTAGAAGATATTAATGACATGACTATCAATAATGCCTCCGTGGTGGTGAGTAATTTTACTTTGCAATTTATTCCTAGAGATTTAAGAAAGTCCATCGTCGCTAAAATATATCAAGGCTTAAACCCAGGTGGGGTATTTATTTTATCCGAAAAATTTAAGTCAGATGATGATAAGGACAAGTTTTTAATCGAACATTACCACGCTTATAAAAAAATTAATGGTTATTCTAATCGTGAAATTGAAAGAAAGAGGCAGGCCTTAAAAGATGTTTTGATCCCGGATTCGGAAAATGACATTGAGAATAGGCTCTCGGCTGCTGGTTTTCAGCATGTCACTAAGTGGTTTCAGTGCTTTAACTTTGCTTCATACGTAGCGATTAAATCATGATGCTAAATTTATATGAAGATTTTTGGCATAAATTACGTAACAGTCATTTGGATGAATCAAATATTAGTCGCTTAGTTGAATTAACTGAAGGCCGTTTGCATAATCCAAAGCAAGGTGATTTTGCCAGATGGTTATCAGCCTATCTGAAATTGCCTGAAATTAATCACCTTGAAATTTCAGCCAATCTAGATGCGATCACTTGTGAAGCTGCACTATCTGAATCAGAATATAAAACCTTGAAAGAGGGCTATGAAGGCTTAATTCCATGGCGTAAGGGGCCATTTAATATGTTTTCATTGCTGATTGATGCCGAGTGGCAATCCCATATGAAGTGGAATAGGATTGAGAAGAATCTGCCAGATTTGAATAATAAATTAATTTTGGATGTTGGTTGCGGAAATGGTTATTATATGTTCAGAATGGCTGAGCATTCGCCACGATTAATAATGGGTATTGATCCAGGGATACTTCAAGTCATGCAATTTTGGAGCATAGAAAAATACAGGCAAAGTGGGGCATGTGTGCTACCAATTTCTATGGAAAAAATGCCTACTGATATGAAATATTTTGATGTGGTTTTTTCTATGGGAGTATTGTATCATCGTAAATCACCGATTCACCACATTAAAGAATTGTATGAAAGTATTAGGCCTAAAGGTTTTTTGGTGATTGAAACATTGATAGTTAATGGTGATGAGCGCACGTGTCTTATTCCAAATGGACGTTATGCACAAATGCGTAATGTATGGTTTTTGCCTTCTGTTGGCTGTTTAAGTATTATGTTGGAACGCAATGGTTTTGAAAATATTCACTGTGTTGATATAACAACTACAGACACTACTGAACAAAGAAGTACTTCCTGGATGAATTTTCATTCATTGAAAGACTTTCTGAATGAGGGCCAAACAAGGACAATAGAAGGACATGATTTACCGACAAGGGCGACTTTAATCGCACAAAAAAAATGATTTAATACGCTTTTTAATTTGTCAATAATTCTTCAGAATGGCAAGGCTATTTTAGTATTATTTCATAAGTAGAAACTTCAGCATAACTACAGTGACGAGTAAAAAATGATTAAATTCATCAATGAGCCCGAATTTTTGATTAAAAATTCGGGCTCATTGTTAAAAATCTGGTCAATAGCCAGCCATTACCTGTGATTTTTTCCTCAATTTGATAACAATCTCTATTTTTTTCTTTCGCCATCTAGTTATGCTGCGGTCTCAAGTAATTCGTTTTTTTTATTTCTTAGTGAAATCAGTTTGTTAAAATTTTGTTAGATGCATAAATTTTCACATAATGTTGTGTGCTGTTTATGATAACATATAATAGAATTATAAATATTTAGCTATAGAAGCAATAAAAACATGATCGCAAGAATATTGGCAGGGATAAATATGTTATTTTACAAATATTTTATTTCTGATTTCAGTTTGATGAACAAAATGACCCCATGATAAGGCTTGTATTTTTTTGTGGTGTTTTATTGTGTTTGAGTACCGTTTTTGCTCAGAATAGTAGTGGATACAAATATCAAACTGTGAAAATTGGTATTACCAATGCACCACCTCTGGTGGTTCTTAAGCCCAATGAATTGCCGACAGGCATGCTCATCGATTTTTTAAAGGAAGTTGCCATAAGGGAAAAATGGAAAATTATATGGGTCACTGGTTCTTGGTCCAGTGTATTTGAAAAAGCTAAAAATAAAGAAGTTGATGTCATGACTTATATCGCTTTTTTACCCGAGCGAACAGCATATTTTAATTTTTCTAAGGAGTCCTTTATCACAGGTTGGGGTCATGTTTACAGTTATGATAAAAACCTCTTTCAGAATATACTTGAATTAAATAACAAAAAAGTCGCTGTTATTAAAAATGAAATTCAAGGCATAAAATTTGAAGAATTGTGTAAGGAATATCGTATCAATTGTATTATTACATATGTTGATACTTATGAAACAGCATTTGAAATGCTTGAAAAAAAACGCATTCAAGGTGTTGTTGCTGGAAGTTCGGTAGGTCAAACTTATGAATCTCGTTTCAGAGTCTATCCGTCATCAGTCATGTTTAATCCAACCAATGCTTTGTTTGCCACACCAAAAGGGAAAGATAGTCAATACTTAAAGATTTTTGATCAATACCTCAGCCAATGGCGGAATGAACCATTTTCACCATATTCCTTGAGTAAAAATAAATGGATAAGTAAGCAACAAAGTTCATTTCCATGGTGGCTGAAATATGCTGTATCAGCCATTTTGAGTTTGCTGATCGTGGCGGCCATGATAGTTTTTGTTTTGCGAAGACAGGTTAAAAAGCACATCAATCAATATGTTGAGCAAAGTAAGCAGTTATCTCAAATCATAAATCTGGTTCCACATATGATTTTTGTGGTCAATAAAAATGGATATTTCGAATTGTCTAACACATATGCATCACGTTTCTTTGCCATATCTGATGTTGTTGAAACAACCAGAAAAGAACTGATAGAAAAATATCCGCAATTTGAGAAATTATTTCAAGAAGATAGTTCTCTTTTAGATCAAGGTGTGGGAGGTTTACAAAAAGAGATTCTTGTAGAGAATGCCAATGGTGAATCTGTAATTCTCAATGTGTTCAAAGTACCCTTTACATTAGATCAAGATCAATCATCAGTATTAACAGTAGGTGTAGATATCTCCGAAGATGTGCGTTATCAACATCAAATCAAACACATGGCTGAACATGATGATCTGACTCAGTTACCAAATCAAAAATTATTGAGGGCCAGTGTTAATCATACATTGCAAAATTTTGAAGGGTCTTATGGTGGTATTTTCTTAATTGATCTCGATTATTTTAAGAACATCAATGATTCGTTGGGACATACAATTGGTGATAAATTGCTCACAATAATTGGTCAACGGTTAACAAATGTTGTTAATAGCAAAACAGATGTGGTTGCTAGAATTGGTGGTGATGAGTTTGTTATTTTGCTAAAAGATGTGTCAGTTGATAGGGAAAAAACTGAAAATAAGATCAGAGAGTTATCAGAAGAAATCTTGAAGACTTTGGCTGAAAAAATAGTGATCGAAAACCATGAATTATATATTTCAGCCAGTATGGGAGTTGTCATTTACCCAGATTCAGCTGATGATTATGATCAAGCCATACAAAGAGCGGATATTGCCATGTATCACGCAAAGTCACATGGCAGGAATGGTTTTGTTATTTTTCGAGATTCAATGGAACAAGAAATTTTGAGAAAACATCAGTTGGCTGGAGAATTACACAAAGCCATCAATTGTAATGACTTTTTATTGAAATATCAGCCTCAAATCACAGAAAAAAACAATGAGATTATTGGCCTTGAAGCATTAATACGTTGGAGGCATAACAGTGGCGAAATAATTAAGCCAAATGAGTTTATCCATTTTGCTGAAGAATGTGGTTTGATTATTCCAATAGGAAACTGGGTGTTAGAAGAAGTTTTTAAACAAATCAAATTGTGGCTGACCAAATATCAAAATGTGCCTTTTATCACGGTTAATTTATCAGTAATACAATTACACAAAAGTGGTTTGGTAGACTTTTTACAATCTTTATTTGAAAAATATCAGATACCGCCACATTTAATAGAATTGGAATTAACAGAAACCGTTATGGTGGAGCAAGTTAAAGAGACCATAAAAACGCTGTTTAAATTAAAAAAACTTGGTTTAAGGTTATCAATTGATGATTTTGGAACAGGTTATTCTTCATTGAGTTATTTGAAAAAACTGCCATTTGATAAACTAAAAATCGATTATTCTTTTACCAAAGACATCGTGCCAGATCCAGAGACAAAAACCATTGTACAAGCCATCATCAATATGTCTAAAGACTTGGGTTTGGAGGTCATTGCAGAAGGGGTGGAATCCAAAGAACAGTTGGATATATTGATTCAAATGGGGTGTCAAAATTTTCAAGGTTATTATTTTGATGAACCCAATTTCCCTGAGTATATTGAGCAAAAATACTTAAGTTCTTAATATAGTAGAGACCTAATTATTACTATGATAACAAATAAATATTGATTTGGTTTTTTCTTTTTGATTTAAATTAAATGATTCATCATTTGGTGTTATTCGAGTCCCATTATTTGTGAATGCCTTACGCAATAAATTGACCACAACATTGACTGATATTTACGATTTTGAAGATGCGAGGGTGGTTCATACTTTTGGGCCTAGGGTATGAAATAAATCATCACATGAACTTATTTGGTCTATACGCACATTTTAAAACTGAAGATCAAAACAATGTGGTTTTTCCCTTGCCTAACAATGATTGTTTTGATTTTCGTTTAATCTATCAATTTTAAATAAAATGATTGATCTTGGCTTGAATGAGTTATGCATGAGGCGACTTAAAATCCACTTTTTTTGATTTTGATTAAATCTCTGCGGTCTTTTTTGTTGGGGTGTTTGGTTGGGCGTGGCGCTGAAGAGTAAACCATTTTATTTTGTTCAATGGTGTTTTTTCTGCTGTCTATCGACTCTTGTTCTTCTATGTAAGTTTCTGCGGCTAATTTTGCAGAAACTCTTTTATCTATGAGTTGAACGACTTCTACCTTCCACATGAGTTCACCTTTTTTAATGACCAAATGGTCTTGAATTTGAACCGCACGAGAGGGCTTGACTTTTTGCCCATTGATGGTGACTTTGCCGCTTTCAATGTGCTTTTTTGCAAGTGCCCGTGTTTTATAAAATCGTGCTGACCACAGCCATTTATCAATTCTTACATTCAAAATCTGATACCAATGAGTTATATTAGTGAAAGATTTTAACAAATATAGAGTAAATTTATTATAAAAATTTATCGAAGTGTTATAATCGAGGCATGATAACGACAAGTTGAACAAGTTTTAACCAAAAGCATAATTGATTGAGCACATTATGTGCTTTTTTTTTGCCTGACAAGTTTATAAATTCAACACACACGATAGAGAGACAGATTATGCCTGTGATAACCTTAGCCGATGGCTCACAACGACATTTTGATAATGAAATCAGCGCTTATGATGTGGCTGCTGATATTGGACCAGGATTAGCAAATGCAGCATTGGCTGCGAAAATTAATGGGGAAATGGTTGATCTTTCAACCCAGATAGATTCTGATGTTGAATTGTCTATTGTCACCAGTAGAGATGAAGAGGGCTTGGAAGTTATCCGTCATTCCATGGCTCATTTGATGGCCCAAGCTGTCAAAAGGCTTTATCCACAAGTACAAGTTACCATAGGTCCAGTTATCGATGATGGGTTTTTCTATGACTTTTCCAGTGAGCATCATTTCAGCGATGAAGAGTTATCAAAAATCAGTGCTGAAATGAAAAAAATAGTCAAAGAAAAGTTACCGGTTGAACGCCAAACCATGACACGAGATGAAGCCATTGCTTTTTTTGAAAACTTGGGTGAAAAATACAAAGCACAAATCATTGCCGATATCCCTCAAGATGAAATTTTAAGTTTATACAAGCAAGGTGAGTTTGTCGATTTGTGTAGAGGGCCGCATGTTCCCAATACTTCAAAGCTTAAGGTGTTCAAATTGATGCATGTTGCTGGTGCCTATTGGCGTGGTGACAGCAGCAATGAAATGCTACAAAGAATTTATGGTACGGCGTGGGGAGATAAAAAGGATTTAAAAGCGTACTTACATCGATTGGAAGAAGCTGAGAAGAGGGACCATAGAAAATTAGGCAAACGTATGGATCTTTTTCATTTTCAGGAAGAGGCTCCAGGTTTGGTATTTTGGCATCCCAATGGTTGGTCTATTTATCAGGCGATACAGCAGTACATGAGAGTGCAACTTAATCAACACGACTATCAAGAAATCAATACGCCTCAAGTGGTGGATTATAGCTTATGGCAGCGTTCAGGTCATGCGGATAAATTTGGTGATGACATGTTCTCGGTGCACACTGATGAGAAAAAATTTGCAGTAAAACCCATGAATTGCCCTTGTCATGTACAGGTTTACAATCAAGGATTAAAGAGTTACAGAGATTTACCATTGAGATTGGCTGAATTTGGTTCATGTCACAGGAACGAACCTTCGGGTGCTTTGCATGGATTGATGCGTGTGCGCGGATTTGTTCAGGATGATGCGCATATTTTTTGCACTGAAGGACAGATCCAGCAAGAAGTGGCAACTTTTATTGAATTTCTTCACGAAATTTATCAAGATTTTGGTTTTACTGATATCATTTATCGCTTATCGACTCGCCCAGAAAATAGGGTTGGAAGTGATGAAATTTGGGATAAATCAGAGCAAGCATTGGCAAAAGCTCTCGATATGAAAGGCCTTGATTGGCAGGAGCTACCTGGTGAAGGGGCTTTTTATGGGCCAAAGATTGAATTTTCGTTGAAAGATTGTTTGGGCAGAGTCTGGCAGTGTGGAACCATTCAAGTAGATTTTTCAATGCCCAATCGTTTAGAAGCTTCATATGTTGGTGAAGATGGCAATAAACACGTACCAGTTATGTTACACCGAGCCATACTCGGGTCTTTTGAACGATTTATCGGAATATTGATAGAACACCACGCAGGTAACTTGCCTTTATGGTTGTCACCTGTTCAAGCAGTAGTGATGAATATCACGAGTGCTCAAAACGAATATGCGAGCGAAATAGCCCAAGTTTTGAAAAACAATGGCCTTAGAGTCAAATTAGACTTGAGAAATGAGAAGATCGGCTATAAAATTCGCGAACATACGTTGGAGAAGTGTACATACATGCTAATTGTTGGTAATATGGAAATGGAAAATAACACCATAAATGTCAGAAAACTGAATGGTGATACAGTTGGAAACATGACAATCGATGAATTATTAGAACATTTCAACGATGTGCAAAAAAATAAATTATAATTAATACTAAGAGGATTTAAAAAATCGCTAAAAAAAACCAAACAAGAATAAATGAATCAATCACTGTAATGAAAGTGCGGTTGATTGATAGTGATGGTAAGCAAGTAGGAATTTTAGCTACAGATGCAGCCTTGGACAGAGCTAAGGCTCAAAAATTGGATTTGGTCGAGATTTCTCCCAAAGCTGAGCCTCCTGTTTGTAAAATAATGGATTATGGAAAGTTTAAGTTTGAAAACTCTAAGAAAAAACAGGCATCTAAAAAGAAACAAAAACGGGTTCAGCTAAAAGAGGTCAAATTCAGACCAAATACTGAAGAAGCTGATTATCAGGTTAAGTTAAGAAATTTAAGAAAGTTCATCGGTCAGGGCAATAAGGTTAAGGTAACCATTATGTTCCGCGGCAGAGAGCTTGCTCACCGTGACATTGGTAGCAATATGCTTGACAGACTTGAACACGATTTAGAGGATGAGGTTACTGTGGAACAGCGGCCTGCAAAGATGGAAGGGCGTTTTATGATTATGTTATTGGCACCAAAAGTTGTCAATAAATGATCTGAATGATTGCAAACAGGTAAAAACACCTGCCATACGGATTGAAAGCATAGATTGTCATGGACTGCCTTGATGATTGTTAACAGCAATGAGTTTCGGATAGCTAAAGCATGCAAGTATTAATATTAATGCGGAGTGCTACTTATTGTGGTTTTAAAATTAAAATAGGAGCATTATTATGCCAAAAATGAAAACAAAAAAAGCGGCTTCAAAACGCTTTAAAAAAACAGCGACCGGGTTCAAGCGCGGTTATGCTAACAAAAGTCATATCTTAACTAAAATGACACAAAAACGTAAAAGAAACTTACGTGGTACAGACATGGTTGCAGAGTCTGATGTTAAACAAGTTAAATCAATGTTACCGTACGCATAAGGAGAGTTGAGAAATGGCAAGAGTTAAAAGAGGCGTAACAGCAAGAAGACGCCACAAAAAAATCCTGAAATTGGCAAAAGGTTATTATAACGCACGCAGAAAAGTTTATCGCGTCGCAAAGCAAGCAGTGATCAAAGCTGGTCAATATGCTTATCGTGATAGAAAGCAACGCAAACGCCAATTTAGAGCATTATGGATCACACGTATTAACGCGGCAGCAAGAAATAATGGTATGTCTTATTCACGATTTATTAACGGTCTTAAGAAAGCTAATGTCTCTTTAGATCGTAAAGTATTGGCAGATATGGCAGTTCATGACAAAGCAGGTTTTGCAGCAGTTGCAGAATTGGCCAAGTCAGCCTTATAAAAAAACCATAATCTTTAAAGAAGGGAAATTAGCTTATCAGCGAATGCTGGTCAGTTGTTTCCCTTTTTTTATGAAAAATTTTCTCTATATTAATGACATCCAACAGGTGAACCGTGGAAAATCTCAATCAACTTTTAGATAAAGCATTATCTGAAATTCATTCAGCCAGTGATAATCAGGCATTAGAAGACATTCGTGTGGCTTATTTAGGTAAAAAAGGCACCATTACCTCTCAACTCAAGCAATTGGGAAGTTTGCCGGCTGATCAAAGGCGAGAAGCGGGTGTTGAAATTAATAAGGCGAAAGGGCAGTTACAGAAAGCCATTCAAGCACGCAGAGAACTGTTGCAACAAAAAGCAATGGAGCAACAACTCAATGCAGAATCAGTTGATATTACATTGCCAGGTAGGAAAAAACGCAATGGCAATCTTCACCCTGTAACGAGAACCATGAATCGTATTGTTACATTATTTGCGGGGCTTGGTTTTGAAGTGAAAACTGGGCCTGAGATAGAAGATGATTATCACAATTTTGAAGCCCTGAATTTTCCAGCTCATCATCCGGCAAGAACCATGCATGATACCTTTTGGTTTAATGATGGTCATCTATTGAGAACTCATACATCACCCGTGCAAATTCGTGCCATGAAAGACATGAGTCCACCAATAAAAATCATTGCGCCTGGTCGGGTTTATCGCAGTGATTCAGATCAAACTCATACACCAATGTTTCATCAAGTGGAAGGATTGGTGATTGGTGAAACCATAACTTTTGCAAGTTTAAAAGGGGTGCTTAATCAATTTGTCAATGCCTTCTTTGAGAAGGACCTGAAAATAAAATTAAGGCCGTCGTATTTTCCATTTACTGAACCTTCGGCAGAAGTCGATGTTGAGTGGTTGAAAGAAGATGGCAGCAGTGGCTGGTTAGAAGTTTTGGGCTGTGGAATGGTGCACCCCAATGTCTTAAAAGCTGGTGGTATTGATCCGGAAAAATACACGGGATTTGCATTTGGACTTGGCGTGGAGCGATTTGCCATGTTGCGTTATGGGGTCAATGATTTAAGACAATTTTTTGAAAATGATATTGCTTTTTTAAAGCAATTTAAATAAAACATCAGGTAAGTAACAATGAAAATAAGTGAACAATGGTTAAGAGAATGGGTTAATCCTGATGTGTCAACAGAAACATTGGCAGAGCAATTGACGATGTTGGGATTAGAAGTTGATGAAGTGTTACCAGCAGCCGGCGATTTTACCGAAGTGATCGTAGCTGAAATTATTGGTCTTGAAAAACACCCCGATGCAGATAAATTGAATGTTTGTACAGTCAATACAGGTGCGGATACCTCACTACAAATTGTTTGTGGGGCGCCAAATGTCAAAGTCGGATTGAAAGCACCATTGGCAAAAATAGGTGCGTTACTACCCGGTGGATTTAAGATTAAAAAATCAAAACTGCGGGGTTTAGAGTCTTTTGGAATGTTGTGCTCAAATGTAGAGTTAGGTCTGAGCGATGATCATTCTGGGCTCTTAGAATTGCCCTCATCAGCGCCAGTTGGCGAGGATATCAGGAGTTATTTACAATTGAATGATAACATCATAGATATTGATTTAACCCCAAATAGAGCTGATTGTTTTAGTGTTAAGGGTATTGCCATTGATGTGGCCTGCTTGAATAATAGCGCAATAACGATGCCAACAATAGTTAAAAAAACTGCCACACATGAAGAAAAAATTGAAGTCAATGTAGAGGCTGTAAAACAATGCCCAAGTTATTTATGTCGAGTGATAAACAATATCGATAATACTGTTGAAACGCCGATGTGGATGCAGGAAAAATTACGAAGAGGAGGCATTAGAGCCATTCATCCAGTGGTGGATGTGACCAACTATGTAATGCTTGAGTTAGGCCAGCCCATGCATGGATTTGATAAGGCGGCTATCAGTGGTTCGATCATCGTAAAAATGGCCTCTAAAGGTGATAGAATTACCTTGTTGGATGGTAAAGACGTAGAGCTTAACGAATCCTTTTTGATGATTGCTGATCAAGATAAATACTTGGCCATTGCAGGTGTAATGGGCGGGCAAAACAGTGGTGTTGAATCAGATACCAGGGATATAGTGTTGGAGTCGGCATTTTTCGATCCTGCAACCATCATGGGTAAATCAAGAGATTTGGGTATACATACTGAATCTGCCCATCGATTTGAGCGAGGGGTTGACCCATTATTGCAAAGACAGGCCATGCACCGTGCTACACAATTGATTGTGGAAATATGTGGTGGTGAAGTGGGTGAAATTGTTGAGCAAACAGTTACAGAACAGTTGCCATTGAGACAAACAATCACATTAAGCCAAGACAAGTTATTGCGTGTTTTGGGTTTTGAAGTAGACCCTCATACAGTTACTGATATTTTAACAGGTTTGCATATGCAGGTTGAATATGATGATGACAAATGGCAAGTGACGCCTGCTTCAAGTCGTTTTGATATCAATATACCAGAAGACTTGATTGAAGAGGTGGTAAGGATTATTGGTTATGACAAAATGCCATCCAAAAATTTATTCAGTGAAAGTGTTGTCATGCAATTGCCAGAAAACATCATCAGTCAAACCAGTATAAAGTCCCAATTAAATGTTTTGGGATATCATGAAGCCATTAATTATAGTTTTATTTCAGAAAAGCAATTACAAGCATATGGCTTAATGGATGGGGCTATTAAATTAAAAAATCCATTGACTGAAGAATTTGCGATCATGAGAACCAGTCTATTGCCTGGTATGATGCAAAGCCTTAAATACAATTTGAGGCGTCAAAATGACAGCATCAAATTTTTTGAGTCTGGTAAAGTGTTTCATAAATTTAATGATATTATTGAAGATGATAAACTCATTGCTGTTTTAACGGGAAGGCGCCATACTGAGCATTGGGCTCAGATTAAAGATGGTGTTGATTTTTATGATTGTAAAGGAGATTTAGAAGCGCTTTTAGATAATACTAAAGCTTCCTATTATTTCAAACAAAGTAAGCATGAATTTTTGCATCCTGGTCGACAAGCTGAAGTGATGTTGGATGATCAATGTATTGGCTGGATTGGTCAGGTGCATCCGCAAGTTTGTGCTAAAATTGGCATTAAGAAAGAAGTCTATGCTTTTGAATTACATATGAAAAATATCATGGATACATTATTGCCTGAATTTCATGAAGTTTCAAAGTTTCCTTCAGTAAGACGTGATATTGCTATGATTGTGGATGATAACATCAGTTATCAACAAATCAACGATATCATCAGTCAAGAATTGGGCGAACTTATGGTAGACTGTTTTGTCTTTGATAAGTACCAAGGGGAAAACATACAAAGTGGCAAACGAAGTTTGGCGGTTGGGGTGATACTGCAACAACAAAATTCGACATTTGAGGATAAAGAAGTGGACAAACTGTTATCTAAAGTGGTATCTTCTATAAAAGAAAATTTAGACGTAGAAATCCGAGGACATTAATGTCAGTAACTAAAACAGATTTAGCTGAAGCGCTATATATGGATGTTGGGTTGAATAAATGTGAAGCAAATGAATTTGTAGATGCTTTTTTCAACGCCATAAAAGATATTCTTGTTGATGGAAAAGATGTCAAGTTGTCTGGGTTCGGAAATTTTGAGCTCAGGGATAAGAAAGGACGTCCAGGTAGAAACCCTAAAACACTAGAAGAAGTTGCCATTCCTCCAAGAAGAATTGTTGCATTTAAACCAGGTCAAAAAATAAGAGATACAATCGAAGCTTATGCTGGATCAAGGACATAATAAAACACTACCATCAATCCCAGCAAAACGTTATTTTACCATAGGTGAAGTAAGTACATTGTGCGATGTTAAACCTCATGTTTTGAGGTATTGGGAAAATGAGTTTCCGAATCTTAAACCTGTGAAAAGGAGAGGGAACAGAAGGTATTACCAAAGACATGATGTAATAATGATACGTCAAATTCGTAGTTTACTATATGAACATGGTTATACCATCAGTGGCGCGCGAATTAAACTTGATGGTAGCACAAACGAAAAAGATGCCAGTAAATCTTATCAAGTGATCAATCAAACTAGAATTGAGTTAGAAGAGATTTTAAATATTCTGAAATAAGTTTACATGCTGTTCTTGTAAATTAATACTCCTTTCAAATTGAAATATTTTCAGTCATGCGTATTGTATGTTTTCAATGTGCATGACTGTGATACATACAAAATTAACGAAACCAGCTTTATACCATAATGTCTTTATTGATGCTTTGAGTTACATAGGCTCAAGTGATCAGTTTTGTAATTTCTTATTTTTACTTCATCAGTATTTTACAAGTCAATCTATTGTATCAATTTTTAAATTTGTACAAAGTTTCATGAAAAGAACGCAGATGATACTGGTTTGATTTTTTATGTAAAGTTATGTGTTTTTTAAAGTTAAGTATTCTGTATAAAATTATTGATCCAATGTGCGATCACGGATTTTATACATTAAAAATAGACTCAAATTTTTTTAAATTTATAAAGTAACATAATAAAATCAATAATTAATGCTATTTTGTATTCTTGAAATTCATAAATGGATATTTTGTTCTTTTTTGCTGGTTTGCTCTTTAATAAATTTTCATTGGTTTTATTTGTACAGACCTGTATTCAAATCGTTGACATGAAAATTGATTAGTTTTAGAATCTAATACCCACTATTATTAATCTGACTTACCATTTTTGTATATTAATGCTTTTTAGTACAGTAAAAAATAATTTAAAAATTAACAGAAATAAAGCACTCTAATTTACATAAGTTTTGACCTAACAAAACTCTACTCATGCTATTGGTCATAAATACAGAGAAAATCAATATGAACTCGTAATGTATTAGCACAGTGAGATTTAATAATCGCCAGTAAAATTTAGGTACTGTTTCATGACAACAATTGTTTTTCCTGGTCAGGGAGCTCAGCACAAAGGCATGTGTTCTCATTTATTTGATGAATACAGTGATTTGTGTGAATCTGCGAATAAGATTCTTGGCTACTCAATAAAGCAGTTATGTCTCGAAGATCCTCAAAATTCTCTCAGTGAAACACAATTTACCCAACCAGCGCTTTTTACAGTGAATGCATTGAGCTACTATGATTTTCTTAAAAAAAACCAAGAACCAGATATTTTAGCTGGGCATAGTTTGGGCGAATATAATGCGTTGCTGGCAGCTGGAGTTTTTGATTTCGAAACAGGGTTGAAGTTGGTGCAAAAACGTGGTGAATTAATGAGTCAAGCTACTGGTGGAGGTATGCTTGCTGTTATTCGTTCAGATGAGAAGAAAATCAAAAAAATATTGGAAAGTTGTCAACTACAGAGCATTGATATTGCCAATTACAACTCTCCCTCGCAACTGGTTTTATCGGGTACACTCGATGACATTAATGTAGCAAAAAATGTATTTGATCAAGAAAAAGTATTTTGTATTCCATTAAAAGTGAGTGGTGCCTTTCATTCACGTCATATGAAAAGCGCAGCACAATCTTATCAAAATTTTCTTGATGAGTTTAACTTTTATGAGTTGAAAATACCAGTGATTGCAAATATTACAGGTCTGCCTTATCAAGGCGCTAAAGTAAAACAGATGCTGATTGAACAACTCACAGGATCAGTACAATGGACACAGTCAATTCGCTACTTGATGGCTGTAAATCAAGCTCAGGAAATTATTGAAGTTGGTCCTTCTCAGATATTAACCAAACTGAATGCAGACATTCTTAAAAACTGTTCACCTTTATCGCATGATCAATTACCCATCGAAAAATCATTGGAGCATCCATTGTCAACAGCGTTTAACTGTTTGGGGTCAAAACAATTTCTCATAGATTATGCTGTTAAGCACCCCTATATAGCGGGTTCAATGTGTCATGGTATTTCATCCGCAAAATTGGTGACAAAAATGGCACGCGCTGGATTTTTAGCATTTTTGGGCAGCCACGGATTGCCTTTAAATAAAATAGAGCAATTGATAATTACTACAAAAAAAGGCCTCCCCACTCATGTGAATTTTGGAATCAATATAGACTACTTTACTGGTGGATCACATAAAAAAATGACGGTAATTGACTTGTGTATTGATCATAAAGTCAGTGTGATAGAAGTCTCCAATTATGATCAAGTGGGTTTGGAGTTGGTTAAATATCGTGCAAATGGCTTGAGCATGGACAATGGTAAACTATCAATTAACAATAAAATTTTGATTAAAACAGCTGCTTCGAGAACGGCAGAATTATTCATGCAACCTGCACCACAGCATTTACTTGATAAGCTTTTACAAGAAAAAAGTATTACTGATCAACAATACAAGATGTGTCAAAAAGTTCCTATGGCTGATGATGTCTGTGTGCTGGGCGATGGCGCATGGGTTAATGATCAAGCAGTAACTATGATTAAATTACCAGAAATTATCAGGTTACGTCAGCAGATCAGTCAGAAACAAGCTGACATGTTTAAAAATGCTGGACAGGTTAGAATTGGCTCAAGTGGCGGAATGGGTACACCAGAGTCCATTGCCTTGGTATTTGCCTTGGGTGCGGATTTTATCGTCACAGGATCTATTAATCAATGCACTGTTGAAGCAGAAATCAGTGATCACGTAAAACAAATTTTACAAAACATCAGTACAGATGATACGACTTATATTCCGTCAGGTGAATTATTTGAATCAGGTACAAAATCTCAGATTGTCAATAAAGGCTCTTATTTCTCTGCAAGAGCACAAAAACTGTATGATTTATACAGGATGTATCAAAGATTGGAAGACATAGATCAAAAAACCAAAAAACAAATGGAACAACATTTTTTTCAACGTGATTGTGAGAGTGTCATTGAGGAAATCATTGCAAATGCAGAGCCTCAAGAAACAAACGAAATCAACAACAATGAAAAATTCAAAATGCTAAAGGTCTTTCAATGGTATTTCAATCATTCCAAACAATTGGCCATTAAGGGGCATCAGAAAGAACAAAAGAATTATCAAATTTATTGTGGGCCAGCAATGGGTGCTTTTAACCAGTGGGCTCAGGGAGGGCCATTTGAAAAGTGGCAGAATAGAAATGTAGATAAAATTGCTGAGTATTTGATGGATGCAGCCAATACTTATAATGTAAATAATCAACACGCCCTCAATGAATTTAGGAGCAATAAATGATCTCGATCAATGTTTTTTTCATTGAAAATATTCTCGAGCAAAATAAATGAGTAAGCTGAATGAAAAAGACATTGCTGTAGTTGGCATGGCTTGTCAATTTCCTGATGCTGGTGATCATCAAAAATTTTGGGACAATTTGTTAACAGAAAAACAATCGATCAGGGAAATTCCTTCAGATCGATGGAATATAGACAAGTACTATAGTTCGCAACCTAACTTGGCAGATAAAAGCATCAGCAAATGGTGTGGCTTGATTGAGGATATCCAAAGTTTTGATAATGAGTTTTTTAATATTTCTCCTATGGAAGCGAGAAATATGGATCCTCAACAAAGGTTGTTGTTACAAGAGAGTTGGCGTTGCATAGAAGACTCTGCCATTGCTTTGCAAAAATTGCAAAGGGCCAAAACCTCAGTTTATGTTGGTGCGATGACCTCCGATTATTTACAAACACTCAGCAAAAATAAAAATGCCAACAATCGTTATGCCATATTAGGTAATGACCATTGTATATTGGCCAATAGAATATCACATCAATTGAATTTAAGTGGCGAAAGCATTTCTATTAATGCTGCAAGTGCTTCATCGTTGGTGGCCATTCACAAAGCCAAAAGTGCACTGACTCTTGGTGAGTGTGATTATGCCATTGCAGCAGGAGTGAACCTCAATACTGATCCATTAAAATACATTGTTTTTTCACAAGCGGGCATGCTCAGTCCTGACGGCCAATGTAAATCATTTTCAGACGATGCCAATGGGTATGTTCCTGGTGATGGTGTTGCTGCAATTCTATTACAACCATTGTCAAAAGCCATAGAAATGGGGCATCATATCTATGGGGTCATTAAAGGTTCTGCTATCAATCATATTGGATCTGGAAAAGCCATTACCGCCCCATGTGCACAAGCACAGGCTGATGTGATCAGTGAAGCTCTGAATAATGCAGGTAAAAGCATAGCTGATGTGGGATATGTTGAGGCACATGGTTCAGGAACACCATTGGGTGATCCAGTTGAAATGGAAGGGCTCACTCGAGTATATGAAGCGGCTCAGTCTGATATCATTATTGGCACTGTTAAACCCAATATTGGTCATTTAGAAGCAGCGGCAGGTATTGCTGGATTGATCAAATCATTGTATGTACTTAATAAAGGGTATGCGCCTGCCAATCTGAATTTCAGGCAAATTAATCCAGTCATAAATATGTCGCATAGTCCTTTAAAGTTGTCCAGCGGTCGTCAACTCAATGTTGGACAACAATCTTGTGCTGGCATCAGTTCGTTCGGTTTTGGCGGTGTCAGTTGTCATGTGATTGTACAGAAATATGAGCAACGGGAACTGGTCAAACAACAGGTGGGACATGACAAACATGTTCACTTCGTTTTATCAGCTAAGTCATTGCCTAGTTTGAATCAACAAGTCAAACAATGGTATCAATACATAAAAAATACCCATGAAAATCACCACATAAAAAATCTATGTGCCAATGTAACAACTGGGAGAGAACAATTTGAATATAGAATGGGGTGTGTTGTTCAGGATAAACAAGAATTATTGAGCTTTTTAAAAACATACAGACAACAAGAAAGAGCTGGTAAGAATAATTTAAAGATTTTATTTGCTGATCTTGCTGATACTACTCTCATTCAAAACAATCCAAATATCAATCTGCATTATCGGCTATTAATCAAACAGATAAAACAACTGAGTGGTTATGATCAAAAGCAGATTTCTCAATTATTTAATGATGAAGAATTTATTGAAGTATTGAGCCATCTAGCGATTTATAAAGCGCTTCAGCAATTACACATTCAAGCAGATATCATTGATTCTTATGGGCAAACACATTGGGCAGCTTTAATTTGTGCTGGTGTGGTAAGTTTAACCGATTACATCGATGTGAAACTGTTACAAAAGAGCAGAACTGGTGTCGTTCTGTATCGACCACATCTGCCCATACACATCAATAATGAAATATTGTATCCATCTTATATCAATGCGGTATTTCTGAAAAAATTATTCAAAGAAACTGAAAATCACAGAGAATTGCATCGCAAGTCATTAGAACAAGCCAATACTTTGATTAAAAATAGTGATGCATTTAATCATTTGATATCACAATGGTGTTTAACAGGAAATGATCATCTAAAAAACGTGATCAGAAATTGTATTAGGGGCAAACAGGTTGAAATCCATCAATATGCTTTTGCAATTGTTGCAGTCAAAGTTTGTCTGAGTCAGTTTTACAAAAAATGGATGTTTGAATGCAAAACTCCGGAACAGTCATATTATGTAAAGACACAGTGTGCATTAATTAGTGAAAATATTGTTTCGGTTGATGAATTTCATGCTTGGTGTTTTGATCAACAAAACGATCACCAACAACGATTCAGTCAGGTTAATCAAAAATTTTGGAAACAGATTAACGGCCTATTGTGTGAGCATGAACGATTGAATCACAGGCAAATCATCACGAATCAACAATTATTAACTGATATGCAACATCATCAACCCGTTTGTCAATCTGAAGAATTGGTGATTGCATTGGGTCAATGTGAATTGAATGAGGCACATCATATTACCGATACATTATCGTGGTCAAATGTGCTGATGCAGATATGGATTAATGGTCATGACTTAAACTGGCAAAGTCTTTATCCTCAATCACAGTTTAACAAATTGTCATTGCCTACTTATGCATTTGATCGGCAAAAATTTTGGCCTTCCAATCAAACAAATATGAAGTCAATGTCAGTAACTGAATCAGAAAAAGTTGTTAAACAAGCGCAATTTAAAGGCCAAAGCGATGATCAAATCGTCCAAAATATTAAGCAAATATTGTCCAATGTGTTGGAATTGAGTGAAGAAAAAATTGATGTGATGAAAAGTTTTGAAGCATATGGTTGTGACTCTATGGCTTATACACTGTTATGTGAACAGATCAATTCTGCATTTGAAACGACATTAACACCAGCTTGTTTTTTTGGATTCAAAAATGTTGATGCCTTGATTTCATCAATTATGCAACACAATGGCACAAAAAACAGCAACACACCAACGGCTACAGAAAGAGAGGAAAGTAATAACAAAGATGATGTCGCAATTGTTGGTTATGCTGGTAAATTACCCAAAGCATCAACATTGGATGAATTTTGGAACAATTTAGTCACGGGCGTTGATGGCATTTCTGAAATACCTGAATCCCGATGGGATTGGCAAAAATATTACTCTAAAGACATTCAAGATAAAAACAAGTCACCCAGTAAGTGGGGTGGCTTTATTGATGGAATAGAACATTTTGATGCCGCATTTTTTGGTATTTCTCCTCAAGAGGCTAAATTAATGGACCCGCAACAGCGTATATTGTTGCAAACAGTTTGGCAGGCGATAGAACATGCGGGCCATCAACCCTCGTCATTATCAGGCACTCATACTGGAGTGTTTATTGGCGCATCTACTTCTGATTATGAAGAATTAATTCGTGCAGATGAGCTGGCAGCACATGCTTCAACCGGAATGAACCGTTCAATAATTGCCAATAGAATTTCTTTTTTATTGGACTTGAATGGGCCCAGTGAAGTTATTGATACAGCGTGTTCAAGTTCAATGATAGCTCTTCATAAAGCGGTTGAGGCAATCAAATCAGGTCACTGTCAAAGCGCTTTAGCAGGTGGTGTGAATGCTTTGATTACACCCACCCATTATATCTCTTATGGCAAAGCCGGAATGTTATCGCCAGATGGTCGTTGTAAAACCTTTGATAAAAACGCTAACGGTTACGTCAGGGCTGAAGGTGTTGGCGTTGTATTCTTAAAATCACTGAAACAAGCGCTCAAGGATAAAGATAGCATTCATGCTGTTATCAAAGCAAGTGGTATGAACCATGGCGGTAGGGCCAATTCATTGACAGCGCCCAACCCTCATGCCCAAGCACAATTGATCATCGATACCTATCGAAAAGCAGGGATTAAAAGCGAAAGTATTGATTATATTGAAAATCATGGAACAGGTACGCCATTGGGAGATCCTATTGAAATCAATGGTTTGACAGAAGCATTTAATGTGTTATCTGATGAAAATAACTCGTTTAACCACTCTCATAAATGTTATTTGGCTTCAGTCAAAAGTAATATTGGTCATTTGGAGGCCGCAGCTGGCATTGCGGGTGTTTTAAAAGTGATTTTATCTTTGAAGAATGAGCTTCTGCCAGCATTACTACATTTCAAGCAGATGAATCCATACATTCATTTAGACCAGGGTAGGTTTGAAATGCTTAACTCAAATATACAATGGCCTTCAAAAAACAACAAGCAAAGACTCCGCAGAGCCGGGGTCAGTTCTTTTGGTTTCGGCGGTGTCAATGGCCATGTGGTTTTAGAAGAATATGTTGAGCAACAAAAAACAAGTATACAGAAACAGGAAATTATCATCATTTCAGCAAAGACCAAAAGTGCGCTGAAGCGGTATGTCAGTGATTATTTGGGTTTTTTACATGCGAAAAAAGAGAGGCCATCATTGGCAGATATGGCCTATACATGGCAAATTGGGCGTGATCATGAGAAGTATCGTGTGGCCATTTGTGTCAAGAATATTAAAGAGTTGATTGTTGCTTTAAAAGACTTTCTTAAAAATCACGAACAATCACATACATTTTATAACAAAGGTTGCTTATTAAGCTCATCAGAGATAGAAAAACAAGCGGTTTTACAATCATCAACTGACGTGGAATTGTCAAAGATGGCTGAATCATGGACACAAGGAGTCGCAGTTGACTGGCAAATGCTGCATCAAAAAAACCAAAAAGAACTACAAAGGGTGCCATTACCCACATATCCATTTGAGAAAAAGCACTTTTGGGTAAATATCAAAAATACTGAAATTGAAAAAGCACAAATTCAAACAAGCCTCAGTAAGTACGAAGTACGCAAGCAAGATAAAAAAACTGTCCAAACGCCATCAACTGAATATATCATTGATGCGGATCATTTTTTGGCCACCCAACATATTGTAAATCAACAAGCCATTGCTCCTGGTGTGCTCAGTATTTCTGTGCTTTTTCAAAATATGTATAAAAACCAAGATCTGCCGTTGTCATTTAAAGATGTCTTTTTTAAAACACCTATGGTTTTTGAAGGAAAGGCTGCTGTGATTAAAGTATCTGCAGAACAACTGCCGTATGGAAAAAAATATCACATCCATTTGGATGACAAAAAGCCGGGAACAGAAACACTGTTTGTTCCTCAAAAACAAACCAATGAAATTGCTCAAACAATAAATATAGCTGGCTATACAACAGTTGCAACCCATGATTTGTATGAAAAACTTAAAAGCTTGGGTTTTGAATATGGTAAGCAATTTAAAGTCATTCAAAAACTGTTACACAATGGTGAAAACTATTTGAGTCAATTGAAAATTGAACCACAGCAAATAGATCAATTTGAATTGGACCCGCGATTGTTGGATGGCGCCTTACAGACGTGCTTGTCAGTGTTATTACATCATAAATTTTCTGATGGTTATATACCTATGATGATTGAAAATATCACTTGTTATAGGCCGCTACCAGCTACTGTCTTTGTACTGGTGCAACCCCCCCAAAATTTAATACAAAAATCTGTTGGAAGTCATAATAGTACTGCAGCAGAAACACAGACCTTTGATGTCAGTATTGTGGATGAAAAAAACACATTATTGGTACAAATAAAGCGTGTGGTTTTCAAGAAAATGGCTGTTGCAATTCATAAAAAATACAACAAGCCATCACTCAAAAAAACAGCGCTACAAACATCAACAACTGTAACAGTACAAAGCGTTGACAATAATAGTGCAAAACCATCTGCATCTAAAAATAATATAAAAAACCACCATAACCTTATGGAGAATAATCCAGTGAATACCAAGATTTTATTCAATAAAGCCGTTGAATACTTACTGTCCATCATCGCTGAAACTGCATCATTACAAGCGCATGAAATTGATACCAGACAATCGTTTAAAGAATATGGCATTGATTCTTTTCTTACACTGAGTATCATCAGAAATCTTGAAAATGATTTCGGGGAGTTGAGGAAAACCTTGTTGTTTGAAGCATCAAATGTGGAAGAACTGGCCGAAATCTTTGTCAATGAACAAGAAAAAACATTGGTCACATTGTTGAATATTACATCTGATGCGCAGGTTGAACCAATCAATGAAACACCTGCTATTGAGCAAAATCCAGTAATGCCTCCATCAATAAATAATGATGTGGTATCAGAGCCGATTCAACATATCGATCTCAATCAGGCTTTTGTTGAGCATGAACAACCATCCAATAAATTCAATACTGCTGATATTCAGGAAGCTCCATTAGGCCAACAATATTTTATCTTATCTGAAGAAGAATTAGACAATAATAAGGCTTTGGCAGAAACAGTTGTGTCTTTGTTTGCACAGTATGGGGCTGAGAGCGTTGCATTGTCACGAAAAAACATCGCTCCATTAATTTTCATGCCGGTCGAGCAAAATAGCCTGTTTTATTTCAATGTGAACAATAATATTCTTTTGGCATTTCGATATGTTGGGCCACAAGAATGTTTTGAAAACAGCTTGTTGACACTCAAGGCTTACTGTCATGAACAACAATTATTGTTGAATGTTTTGTGTGAATATGAAATTAACCTTCAGCAATTTTCAGTCAACCCATTTGGTGTTGTGCAGAGGTTACCAGAAATTACAAAATTTTCCATCAGTGGCAGTAAAATGCGCAGATTACGCTATCACGTCAATAAATTCCAACAGTCTGGAGATGCACAAATCTCAGAATATTATGTAAGTGATAACAGTATTCAAGATGCTGAAGTTAATAATATGATAGAAAAATGGGCCAGTAATAAAACTGGCGTTAATCCATACATTTGGCGCGTAAAAGATGAAATGGAAACAGGTTGTTTGAGCGATGATTATCGAATATTTTTAACATATTTGGATCAATGTTTACAAAATGTTATCATTATTTCTCGCATAGAATCGCATAACAGTTACCTGTTGGATACAGAATTTTATGGAACAGATATGGCTCCAGGGGCTATGGAATTTGCCATTTGTGAAATCATAAAAACACTGGTAAATGAAGGTTGTCATGCCTTTAGTCTGGGCTTAACTTTTGGCAGCCGTTTTTATTCATCCGATCATGCGGATCCTGCTGTCACAGAGGCATTTGCCAAATTAGCAGATGATGGAATCTTTGAAGAAGCTGGTAATTATCAATTCAAAAACAAATACAGGTGCGTTAATACACCGGTTTATCTTTATCGTGACCAAGGACAAAAGTCGTCGAATGTTTTAGACATCATCATGATGATAGGTAATCCACAAAAAACAGATAAAGCCATACAGACCACAACAGATTCTTCAGAACTGCTGACTGACCAACAAACAGCAGTAGAAACGCCCACCAAACAAATACCTCTTGTCACAAACCACAAAGATGTTGCAGACTCTGGTGATAGAGAGCGTTATTATCAGTTATTGAAGAGCGCAGGTTATAACGCTTTCAACATTGATCGCAATAAAATTGAATACGATTTGGCTACAGATTCGTGGTCTGAGCTGGAATACAGTTTTATTGATGAAAGAACTCAGCAATTACAACAACTGCCATATCAAGGAGATCTTCAATTAGAATCTTTGCTGTCTGAAATTTTCACTTTGCCCTATGTTTTAGCATTTGCATCGGGTAGGGTGGCAGAATCCTTCTTTTGCCCAGCTTGGCCGAAAGGTAAGAAATATGTACTCCAAAATGTCTTGTTTCCCACGTGTTTATACCATCAAATTAATAATGATTTCTTGCCAATAGAAATTCCACAACATAGCTTTTATGACCGTCAATCGGATGAGATTTTTAAAGGCAATATGGATTGTGATGCGTTAAAAGAGCATATAGCGACTTATTCAGAAGAAATTGCCTTTGTTTGGGTTGAAACAGCCAATAATGCCTCAGGTGGTTGTCCTGTTTCTTTGGCAAACCTGAAACAAGTCAAATCAATCATAGGAGATATTCCATTAGTATTGGACGTCACAAGGATCATCGAAAATGCCTACCATATATCTCAGCATGAGACAGAATATCAAGGTCATGATATTTGGCACATCGTTAAACAAATTTGTGATTGTGCTGATGTACTGAATGGCAGCTTAACCAAAGATTTTGGTTCTCATACGGGTGGCTTTATTGCCTTGAGAGATGAAAAATTATATGCGCAAATTCAAGATACAATGTCAACCAATGGCAGCGGACTGAGCCGAACTGATCATCAACTCTTGTGTCACGCCGTTCAAGACAAGGCCTATATCTTACAGCAGGTAAAACAAAGAATGCGGCATGTAAGTATGCTGGCCCAATCATTGATTGATAATGGTTTGACAGTTATTCAACCGGTCGGTGGACATTGTGTACTGATTGATCCAATGTCAATCACCGCATTAAAGAATCTTGATTCACCATTGCCATCGTTCTTGGCATGGCTGTATAAAAATACAGGCATCCGTGCAGGTGTTCACAGTGTTGGTAGACAGCGCAATACCAGTATGAATGACCTCATTCGATTGGCCATTCCTGTTGGCATGAGCTCAATTCAGATTGAAAACATTGCTCAACGACTCATCACTGTGTTCAATACGGATAGTATGATTGATAATTTAAAGTTACACAGCAAACCACAAGGCTTATTTGGTGAAGTAAAAGCCAAATATATTGTGCAAAATCAATTGTCGTTGTTATTGTCTCCAGTCTCATCAACTCCTTTAAAACAGCAAACAGAAAATGTACCGTCAAGTGTTGCGGGTCACGATAATGAAATTGATGATGTTATAAAACCTGATGATACAAGCGATTCAAATAAAGCGCATGCCCCTGGAAATATTACTGATATTGCAGTTATTGGCATGAGTGGTCGTTATCCAGATGCACAAAACCCAGATGAACTTTGGGATAACCTCGTTAAGGGTAAAAATAGCATTAAAATGGGGCCTGATTGGAGCAGCCGCTTTATTGATGCAAACACAGAACAGCATTATGGTGGATTTATTGATGATGTGGATAAGTTTGATTCATTATTTTTCAGCATTTCACCAAGAGAAGCGCAAAACATGGATCCTCAAGAACGTTTGATGATGGAGGCGTCATGGCAAGCACTAGAAGATGCCGGTTATCATCCAGAATCATTGTGTGCAACAATCAAATCGCGCGAGGTCGGCGTCTTTGTTGGGGCAGTGTGGTCCTATTATGAAATGCTGGGTGCTGAAAATCGACAAGTTGGTGGTGGTTCTATTGCCAATTCGCAACATTGGGGCATATCCAATCGTATTTCCTCTTATATGAACTTCAATGGCCCCAGTTTAACAGTTGATACGGCTTGTTCTTCCAGCCTGACGGCCATACACTTGGCGTGTGAATCTTTACGCAACGATGAATGTAAGGTGGCCCTTGCCGGCGGCATTAATCTGGACATACATCCGAGTAAATACCACATAACCAAAGCAGCGCAATTTTTGTCAGATGATGGCTTGTGCCGTGCATTTGGCAAAGGTGGAACGGGTTATGTCGCAGGTGAAGGTGTTGGTACATTGATATTGAAACCTTTAAAAGCCGCCATACAAGACGGTGATCAGATCTATGGTGTGATCAAAAGTTCAGTGATTAATCATGGTGGCAAAACAGCTGGTTATACTGTCCCTAGCCCCAACGCACAAGCCGATTTAATTCGTTCTGCATTAGATAAAGCCAACATAGGGGCTGAGACCATCAGTTATATTGAAGCCCATGGAACTGGCACAGAATTAGGCGATCCTGTAGAAATTCAAGGCGCAAGTAAAGCCTTTAAAAAAGACACCAATGTAAAACAATATTGTTCAATTGGATCCATAAAAACCAATATAGGTCACCTGGAGGCGGCAGCTGGTATTGCTGGTGCAACTAAGTTGCTACTGCAAATGAAGCATCAACAATTGCTGCCTTCATTACATTCTTCAGAATTGAATGAACACATTGACTTCAGCAATTCACCTTTTTATGTTCAACAGCACAAGGAGTTTTGGCATCCGCTTGAAGTCAGTGGAAAGCTGATTCCACGCCGTGCAGGATTAAGTTCATTTGGTGCTGGTGGTACCAATGTGCACATTATCTTTGAAGAATTTGAACAGCCCTTGAATCAACATCAGGGCTCTGGCCCGCATGTGATCATCCTTTCTGCCAAAAAAGAAAGCGGTTTGAAAGCACAAGCACAACAATTATTGAAATTCCTGAATAGAGGTGCTGAAAAAGTAAGTTTGACAAATCTGGCTTATACATTACAAGTCGGGCGTTTAGCCATGCCAAAGAGACTGGCTATTGTTGTCGATACAATTGATAACCTTATCAATCACTTAGATGATTATATTAAAGAAAAAAGTAATGAAAATATTTTAATGACGGATGCCTCTGTTCAATTGGCTTTGGACATATTTAATGATCAGGAAAGCGAACAAATTATTCAAGTACTTTTGAATAATCGCAGTATGGCAAAAATAGCGAAATTATGGGTCAATGGAGTAGACATCAATTGGCAGGCATTGCATCACAATACCTCTGCACAAAGGATTTCTTTACCAACTTATCCATTTGCGAGAGTGTCTCATTGGATTGATGTTATCAATGGTCGTTCAATTCAAATGCCTAAGAGTCATAATACAGGCATTGCTTTACATCCATTAATTGACAGTAATTGCTCATCATTTAAACAATTAGAATTTAAAAAACAATTTGATCTAGAACAATACGTTTTCAGTGAACACATCGTTGACCAGTTGCCGACATTACCGGGCGTGGCTTATATGGAAATGGCCAGGAAGGCTGCTGAACAAGCCAGTGGCTATCAAGTCAATACATTAAAGAATGTGGTTTGGGCCAGCCCAATAAATAGCCAATCTTCAGATGATATTCGAATAAAACTGTATGATAAAGATGGTGTTGCAGATTTTGAGATCTGTACTTTTGATCGTAATGGCAAGAAAAATACGCATGCACAAGGCAAAGCGGTTTGTCAATCACAGCCACAGATACCTGTATTGAAAAAAGACTTAGAAAACATAAAACGTCGCTGTAGCGGCAGTATGACAAAACAACAATGTTATGACTTGCTCAGTACGCGCAAATTAACTTATGGTGTTAACTTACAAGCCATTAGCAGTTTTCAATACGGAAACAAAGAAGGGTTAACCACAATTGAATTGCCCGTGGATTTGATCAGTAGCTTCAATGACTATGATGCGCACCCGTCAATTTTAGATGGCGCAGTACAATCCATTATTTGTTTACTTGAGTATGCCAACACAATGACACAACCTGGCGTACCTTATGTACCCTTTGTGATGCGCGAATTACATATCATTAGGCCATTGACTCAGCATTGTTATGCTCATCTCACACTGGATGAAGGCAAAAAAGAACGTGATGACATCAAAAACATCAATATTGATGTTTTGGACGAGTCTGGGCAAGTTTTGATTCAAATGAAAGATTTTTCATTCAAAGCCATCTCAGAACTGCCACTGTCTGCTTCAAATAATCAAAAAAACGAAAATCAGCCACATGCTTTGTTAACAAATGATGACGTGATTTTGTATCAACCGAATTGGGTAGAACTGGATTTGGCGAATGATAATCAGCACAATCAAATGACTGGAACTGTGGTTTTGATTGGCTATGAATCTTCAGAAATAAGACCTTTGCAACAAGCTTTGCAAGCTCATACCAATAAAACTATACCTGTTGTGTTTGCAGAACCTGCTAAATCATACACTAAAATTGCCACAAAGCATTATCAATTGAACCCGAGTAAAACCGAGCACATTCAACACATGTTTGATGATATGATTGCCGATGATTTGCAACCGTGTCATTTCATTCATCATTTGTCTGTTAATCCATATGTTGCAGATAAAGTGGCGACTGGTAAAGCCTTGAACAGTGGGTTATTATCGATATTTGCTTTGTCTCAAACATTACTGAAAAATAGAAAAACAATTGGATCAAAAAATCTCAGCTTATCCTATTTGTATCATGCCATCGATGCCCTTGAGAACCCTTGTTATTCTGCTGTCAATGGATTCATGCGTTCAATCAAACAAGAAGGCGCGAATATCAATTGTCAAACCCTGTGCATTGAAAATGATAAGTATGACTGGCAGCATATTTTAAATTGCTTGAATCATAACAATCATGAATTAAAGATCAATAAACAGAATACATTGTCTTATAAAGCCTATCAGTCAATATCAGTAGAGAATTCAAACCATAAGGGTGTTCAACTCGCTCAAGATAACGGGACTTATTTGATTACAGGTGGTATGGGAGGATTGGGATTGATCTTTGCCAAAGAAATGTCCAAAGTGCAAAACATTACTTTGATTCTGACTGGGCGCTCTGTATTTAATGACTCCATAAAAAATGAAATTCAATCCTTAAATACATTGGTGAAACATGTTGAATACAGCAGTTGTGATTTAACTCAGGCAGATCAAGTACAGCGATTAATGGCTGACATCAACAACCGCCATAATGGCATCAATGGCATTATTCACGCAGCCGGCTTGATTAAGGATGGTTTCTTGTGGAATAAGCAACGTGAACAGTTTTTACAAGTATTGGCTCCTAAAATTTTGGGCACACAAAACTTGGATAACGCTACCAAAGATATGGATCTGGATTACTTTATTCTGTGCTCATCAATTGCTTCAACCAATGGCAATATGGGCCAAAGCGACTACGCTGCGGGCAATCGTTTTATGGATGATTTTGCAGCATTAAGGGATCAATGGCGCCAACAGGGACAACGACAAGGAAAAACCCTCTCAATCAATTGGCCACTGTGGCAAAGTGGCGGCATGCAGGTTAATGAACAGGCCGAAAAATGGTTATTTGAGAATTGGGGCATGAAACCTCTACAAACGGCTGTTGGATTACAAGCATTACACTTTGGATTGACTCAAGATTCTTCAGGTTTTGGTGTGATACAAGGTGATGTCAGCAAAGCTTGTGATGCATTGGACATCATGCATCATGTTACGAATACCGATACCGTGCCTGCTTTGAAACGTAATGAATCTGTTTCAGTCGTACAAAAAGCTGAGCATATAAATACCGATACCCTTGCCAACAATAAGCCTAATAACAGTGGCGATAACATGGTTGAATCATTGAAAATAGATTTGACTCTAATGGTGATGGATTTACTGAGAATTCAGCAAAGTGACATTGATTTTGCGGAAAACATGAGTACTTATGGCTTTGATTCGGTGACCTTTACGGAGTTCGCCAATGAGATCAATCAACGTTTGGAAATTGATGTGACGCCACTGATATTTTTTGAACAAGAAACATTGGATGAATTGACAGAATATTTGCTGGATGATTTTGGTGATGCATTGAATCAGCATTATGCAAAAATGGGTGCTGAGCATCAAGAGGATAAGCTAATAAATGCGCATCCGCCTGTTGAAGAAACTCAAGCAATAAATGAGCAAAGCATCGTTAAAGAACCATCAATTATCGAACCGGAGTCTGCAACCATACAGCAAGAGCGCATAGTTCAATCCAGTAATGCATATGATCATGTCGATGCATCACAGCCTTTAAAAAACAGCAAAGAACCCATTGCCATTGTGGGTTTGCATGGCACCATGCCTCAATCAGAAACAGCAGATGAGTTTTGGCAAAACTTGGTCAATGAGAAGAACCTGATCAGTGAAATACCCAAAGATCGTTGGGACTGGAAAAAGTTTTATGGTGAGTCAGACCTTGGTAACAGCAAAACGCACATCAAATGGGGTGGGTTTATGCCTGAGGTGGATAAATTTGATGCGGAATTTTTCAATATTTCCCCTTTGGAAGCTGAGCTAACTGACCCGCAACAACGGTTGTTTCTACAAAGTGTCTGGCATACCATCGAAGACGCTGGCTACAAAGCATCGGAATTATCAGGGACCAATACCGGAGTGTTTGTAGGTATTGGCAGCTCAGATTATCACGAATTACTGAGAGAACAAAGCAGTGATTTTGAAGCTTATTCTGTGGCAGGTTGGATGCATGCAGTATTGGCCAACAGAATTTCATACTTTTTTAATTTCAGTGGAGCCAGTGAACCCATAGGAACGGCATGCTCCAGTACCTTGGTTGCAGTTGACAGAGCAGTACAAGCCATCAGAAATGGCCAGTGTGATATGTGTATAGCCGGTGGGGTATCCATGCTATTGAACCCTGGTGTGCACATTGGTTTAGGTAAAGCTTCTATGTTAGCAGATGATGGACGTTGTAAAACATTTGATCATCGCGCCAATGGCTATGTGCGCAGTGAAGGAGTGGGTTCTTTGTTGTTAAAACCTTTGAGTAAAGCCCAGGCCGATGGAGATCACATTTATGCAGTGATAAAAGGCTCTGCTGTCAATCATGGAGGGTTGGTTAACACGTTTACCACGCCAAATCCTCGTGCACAAGCTGATGTCTTGAATCTGGCATTCAAAGATGCTGACATCGATCCGGCAACACTCACATACATAGAAACCCATGGCACAGGAACAGCATTGGGTGACCCAATTGAAATACAAGGTTTATTAAGGGCATTCAAAAAATCTGCACATGCCTCAGAGCAAATGCCAGTGATCAATGAATATTGTACTTTGGGCTCGGTTAAAACCAATGCTGGTCATTTGGAGTTGGCCTCTGGTATGTCGGGAATATTGAAATTGATCCTGTCATTAAAAAATAAGATCATTCCTGCCAATATCAATTTTGAAAAAACAAACCCATACATTTCGTTGGAAGATACGCCATTCCGTTTAGCCGATAAAACCACAGAATGGCAACAAATTACAGACAATAACGGTCAATTGGTGCCAAGACGTGCAGGTATCAGCTCCTTTGGTTTTGGTGGCGTTAATGCACATGTCGTGATGGAAGAGTACCACAATCAGGCCATTGAAGTTGACACCGCGATTGGTCAACAAGCGCAAGTCGTGACCATTTCTACCAAATATGCCGATGGGTTAAAACGTTATACTGAACAGCTCATCAGTTATCTTGATGAAGGCACTGATGCTGAGAACTTACCTTCTATCCAACGCATCGCTGCAGGTTTTCAACAGGGCAGAGAGTTTATGTTGAAACGACTTGCCATTGTTGCCAATACAGTTGAAGAGTTACGTGCCAAATTACAAAAATACAACAATGGCCAGTTCACAGAAGGTGTGTTTGATAACCTTGATCAAAAGCATTTGAACAGAACCAAACCTGATAACCTGTCTGAACTGATGAATACTAAAGACATGAATTCCTTGGCACAACAATGGGTGATCGGTGTTGATATCGATTGGCAACAGATCAATCCCATGACATCGCGGGTTCCATCATTGCCGAACTATCCTTTTCAGAAAAATCGCTACTGGTTATTGGATAATGAATACACAGGTGCAATTATTGATGAAGCGGTTCCACATTTATCTGATGCAGGTATTTATCTTGAGTCGGTTTATACTGAAGACACAAATCACTTACACTTCAAAGTGCTGAGTGATAACAGTGCAGTTTATATCAAACAGCACAATATTGCTGGTCAAGCATTGTTACCAGCGGCGACGTATCTCGAATTGGTTAACCATGCATTATTGACCGCAGGTGCTTCGGTTGCTACAACATTCAAAAATGTTATGTGGTTACAAGCCATGACACCAGATGCGATGGCCTCAGGGGTTGAGTTATCCATTGAATTACTAGATGGCAGTTATGAATATGTTTTTTATGCCATTGATGAAAATGATCATAAACAGTATTACGCACAAGGTACAGTTAAAATTAATGGTGATAATGTCAATGCTAACTATGCCTTTGATAAAACACAGATAGCAGGCGATTATCTTGATAAATCAAGCACATATGAATGGTTTGATGCACATGGCTTTGTGTATGGAGAGAGCTTAAAAGTCATCAATAAAATGGTCATAGGTGATTCATCGGTTCACACTGAAATTCAATTGCCAGCATCTGGAAATGCTCACATTTCTAACGGCATACACACTGCCATTTTAGATGGGGCTTTACAAAGTATATTGGGGATCCTACTCAAGCAGTCCAATGGTAATGTCATTAAAGTGCCTGTTGCCGTTGAAGAACTGAAAATTTATCGGCCATTGACACATCTGTGTTTTGTCAGTGTTCATGCGCTGAAAAACATGAAGGATGCGAATAATTACAGCATCTCAATTTATGATAAAAAAGGTCAAATATCCATGTTGCTGACTGAGGTAACGATCAAAACATTGGTTAATGAACAGGCTCAAAGCGATGCTAAAGGTATTGCTGAAATAGCGAATGAAGCAGTTGCCGAAAGCACAGAACCTGATGAAGAACAGGTCAAACAATCGTCTGTTAATGAGGAGTCAAAGACTGACGCATTAAAGCATGCGATGGCTGGCTTTTTGGCACAAATGATTGCAGATGAAACCCGCCGTGATGTTGAGGCTATAGAGGCTGATGCCGGTTTTGAAGGTTTTGGAATTGATTCGTTTTTGGCTTTGCGCATGACCAAAAAATTAGAAAAAGTCACTGGTCCTGTGATGAAGACGGTATTTTTTGAACACGCGAATTTAAACAGCTTGAGTGAATATTTGATTGCTGAACATAGGGATGCTTTATCACAACACTTTGATCTTTCAGTATCTGAAGTTAATGTTGTTGCTGAAG
>CAYGTC010000019.1:0-9489 GCA_964352735.1 uncultured Alcanivoracaceae bacterium | reverse complement strand
TTGGGATTGATTCGTTTTTGGCTTTGCGCATGACCAAAAAGCTAGAAAAAGTCACCGGTCCTGTGATGAAGACGGTCTTTTTTGAGCACGCCAATTTAAACAGCTTGAGCGATTATTTGATCGCAGAACATGGTGAGGCTTTATCACAACACTTTGATCTTTCAGTATCTGAAGTTAATGTTGTTGCTGAAGCAGTTGCCGAAAGCATAGAACATGCGGCAGAACAGGTCAAACAATCGGTGGTTAATGAGGAATCAGAGGCTGACGCATTAAAGCACGCGATGGTTGGCTTTTTGGCGCAAATGATTGCCGATGAAACCCGCCGTGATGTTGAGAGTATCGAGGCCGATGCCGGTTTTGAAGGTTTTGGGATTGATTCGTTTTTGGCTTTGCGCATGACCAAAAAGCTAGAAAAAGTCACTGGTCCTGTGATGAAGACGGTCTTTTTTGAACACGCGAATTTAAACAGCTTGAGTGAATATTTGATTGCTGAACATAGGGATGCTTTATCACAACACTTTGATCTTTCAGTATCTGAAGTTAATGTTGTTGCTGAAGCAGTTGCCGAAAGCATAGAACATGCGGCAGAACAGGTCAAACAATCGGTGGTTAATGAGGAATCAGAGGCTGACGCATTAAAGCACGCGATGGTTGGCTTTTTGGCGCAAATGATTGCCGATGAAACCCGCCGTGATGTTGAGAGTATCGAGGCCGATGCCGGTTTTGAAGGTTTTGGGATTGATTCGTTTTTGGCTTTGCGCATGACCAAAAAGCTAGAAAAAGTCACCGGTCCTGTGATGAAGACGGTCTTTTTTGAGCACGCCAATTTAAACAGCTTGAGCGATTATTTGATCGCAGAACATGGTGAGGCTTTGACACAGCATTTCTTAATACCAAATAATGATGAACAAGATGTCAGTAAAGTTAAAATTTTGGATAAAGTCTCAACAAAAAAATACGCTGTCCTTAAAGAAACTGACATAACAAACAATTCTGAGTTTTTTGAAGTGATAAAAAACTTATGCGATCTTAATGGTAAGGAAAATAAAGCCTTGGCCAGGAATGCAATAGCTCCATATATTTTCCTGGGATCAAGCAGAAAAGCATATTTTAATTTTAACCACAATGGTGAAGTGGCGATTGCCTTCACTTATGTTGGTAAAGAGGAAGACTTGGATGAATTGGCCGTTGAATTCACCAATTATTGCCGAGAAAACAATTTGTTGGCAAATATGTTGACAGAAAAAGTCTTGACCGATTCAGTTGATGACAAATTCAGTTCGAACCCTTTTGGTTTAATGCAAAGAATACCTGATATCCAAGACATGTCTCTGCGCGGCAGCAAAATGAGGAGGTTGCGTTATCAAATTAACAAGTTTCAACAAACAGGTGTGTGCGAGTTTTTTGAATATGAAAGTGGACAAGACGCTTTGATAGACAAATCTATTGCTGTCATGATTGATGAGTGGGCTGAAACCAAAAACATGGTTAATCCCTACATTTGGGAGGTTAAAAAGTTGATTGCAAAAGGACAATTACCTCCATCACACAGGATTTTCTTAACAAAAATTGATAACAAACTACAAAATGTCATCATACTGACAGAGTTGTCTCCTCGCAGTGGTTATTTGATGGATTTGGAATTCTATGCTAAAGAAATACCTTTGGGCGGCTTAGAGTTTTCAATCTGGAATATCATTCAGACATTGAGTGAAGAAGGGCATCAAGACTTCAGTCTTGGCGCCACATTTGGCGTGTCCGTGGGCGATGCTCAAACAGCCAATCCTGCTGTGACCAGTATTTTGGCAAGTTTACAAGAGCAGGGTGCTTTTGATGGAAAAGGCAATATGCAATTTAAAAATAAATTTCGACCAGATAATAGGACTCTCTACATATCTCGTCCAATGAGTGATGATGCCCAAAGTGTGGTTGATGTGATCATGCTGATTGCAAACCCTTATGTTGAAAACAAAGAAACTTTACAAAGTGGTAAATAATGAGCACTGATCAAAATGAGAATAAAAAACAAATATTTCATTTAACATCAGGTCAAAAAGGCTTATGGTTATTACACCAAATTGATCCATTAGATCAATTGAGCAGTCGGTATGATTGGCAAAATCAATTGAACCTGACCAACCGTTTATTCTGGCTGATTTTTTGATTAATTAAAAATATGAAACCCACTTGCTTAATGCTCCTAAGTATATGATCAACTTAAGTCAAGAAAGTATCACACTTGAGTTGATAAACATCAGAAGGTGATTTGCCTTGTTCATCGCATCAGAAAATGTCAATAAACTGATGTTGATATTTGATAGTGTTCAGTCGCCATCCGAATATGTGTTGGTAAATGGAGAGCATGACAGCTTGCTTGTGAATACTGTATTTAAATTAAAACCAATTAACAATTTTTTTATTTCCATGATTATAAAATGATGCAAATAACATATTAATAATAACTCAAAATTGATGACATGAAAAAAATTAATAAACTCGATTTAAATGAAAATAAGTATCCATTGACAGCCAGCCAGAAAGGCTTGTGGTTGTTACATCAGTTGGATCCGTTGAGTGATCGATATCATTTACCTGTCACCTTTAGCCTCAATTCTGAAGTTACTATTGAAGACCTTTCTCAGGTATTTACTGTTTTAATGAGTAGACATGATATGTTGGCCAGTACATTTCATGAAGAGAATGGAAATGTGACCAGAAAAGTGGCGATAAACCCTCAGTTATTAATTGGTGAATGTGAACTTTTTGATTTAAACCAAGAAGAAATACTTGAACAAATCAAGATACTATCAGCAGAACCCTTTGATCTACAAAATGGGCCTTTGATTCGTGTTTCCCTGTGCAAAAATTATCTTGATGCTCACCTGCTTTTGGTGAATGTTCATCATCTCGTTTTTGATGGTGCCAGTTTGCTGTTATTGATTGATGAGTTAAAGAGCATCTACGAAACTCAAAAAAATGAAACATTTTTGAAACCTGTTGAATTTAACTATCAACAATTTCAACAATGGCAATTAGACTGGTTTAACAGTCAAGATGCTCAGGAAAGCAAAGAGTTTTGGCTTAAAAAATTGCATGGAGATTTGCCGAAACTCAATGTGATTATGGATATAAGTAACCAATCTGCAATTCATGGAGAGATATTGAAATGTGATATACCCACAACAGTTGTAACTCAATTTAAAATATATGCAAGAGAGAATAATTGCAGTGAATATTTGTTATGGTTAACTGCATATTTTTGCTTTTTATCTCGCTTTACAGGCCAAAAAGACATCATTATTGGTACTCCTGTTAAAGGACGACCAGAATTAGAATTTGACAAAATTATTGGTTATTTTGCTAATTTAGTACCGATCAGGTATGAGTTTTCTCCGAATTATAGCTTTTCAGATGTCTTGAACCAGTTAAAAAATGATGCATATGAAGCTTTGATGCACGGTGATTATCCGTTAATTAATATGATTAATGATATAGGAGCTTCAGGAGAACAAGATACTCAACAATTATTCCAAACGAGTTTTATATGGACTGCTGCACAAGAGTTATTCAATGTTACTGAGAATAACTTAGGTTTAAATGTATTACCCTTGATTCATGAGACAAGTGAGCAGGCTCTATCTTTGGAATTACTGAGTAATGATAATAAACTGACTGCATTATTTAAATATCGAGCGAATTGTTTTACAAAGTTATTTATGACCAGCTTTCAAAATGCTTTCATTCACTTCGTTTCACATCTACTTAATACTAACAATATTGATATTCAGAAATCTAGTTTATTAAATGAGCGAGAAACCTTAAAAAACTTGCATTCATTAGAAATTAATCAAAAGCCATTTCCTGATCATCTTTGTATCCATCAAATATTTGAAAAACAAGTTGAAAAAACACCAAACAATATTGCAATTATTTTTGAAAATAGCCAGCTAAAATATAAGGAGTTGAATCATAAAGCCAATCAATTAGCACATGTATTAATAGAAAATAGAATTCAACCAGATGATATTGTTGGACTGATTATTGACAGATCATTGGAAATGATGATTGCTATTTTAGCTATCTGGAAATCAGGAGCAGCTTATGTACCATTGGATCCTGAATATCCAGAAAATAGAGTGAAACACATACTTAATGATGCATCTGTAAGAGTTGTTATTACACAGAAATATCAATTAACTACATTAGAAAGTATTGTTGATGAGTCTGTGTTGGTTTTGGCGATCGATGATGATCAATTGGTCAATCAATTATCTAAGTACTCAATCATAAACCCCCAAGTGCCAGAATTAAAATCAAAGCATTTAGCTTATGTGATATTCACCTCGGGTTCAACTGGTATGCCCAAAGGCGTGATGATTGAACATAAAGCATTAGTCAATCGCATTGAGTGGATGAACAATAAATATAGGTTGACAGATAAAGACATTATCTTACAGAAAACACCTTATTGTTTTGATGTATCAGTATGGGAGCTTAGTTGGTTTTTCTTCATCGGAGCACGTTTGGTTTTTGCGAAACCAGATGGTCATAAAGATCCACGTTATTTAAATGAAATCATTCAAAAAAACCATGTCACGACTTTACATTTTGTACCCTCAATGTTTCGAGCGATGCTTAATTATGGTGATTGGAAACAGTGTAATAGTCTAAAACGTGTATTTTGTAGTGGTGAAGCATTAAGTGTCGATTTAGCAGAGCTTCATTATCAATTAAATGTTGCTGAACTGCATAATTTGTATGGACCTACCGAGGCTGCAATTGATGTCAGTTATTGGCATGTACCCAATCATAAATTACAAACAGTTTCTATTGGTAGACCAATCGATAACATACAATTGTATGTGCTCAATCATAGTTTGCAATTGCAGCCCATTGGAGCCATTGGAGAGCTATATATTGCAGGAGTAGGTTTAGCCAGAGGGTATTTAAATCGTAAAGATTTAACCGCAGAATTTTTTATAGATCACACATTTGACAATGGCCATTCTACTCGCCTGTATAAAACTGGTGATTTGGTTTATCAAATAGAAGAGGGCAATTTAGCTTATGTTGGCCGAAAAGATAGTCAGATAAAAATTCGTGGATTTAGAATCGAGCTAGGTGAAATAGAACAACAGCTATTATCCATTAATAATATTCAGAATTGTTGTGTTATTGCTATTAAAAATGATTCCGGTCCACAACAATTGGTGGCATATTTTATTCTGGATTCAGCAGGTACAAATGAAAGTATTATTGCTGATGTTAACAATCATTTAAGGTCTGTATTGCCAGATTATATGGTTCCTGATCATTTTGTGGTGCTAGACTCTTTGCCTTTAACACTTAATGGAAAAATAGATCATAGAGCTTTACCTTCAATTAAGGTTGATAAATCTTCGTATGTGGCCCCAGTTAATAAAACTGAAGAGTTATTATGTGAAATATTTTCTCAATTACTTGATATTGATGTTGAAGCCATCAGCATAACAGCCAACTTTTTTGCTTTGGGTGGACACTCTTTACTGTCAATCCGTTTGATCTCTGAAATTTGCGAATCTTTTGAAGTGGAATTGTCAATTAAAGAGATATTTGATTCTCCATATATTAACAGTTTAGCCACAATTATCAATGAAAGAAATGGAACGAAAATATCTATAATTCCTAGATTAGATCACAGAAGTGATGAAATATTACAATCATTCGCACAACAACGTTTATGGTTTATTGATCGCATGGAAAATGGGAGTGGTGATTATAATATGAGCGCAGCTATGGATGTTAAAGGTGAGCTTGATATTGCCATTGCTGAAAAAGCATTTGATCTGCTGATCCAAAGGCATGAAACTTTAAGGACAGTCTATGCTAATAAGGATAGCAGCCCCACACAAATGATAAAGGAAGACTATGAATTTACTATTAATATTATAGATTTGTCATCGTTTGACTTGTTGAAAAGTAGGCGAAAAATCCAAGCATTGGTTGATGAAGATGTTCAGAAATCATTTGATCTTGAAAACGATTTAATGCTGCGCATTCATTATATAAAAAATGTTGAAGATTATGATGTTTTACTTTTCAATATGCATCATATTGCCTCAGATGGTTGGTCGATCACCATCTTTTTTGATGAGTTTGTTCAGTATTACCAAGCTTTATTAAACAATCAAAATATACAATTACCAGGATTGAATATTCAATATGCTGATTTCGCTCAGTGGCAAAGAAATTGGTTGGTCGGTGAAACGCTAACTCAACAACTTGATTATTGGCAAAAGCACTTGGTCAATTTACCTTTGGTCCATAATTTGCCTTTGGATAGAAGTCGTCCAATGCACCAAACTACCAATGGTGATAAACATACTTTTTTTATAGATGTGATGCTATTAAAAGAATTAAAACAATTGGGGCTAGAACAAGGCTCAACATTGTTTATGGTTTTGCATGCGGCTTTTACTATTTTGGTTGCTCGTTATTCTGGTAATTATGATGTTGTCATTGGAACAGCCGTTGCAGGCAGACAACGCAAAGAACTTGAGCCTTTAATTGGTTTTTTTGTTAATACTTTGGTGCTTCGTTCACAAGGTGAAGGAGATATGCTTTTTGAAGCCTATTTGAAACACATCAAAACAATTAATCTTGAGGCACAAATGCATCAAGATGTGCCTTTTGAATATCTAGTTGATTTACTCAATCCACAACGTAGCACCAGCCACAGTCCACTGCTACAGATCATGTTTAACATGAATGTCAGAGACTTGACAGAATTAATTTTGCCAGAAGTCACCTTAACAACCGACTCGATTTATGAAAAGAACAAATCCATAATTTCCAAGTTTGAATTAACTTTGAATGTGACTGAATCAGATCAGGACATGAGATGTGAATTTGAATATAACAAAGATCTATTCAATGCCTCTTCAATTGAACGCATGGCTGACAGCTTATTGTTATTACTTGAGGGTATAGTTGAAAAGCCAACGTTGTCATTATCTCAACTGCCTATATTAAATAATGAACAAAAATACCGTTTATTAACAAATTTAAATGACACACAATTCTTTTACGATGATGAAATGTGTATTCATCAACTGTTTGAACAACAAGTTCAAATAACCCCAAACAATATGGCACTTTTTTATGATGACCAATCTTTGACCTATAGGGAACTCAATGAAAAAGCCAACCAAATAGCCCATTACTTGATAGATCAAGCCGTTGAACCTGATGATATTATCGGCGTTTGTGTTGAACGTTCATTGGACTTAATGATTGCGGTGCTCTCAATATTAAAGGCTGGTGCGGCTTATTTGCCACTTGATCCTGACTACCCTAAAAATCGTCTTGATCACATTATGGATGACAGTGGTTTATCTTTAGTGCTGACTCAACAACATTTGATAGGTATCACTGAAAGCCATCATAGACAACAACTTCTCCTGGACGATCAGGAATTTAAAAGTGTTATCTCCGATTATGGAACAGATAATCCTCATGTTGAAAGTTTAACATCCAGGCATTTGGCTTATGTGATCTATACATCAGGTTCAACCGGTTTACCAAAAGGTGTGATGATCGAACATCATGGCGTTATCAATCTTGCATTGGTTCAAAAACAACATTTTTCTATAGATACCAATAGTAGGGTATTACACTTTGCTTCATTGAATTTTGATGCCGCAACCTGGGAATGGATAATGGCCTTGTCTAATGGCTCATCACTTTATATATGTGAACAATCCGTACGCTATTCAACAGAGGATTTAGAGAATTATTTGATTACTCATCAAATCAGTCACGCCACTTTACCGCCAGCCATTTTACAATATTTGAATATTGATGGTGACTATAAATTCAAATCCTTGATTGTTGCTGGTGAAGCATTCGATGAAGGATTAAGTCACAAATGGGGAGCTAAGTATGATTTTTTTAATGCTTATGGCCCCACAGAAACAACAGTCTGTGCAACCATCAGTTCAGCAATTAAAGATAAACCTTTAACCATAGGTAAAGCCATTAAAAATACTGAGCTTTATATATTGGATAATGATCAAGCATTACTGCCTTATGGTTCAGTAGGCGAATTATATATAGGCGGTGCCGGCTTGGCTCGAGGTTACATCAATCAAAAGTTGTTAACAGCCGAACGTTTTGTGCCTGTGTTACTTGATACTGGATCCAAGCATTTGTATCGTACAGGCGATATGGTTCGTTATGATACTGATGGAAACTTGGTGTTTATGGGGCGGGTTGATGATCAGATAAAAATTCGTGGCTTTAGGATAGAACTGAGTGAAATAGAACAACAATTGTTATTGATTGATGCTGTGGAGACATGTTGTGTTTGTGCCATTGAAATAGAAAATAGTTCGCATCAATTGGTGGCATATTTGACCCATAACGGGGCATTAAATGATGATTTATTGAAGAATAGTGCAGCTCAATATTTGCGTTCAATATTGCCAGATTACATGATTCCGAATCATTTTATTGTTATGGAAAAGTTGCCATTAACGGCCAATGGTAAAATTGATCAAAATGCTCTGTCGGCATTCGATATTAATGAACTAGAATATGAAGCCCCTCAGAGCACAACTGAAAAACAATTATGTGTATTGTTTTCGGACTTGTTGTCATTGCCTGTGGAAAATATCAGCAGACACGCCAATTTCTTTGATCTGGGTGGTCACTCATTGCTGTCGATCCGATTGACAACTGCTCTACAAGAGGATTTTGGTGTTGAGGTTTCTATCAAAGATATTTTTGCGTCACCGCAATTGGCCAATTTGGCCACAGTGATAGACAACAGTCAACACAATGAAATTGAACACATTGAGGTACAGGATCGAGATGGCGTGTTATTGGCCTCATTTGCCCAACAACGTTTGTGGTTTATTGACCGAATGGAAAATGGCACTGCAGATTACAATATCAGCTCAGCCGTTGAGATTGAAGGTAGGTTTGATGTGGCTATTGCCCAGCAGGCATTCATTCAATTGATTCAGCGCCATGAACCCTTGCGAACGGTTTTTGCAGAGGTTGAACAGGGCACCGTTCAAATAATCAACTCCAAGTCGGATTTTAGTATTGAGGTTATTGATTGTTCATACTTAAAATCTACGCCTCAACAGAAAAAAATCAACAGCTTAATTGCCCAACATGCAGCAGGTGTTTTTGATTTAGAACGCGATGTTATGTTGCGAGTCAGTTATCTCATTATAGATGATGAAAAAGGTGTACTTTTATTTAACTTGCATCACATTGCATCTGATGGTTGGTCAATGAGTGTATTAATCAGGGAGTTTGTTAACAGTTATCAAACATTGATCAAACAAGAGATGATAATACAAGAACCTTTGTCAATTCAATATGCTGATTATTCGCAGTGGCAACGACAACATTTACAGAGTGGTGGATGTGCTGAAGATTTAGCTTATTGGCATCAACAATTGTCAGGTGCACCAATAACACATGACTTGCCCTTAGATA
>CAYGTC010000018.1:0-74313 GCA_964352735.1 uncultured Alcanivoracaceae bacterium | reverse complement strand
TTTTCCTCTAATGATTATTGTTGTTTGAGCCTATATTTTGATAATTTCAATATATATGATTCTCCAATGTAATCACAATGGTTTGCCCGAATTTCGTTAAAAATGTACAATAGTGAACAAATAACTATATATAATTATGCAAATATGTACAATAGTGTTATACTTAACTCGAGACTACTCTCAATACCCTAAAAGCTTGGAGAATTAAACATGAAAAAATTAATATTAATTCCTTTTTTATCACTGTCAGCATTGGTTTCAGCAGAGCAAAAAAATGATGACTCAGAACAACTGATGAGAGCCATCCCTGAATTGGCTCAAGAATTACAGACTGCCAATAGGTCTGGCGCAGCGTCAATGAAATGTTTGGTTGATACGCCTGCATTTGATCAGTTCAATACAGGTTTTTGTTTTGGTGCCAGCTTTGCTAATTTGGCAACTGCGGTTTTTGTGATCGATAATGCGCCATCAAATTTTACTATCCTTTGGTCAAATAGCAGCTGTAGTGCTCAGTCTACTTATTGTTCTGTACCCATCAGGCAATATGACTCAGTTAACATGTCAGCAACAGTACTGAATAATGCCAATAATACCTTTACAACTACTTCAGCCACTGCATATTATGAAGGGTTTGATTGATAACAATTAACCCGGATATTTCATCATAGAATGGAATTTAGGGGAAAAATGGCAAAATAGATTGAGGAAATATCGCCTCAAAGCCCTTATTGATAGTTTATAAAGCCTCATGGCTTTGAGGCGATTAACATGATCATTAAATTCATGTGTGAATTTAAGCAATATATGCAGCTATTTTTTTCATAAAACCATTCAGGTACAAAGTGTCTTTTTAATAAAATCTTCTAACTCATTGTTTTTCAAAGATAAAATCGATTTTTTTACCGATTTAATGAAATATCCGGTTTAAGTCTAAAATTGTGATAAAAACCCTGAAAACTATTTTTCAGGGTTTTTATAGGTGAATTAAATGAAGAATATATTCTATTTTAATTTCAGGTTTTGATTTTTATTGTACTAAATAGAACATCATTCGATGGGTTTTAGAAAATCTTGCCATTGGCCCTCATCTAATATACTGCTTATTTTGGCTTGTTTGTCAAAAATGCCTTGAGCCAAATCATGTTTGTGTTTTTGTAAGTGATGAATCTTTTGTTCGACAGTTCCTTTGGTGATGAGTTTATAAACAAATACATTTTTATCTTGGCCTATGCGGTGGGCGCGATCACTGGCTTGTGCTTCAGCAGCTGGATTCCACCATGGATCATAGTGAATTACTGTATCTGCTGTAGTGAGGTTAATTCCTGCGCCACCAGCTTTAAGGCTGATCAAAAATACCGGTATTTTACCGTTTTGAAACTGATCAATCAGTTGTCCACGTTTATTGGCAGGTGTTTGACCAGTTAATTTGATGCTGTCAATTTTTAAAGTTTGTAAATTCTCTTGAATGATATCTAACATTGAGGTGAAAGAAGAGAAAAGTAATATTTTTTGGCCTTGTTCAATCATGTTAGGCAGCATTGTTTTTAGCCAATTGAGTTTCGCAGACTCCTGTTTATCATCAATTGATGTTAATTTAAGTAGTGATGGATGACAGCATACTTGGCGTAAGCGCAGCAGAGCATTGCCAATGATGATTTTATTTTCTGTCCCTTGTGATTTTTGTAGGGCCTGTTTGATTTCATCGCTCATGGTCAATCTGATGGTTTCATAAAGGTTGGCTTGTGCTTCATTGAGTTCGATAATCTGGACGATTTCAGTTTTATCTGGTAATTCTTTTGCCACTTCAGCTTTTGTTCTTCGAAGCATGAACGGTGAAATGCGTTGACTTAAGTCGGCTTGCCTTTCTTCATCATTGAACCGTTCTATTGGGGTTTGATAAATTTTTTCAAATTGTTTGTTTGTTCCTAAAAATCCTGGCATGAGGAAGTTGAACAGTGACCACAGTTCACCCAAGTGATTTTCTATGGGTGTACCGGTTAAACAGATTCTATTATAAGCAGACAAAGAAGAAGCTGTTTTGGCCACTTGGGTTCTTGCATTTTTGATGGTTTGCGCTTCATCAAGAATAAGAAAATGCCATTGCAATGCAGTCAAATGTTTGGTATCACGACTCATGATGCCATAACTGGTGATGATGATGTCATAATGCTTGACTTGCTCATAAAGCTTGTGTCTTTTACTCCCCATTAATACCAATGACTTTAAGTTGGGTGTGTACTTTTGTATTTCTGTTTGCCAATTACTCAGTAAAGTGGTCGGTACAACTATAAGACAAGGATTGCTTAATCTATCATTGTTTTTCTCCATCAAAATATGTGCCAATACTTGTAAAGTTTTACCTAAACCCATGTCATCAGCTAATATACCGCCCAATTGATGTTGGCTTAAAAATTGTAACCAGGATAATCCAAGTTGCTGGTAATCACGCAGCTTTACCTGAATATTTTTTGGTTGTTTAACGATTTCAAGTGTGGTATTACCCGCCAGTTGTTTGGCTTTTTCACGAAGCCATTGGTCGCCTTTGATCTGTAAAGTACCATGTAAGGCTTCATGAGCATCGTGTTTTTTTGATAAAGCGGATTGTAATTGATTGACCCGTATTAATTGTGTTGTAGACAACTTAAGTTGTTGGTTGGAACTCAAAGATTTATCATCATACAGTTCGGTTAGTGTTGATAGTATTTGTTTGATGGTATCTTGGGCCAAACTGATATTGCTGCCATCATCAAGTTTGAGATTTAAGTTTTGATCATTGTTGTGTTGCCACTTTCCTGAGTTAATCGCTTTGACCAAATAGGGTAAGATGTTGACTTCTTGACCAGAAACTTTGATGCCTAACTCCAGGTCAAACCAATCATCTTTTACTTCATCTTTGACAATATTCGCATACCAGTCATTGACTTGTTGACGATTGTATCTGAAATTATCATCAATGGTGATTTTCCAGCCATCTAATTGTAAACCCCTCAAAAGCAAAGCATGTTGCCCCAAATCTGCATCAACAAATCGATCATTCAGATGAAACGATTGTAAAACGGTCTTTTCGAAATGTGCATAAACAGAATCGAGGTTTTCAATTTGTCGTAAATAAGCAGCCATTTGACTCAATATTTGGCTGTTGGGCACAATTCTTGCTGATGATAAGTCTGCAAAAGTAAACTCATGATTTCCTGATATAAAACTGATATAGGCCACATCAAAGTCAAAATCATATTGATCTCCAACATCAACGGTTACTTCATGGCTGTTCAGGTGTAAATGAGGTGTCAGTTTTTGATTGGGGTTAATTGTTATGGGATAATCATTTGCCTCAGTTGTGCTCATGATGGTATTTTCAGCAACTGAAAAGTAAAAATGATTGATCAGTTTTTTTGCACTGGGACTGACAAGATTAATGCCTTCATTGAATTCTATTGGCGTGCGATAGAGGGCCTTCCAGAAACACCGGCCAGTCATAATGATTTCTCTCAGAACCTCTTGATCTCGATCTTCTTTTAAAACAAAATGATGATGTTTTCCAATCAGCGATTTGTTGAGTAGGTGAAATATTTTTTGATCGGCCAATGTGACAAACTTAGGCAAAGGAGTTTTACTCAATAAATCGGTATGCAAGGGGGCTTTGATGCTGTATCTGTCTTCGGTAGAGATGTAGGCTTTGTGTAGTGCAATCTCAAATTTTTGCGTTTGTTGATTGAAATCTAAGATATAAGCAACACGGTGCCTTGCCATATTGGGATATGGATCATGAACTTGCTTGCTCATCCATTGAGAAAAAGTTTGGGCTATGTCATGACTGGCTTGTAATTGTTGAGTAAAGGGAGGTAGCTGGTCCAGTCTGCTTTTAGATTCAATCATCAATGCTGCTAAATGGACACAGGGTTTTTCCTGAGCACAATTACAACTGCCAATGGTATCAAATTCATCTGTTTCATTGTCGCCTAGATAGCCAATTGGCCAACCAATACTGACTCGGTGCTTATTAGAGTTGTCTGTTACGGTGGCTTGAATGGTTTCTACCTGTTCTTTATGTTGCCATGACGTTAAGCCATCATTCAAAAGCAGTTGCATGGCTTGATAAATTTGTGCAGGAGAAAATCGTTTGTTGATTTGTCCTTTAGGGCCTTTGAAACCCATTGGTATTTTTAACATGGATGTTCTAGCTTATACCGAGATATTCAATTAAGCCTTGCATTTTAACATTATCCAACTTATGAATTGCATCAAAAAGGGCAATATTCATAAAATCCATCTGTTAAGAAGAGTTTGTGCTGAATGAGTCCATCCATGGACTTTGATTGTGTGTTTATAAAAAGGACACTATTAACCATTTAATGGCTTGGGCACAAATTTGGCAAATGTACATTAAATTCACCCTTCAATACCATATTGCGAAGGTTGTGCAGGTCATCTGTCATCAAGCGGTCTTTATCAAGAAATGGCACAAGTTTGCGGACTTGTTGATAGACTTGATATAAACGTGGTGATGTATTGAGGTCACTGTGGAAATCAATACTTTGACAGGCAGCCATGATTTCGATGCCAATAACTGTGGCGGTATTTTCAGCAATGTCAGTTAATTTTCTCGCAGCAAATGTGGCCATAGAAACATGATCTTCTTGATTGGCAGAAGTTGGGATGGTATCACATGTGGCAGGGTGTACCAGTGTTTTATTTTCAGAAGCTAAGGCTGCCGCAGTGACATGAGCTATCATGAATCCGGAATTGACACCAGAATCTGGCACCAAAAAAGCTGGTAATCTGGACATGTGTGGATCAATCAACATGGCAATTCTTCGCTCTGACATATTGGCCATGTCTGCCAATCCAATACCAATGAAATCTGCAACCAATCCGACTGGCTCGGCATGAAAGTTACCACCAGAGAGTACCTCGTTTTGCTCAGCAAAAATCAATGGATTATCGGTCGCCGCATTGGCTTCGATCAATAGTTTGCTGGCTGTGTACTCGATTGAGTCCCAAATCGCTCCCATGACTTGTGGTTGACATCGCAAACAATACGGGTCTTGAACGCGATCGCAATCCTCATGAGAAACCACTATTTCAGAATCTTTAAGTAAATCAGCGTAGATTTTAGCGAGTTTTATTTGACCTAATTGACCTCTGGCATGATGGATTCTTTCATCAAATGGTTTGAGCGATCCTTTTGCAGCGTCAACCGATAAAGCACCAGATAAAACGGCTGCAGTTAAACAATTTTCTGTTAAAAATAAGCCCTTAAGCGCCAGTGCTGTTGAAACTTGAGTGCCATTCAACAACGCCAAACCCTCTTTGGGCCCGAGTTTTATGGGTGTAAGGCCTGCTTGGCTTAATGCTGAGTTTGCATCAATGATCTTTCCTTTATAATACGCCGTACCCATTCCAATCATGACCAGGCTCATGTGTGCTAATGGGGCCAAATCACCAGAGGCTCCTACTGAGCCTTTTTCTGGAATGACTGGATATATTTCATGATTGATCATCTCAATTAACAGTTCAATGGTGCGTGGATGTATGCCAGAATACCCTTGTGCTAAACTGACTGCTTTGAGTATCATGATCAATCGAGTGGTGTCAATATCTATTGGGTTGCCAACACCTGTGGCATGTGATATCACCAAATTACGTTGCAATGTATCCAAGTCATTGCGCGCAATCTTTTCGCTGGCAAGTAGGCCAAATCCAGTGTTGACCCCATAAACTGTTTCATCTGAGTTTGCAATGTCGGCTACTGTTTGACGGGAGGCTTTGATGCCAATCATCATTTCTTCATGCAGCGCAAAATGTAAAGGCTCCTGCCAAATTGATCTGAGTTGTTTCAGTGTTAAACCTTTTTTATCGAGTGTTATTTTATTCATGATTTTTGTGATTGTTTTTTGTTAATCATAGGTAAGTTGAGTTCGTGTGCTTTGGCACACTCTTGAGCGATTTCATAACCAGCATCGGCATGACGCATGACGCCAGTAGCAGGATCATTCCATAACACCCTTTTGATGCGTTCATCAGCTTCTAAGCTGCCATCGCAACAAATTACGACACCTGAATGTTGGGAGTAACCCATACCAACACCGCCACCGTGATGTAATGAGACCCATGTTGCACCACTGGCAACATTGAGCATGGCATTCAGTAAAGGCCAATCTGATACGGCATCTGATCCATCACGCATGCTCTCGGTTTCTCTGTTGGGACTGGCAACGGAACCTGAATCAAGGTGATCTCTACCAATAACAACCGGAGCTGATAACTCTCCATTTCGAACCATTTCATTAAAGGCCAAACCCAGTTTGTCCCTCATTCCTAAACCAACCCAACATATACGAGCCGGTAATCCTTGAAATTGGATGCGTTCTCGTGCCATGTCCAGCCAATTATGTAAATGCGGGTCATCGGCAATGATTTCTTTTACTTTGGCATCAGTTTTGTATATGTCCTCAGGATCACCAGACAATGCGGCCCAACGGAATGGGCCAACGCCTCGACAAAACAGAGGCCTTACATAAGCAGGCACGAAACCAGGAAAGTTAAAAGCGTTTTTTAACCCTTCATTATAAGCTTCTTGTCTGATGTTGTTACCGTAATCGACTGTAGGTATGCCTTCACCATGAAAATCTAACATGGCTTTGACTTGTGCTCTCATAGACTTGCGCGCTTCTTTGGTCACCAACCCTGGATTGTTTTGTGCCTCTTGTCTCCATTGCTCAACAGTCCAGTTTTGCGGCAAGTAACCATTAACAGGGTCATGAGCCGAAGTCTGGTCAGTCACCAAATCAGGCCTTATCCCGTCATCATACATTTGTTGAAAAATGTCTGCAGCATTGCCCAATAAACCAATCGATATGGCTTGATTGGTATCCTGTGCGTTTTTAAGCATTTCCATGGCTTGTTTGATTGAATGGGCTTTTTTATCAACATAGCCTGTTTTCATTCTGAAATCTATGCGTGTTTCATCACATTCCACTGCAATCATTGAGTACCCCGCCATTACAGCGGCTAAAGGTTGCGCGCCACCCATGCCTCCAAGGCCACCAGTAAGTATCCATTTACCCGCAGTATTGCCTGCAAAATGCTGTCTTCCAGCTTCAACAAAAGTTTCATAAGTGCCTTGAACAATCCCTTGTGAACCAATGTATATCCATGAACCAGCGGTCATCTGCCCATACATCATTAAACCTTTTTTATCCAGTTCATTGAAATGTTCCCAGTGGCCCCATTTGGGAACCAGATTCGAGTTGGCAATCAATACCCTTGGTGCATCTTTGTGGGTGTTAAAAACGCCAACAGGTTTACCTGATTGAACCAACAGCGTTTGGTCATCATTCAGTGATTTGAGTGACTCGACGATTTGATCATAGCATTCCCAGTTTCTGGCAGCGCGGCCTATGCCACCGTATACGACCAATTCTTGGGGTCTTTCTGCTACTTCTGCATCGAGATTATTCATCAGCATACGTAATGGTGCTTCGGTCAACCAAGATTTGGCATTGAGAGTGCTGCCAGTGGGTGCTTTAATGAATCGAGATGTGTCTTTTCTGTTATTCATCATTATCCTCTTTTGTTGTTTGTGAATCGACTTATTAAGTCTTTCTTTTGTAAACTGTTAATAGCGGCGCTTAATATGGTATTGAGGTCAGCTGCAATTTCATCAGATAAATCTTGATAAATGCTTTGCAATGAGTGCTTCTTCAATAATTCTGCCTGTTCTTTGCCCAGTGTTGATAAGTGGTAAACTTTTCTTCTTTTATCAAGACTGTCTTGTTCAATTTCGATCAGTCCAAGTTTTTGTAATCTTGGTAATTTTTGTTTGACCAGTTGATGAGACTGTTTTAATTTTTTTGCCAAGTCAACCAATGATGCTCCTTTGGAATTGCGTAGATAATGTATGATTGAACAAGATTTTACTGGAACAATGATGCCTAACAACTCATAAATGGGTTTGACTTGAACATACAGTAATTGACCTAAATCATCGGCTTGTTTGCCGATGAATGAATGTGGAGGTATCTTATTTTCTAAGTGATCATTCATTATTTTATACTGTACTGGGGTTTATGTAATATATTGCGCAACATATTGCATAAGTATTGCATTTTTGTTAATTTTCGTCAAGTTAAAAATAAATTGTTTGTTGAAAGAAAAGATTGCGGGCTGATTTATTCCATTTATGCAAAAGTCACTAATGTGCCATAATTGATCATAACTGATCATAAACATATCAATATTTGTATGTTATTATGTTTGCTGATTGAAAAATACGAAGAATAACGATGAAAAAACTATGTTTCTTGATGTTTATTGTTTGCTTAACATCATGCCAGGATAAGCCAGATGATGCTGTGGATGTTGGCAAAAATATCACTGAGGTTGCAAGCAAAAGTCAAAATACAACCACGAGTTCAAAAGCCATTGAATATTCAGAATTGACACCATTCAAAGTTCTCAGTATTACTGAAGGATTATATGACAACAGGCCAGCACTTCAGGTCAATTTGTCATTGCCAATAAATGTTAATCAAGATATTGCACAATTGGTCCGTGTCAGCCATGCACAAAAACAAGTTACTGGTGATTGGATATTCAATAAGTATAGAACGGTTTTATCATTCCCTTTTATTGAGCCAGAGACTTCTTATCAAGTTGATGTGGATAAATCTTTGTTTTCAATCAACAACAAACAAATTGATAAAGCTTATCAATCTGTCGTTAATACCCGAAATGCTGAAAAAAGGGTCAAATTTACTTCACAAGGCAGTACGTTATTGCGTGACAGCAATGTCTTGCCCATTGAGGCCATTAATGTATCAGCAGTAGATGTCAAATTTTGGCGAATACAGCAAAGCAAATACACACAATTTTTACAGATGTCCTATCGTAATGAAATTTACTCATTGGAAAATTTAAATAAAATTGCTGATCTGGCTTATACAGGCCAATTTGCTTTGGATACCGAAAAAAATAAACGAGAAAATCACAATTTGTCGATTGCTGACATTGATCAAGTGCAGAAAGCGGGTTTGTACTTTGTAACCATGATGCCAGCTGATAAATACTCTTATCAAATAGAATCAACATGGTTCATGAGTACTGACATTGGGGTGCACAGTCGCATGTTTAAGGATGTGCTCACTGTTTTTACCCATCAAATCCCCGATGCTAAACCCTATGCTGGGGTTGATGTGACATTGTTGGACAAGAATGGGGCAGAAATACTCGGCACTCAAACTGATGAAAATGGTTTTGTTGAATTCAGGTCGCCAGATTTATCCAATGCACAATTATTAATTGCCCAAAAAGGCGAACATTTTAATTTGATTCGCCTCAAACAAGCCAAAATGGATTTATCCTCCTTTGATTTATCCAGTCGCCAATACAAACCACAAGAATTGTTTCTTTATGGCCCAAGAGATTTATATAGACCTGGTGAAACTGTAAATGTCAACGCTTTGCTACGCAACGATGATGGCAAGTTGGTTGAAGCAACGCCAATAAAAGCCATCATTAAGCGACCAGATAACCGTGTTTTTAAAAGTTTTGATTGGCAGGGCGACAGCAGCGCGTTTTATAAAACCACTTTTGTTGTGCCCAAAGATGCTTTGACTGGAAAGTGGCAATTGGTCGCCACTTTGGGTAATAGTGATGTTTTTGAATATGATTTTTCGGTTGAGGACTTTTTACCAGAAAGATTAAAACTGAATTTGACCAGTGCAAACGGATCTGAACATCTTAACGCCAGTGCAAAGCCCGTGATTAAAATCCAAAGTGACTATTTATATGGTGCGCCAGCGGCCAATAATCGCTATGACGCATCAGTGAATGTCAGTGCTGCAACGCGTTTATTTGACGGTTATGACGGTTATATTTTTGGTGCTAAAAACTACGGGGATTATCAACTCAGTTACCAAATAGATGATAAAAAATTGAATGAAAAAGGTTATGCTGAGCTTGAGTTAAAGAATCAATGGAATAATGCCACTTTCCCTTTGCAAATCAACACACATGTCAATGTTTATGAATCAGGGGGAAGGCCTATTTCTCGTCAGTTCAAATATTTGGTATGGCCACAACCTCAGGCAGTAGGTATCAGACCAGCATGGTTAGACAATAACAGAGATTTTGCCAGTCCCAATGGAAACAGTGAAGTTGAATTAATTGCCATTGATCAATCTGGAGAAAAAATTGACTTGAATGCTGTTGATGTCTTATTGATTCGGGAAAACAATCAGAGGTATTGGCATTGGGGGGATGATGGTTGGAGTTATAACAGTGGCAGCAACCAAGTACCCGTTTTTAATAGCGTTATTACCATTAAAAAAGATACTAAGACAATGGTGAACCTGCCTTTGGACTTTGGAAATTATCGCCTTGAGATACGCAATCAGTCCCAACAATTGCTCAGCAGTTATCGTTTCTTTTCAGGATGGCATTGGTATGGTGGTAACGACAATAGAGCAGAACGTCCTGATGAAGTCAGTTTGGCTTGGCAGTTGGATTACTTAAAAGCGGATACAGAAGCCGAACTTCAGATCACAGCACCTTATGCGGGTACGGCAGTGGTTACTGTTGAAAGTGATCATGTATTGTGGAAAAAGAGTTTTGCAATGGATTCCCAACAACAGAATATTTTGATTCCCATTGATGGTAATTGGAAAAGGCATGACCTACATACCACAGTTATGGTGATACGTAAAGGCGATATGAGTCGCCAACATTTGCCTGCCAGATCTATCGGCGTGATTCATATGCCGTTTGATCGTCAGGACAGGAAAATTGACATTAACATCGATCACCCACAAAAAATGTTACCCGATTCAACAGTGGTTGTTAATTTATCAATCAATGACTATGATGCAAATAAACCAGTTTATGCCACGCTTGCTGCGGTTGATACAGGGGTGTTGAATGTCAGTAATTTTGACACTCCCGACCCATTTGAATGGTTTTTTGCGAAACGTGGTTATCAAGCCGCATTGCGGGACATTTATGGTTCGATTATTGCATTGAGTGATGGTAAAAATGCCAAACAAAAATTTGGTGGTGATCAGGACCTCAATAGAGGTGGCGATGCGCCATCATCTGAGGTGCAAATTGTTTCATATCTCAGCAATAAAATTACTTTTGATGATAAGGGGCAAGCACAAGTGAGCATTGATGTGCCTTATTTTAATGGTGAATTGAGATTAATGGCCCTGGCTTTTAACGATGACCAGTTCAGCGCCAAGCAGTCTCTAATGAAAGTCGCTGCACCGGTGGTGATTTCTGCATCCATGCCTAGATTTATGGCCATAGGAGATCAATCTTCTGCAACCATTGATGTTCATAACACAGAAAAAACAGAACAAAGTATTGTGCTTAATCTCAGTGTTGATGATGCTTTGGGATCTTATCAAAAACAAGTTAATCTGACCTTGGCTGCACAGCAGAAGAAAATTCTTAGCGTTCCTCTGAATGCACTTGTTCATAATGGTCAGGGCTCAATTACAGTCATTGCACAAGTTGAAGATGGCACAACTCATGAAATGTACGAAATGAACAAGTCATGGCAATTGGGCATTCGCCCAGCCTTTCCTGCTGTGACAGATAGCATGACTCATGTGTTAACAGCTGGAGGACGATTTGATTCAAATGACGGTATGCTGGATAAATTTGATGAAAAAAGCTTAAAAAGCATTTTAAAAGTATCAAATACTCCGGTATTGAATGCTGATGAGCATTTTAAGGATCTGATTCAATACCCTTATGGTTGTTTGGAGCAAACCTCTTCAAGGGCTTGGCCATTGTTAGGTATAGAAGAGTCTGATTACCGTTTATTGGGCGATGATAAAGGCAAAAAGATATTTAATGAGCGTCATCAATTGATTGATGGTGCCATCAGTCGAATTTTGGGTATGCAACGTTATGATGGCAGTTTTGGATTATGGAATAATAATTCACGAGAAGAAAAGTGGCTGACATCTTATGCAATGGATTTTTTATTAAATGCGCAAAAAATGGGTTATGGTGTTCCTAAGTCGGCACTCGATAAAGCCATCAAACGAATGAAAAGTTACATCAGAAGTACACAAAGAGTATCCTCAGATTTGGCTCAGTATTTAAGTCACAAAGGCCATTATCAATTGTCATACAAAGCGTATGCTGCTTATATTTTGGCAAGTACTAAAAACATCAGTTTACAAGATGTTCGCCAATTATATGATAAACAGCATTTGCAAGCCAAGAGTGCCTTGCCATTGGCTCATTTGGCTATGGCATTAGAACTGATGGGTGATCAACGCAGAGCCAATGAAGCGTGGTTGAAGGCTTTTGACTTTTCTTATGAAACTAAAGGCTACCTTGGGGATTATGGTTCACAAATCAGAGACTTATCTCAAGTGGCAAGGCTGAGTAGGGAGAGTCAATTAACCGGCCAATTACCAAAAACAGGCCTAGAGTTGGTTTCTGTAATACTTGATGAATTGAAGAACAAAAGATGGTTGTCAACACAAGAACGGTTATCGTTATTTAAATTGGCAAAAGTCTTACAAAGCAATAAAAATGTGAATGATAGATGGTCTTTAATGCTCAATAGACAGAACAGTGAAAAACCATATCAACAAGCCAATGACTTTATTAAAGTATGGTCAGATGAAGAGGCCAAAGAAAGTTTTTCGGTGACCAATTCCAGTGAGAAACCATTATATGTTGATTTAAAAGTACAGGGTTATTTGAGTAAAGCAGAACCTTCCAGTAATGGCATTCGAATCACAAGACATTATTATGATACCAGTGGGCAAAAAATAGACTTAAAAAATATTTACTCTGGTGATATGTTATTGGTGCATGTGGAGGTCAATTTAGATAAGCAGAACAATCATTTGCCTGATACAATGTTGGTTGAGTTGTTGCCTGCCGGGTTAGAGTTGGAAAACCAAAATTTGCCGCATGCCATGAAGATTACAGATTTGAAAATTGGAAAGCAATTCATTCATCAATGGCAGAGGTATAATCAGGTTAATCATCAAGAATACCGTGATGACCGTTTTGTCACAGCTTTTGCTTTATCCCGATATCAACCGAGTCACTTATTTTATTTAGCGCGAGCCGTCACCCCCGGTACTTACGTTGTGCCTCCAACTTTAGTAGAAGACATGTATCGGCCTGAGATCAGAGCAGTTGGCGCAACAGGTCCCAAGATGGTGATAAAAGAATAACGGGATTCAGTTAATAAAAGATCTCAGCATAACCAATTGAGAATAGAAAAAATAGAGAAAAGTAGTCAGTATCCGGGATGATACGCAGCAAATCAGTCAGATTAAGGCGTAAGCCCAAGTTAATAAAAGGCTGCTGAGTTTAATTTTTAATTGGTTATCATGGTTATGCTGAGGTCTTTAATATGTTACAGTCCTGTTCAATGAATAGCTAACCAACATTAATGAGAATTGAATCCCTGACCTTTTTACGTTTTATTGCTGCTGTCATAGTGGTTTTTTTTCACTTTGGAAGAAATACAGACATGGCAAAAACGCTACAACCATTCATCATATCTGGCCCCCAGATGGTGACATTTTTCTTCGTGTTATCTGGCTTTGTCATGGTGGTTTCCCAATACCATAAAAATCAATCTCTCAGCCGTTATTATTTGGCCAGAATGGCCAGAATCGCGCCCATTTATTTGCTGGCACTGGCCATCATGGCCTATTTCTTTTACGGGTATGGAAAGAATGATGTGTTGGGCTTATGGTTATCCGTTGGCTTTTTACAAGCCTGGTTTCCTCCTTATCCTTTGAGTTATAATGATCCGGGCTGGTCATTATCGGTTGAAATGTTTTTTTATTTGATATTTCCAGCATTGCTCTTTATGTTAAAGAACAGTTCAATAACATCGGCTAAATTTCTGATTGGTTCCGTGCTTTTTTATGTGTTTTCTCAGATGGTATTGATTAATTTAATTACAGGGGATTTTAATCGGGGTTATCAGACATTTTCGTTTGATTTGATCTATTATTTTCCCCTGTCTCATCTGAGTAGCTTTATACTTGGTGCAGCAATTGGTGTTCTATACGTAAAAAAATCTGATCAATGGCGCAGCTCTGGACCCATGTCCTATGTTTTTATTATTACAGCTGCTGTCCTATGCTATTTATTGTTACAACATACTGGCTGGTTGATCCGTATGTCTGGTGTTGCTCTCAATGATGTGCCAGGGTTTTATGCTTTATTTTTTATGTTATTGATCTTATCGATTGCCTGTGCTAAAAATGCCATAACCACAATGCTTTCTTTGCCAATTTTAGTGTTGTTGGGGGAAGCCAGCTACGGCGTATACATATTACAAAAGCCAGTTTTTATGATTTATATGACATATATTTCGGAGTCATTAGGCCTTGCATCTGGTTATGATTTTTATGTTTATCTGACTTTATTGATTGTGATTGCTGTGATATCGCTTTATCTGATTGAGCGTCCTGCCAAACGCTTTATCATGAAATTTAAACAACCCAACAGAACTAAGCCAATAGACTTAGACCATTGAGTTAAAATAATTGATTACCCGGAGGAAAAATGAGCATTTTTATTAATCGAGCAGCTGAAGAAGACTTAAAACCAATAGCAGAACTATTCGATGCTTATCGTGTGTTTTATCAGCAAAGTAGTGACATTAATGTCGCCTATGAATTTCTCAAGAAGCGCTTTGAAAACAACGAATCAGTGATTTTTTATGCGCGCGATGAGGGTGGGCAATATTTGGGTTTTACCCAATTGTTTCCCAGTTTCTCATCGGTTTCAGCACAAAGATCGTGGATTTTAAATGATTTGTATGTAAGACAAGACATCAGAAGTACTGGTGTTGGGACTCAGTTATTGAATCAAGCAAAACAATTTGCCATCAAAACTGGCGCTAAAGGCATTTTATTGGAAACTGCAGAGGACAATACGAGGGCTCAAAAGTTATATGAGTCATTGGGCTATAAGAAAAATACCGAGTACAGTTATTTTCTAAAAGTATAAGTTAGCATCTCATATTGTCATTACTGTGACATGATTTTGACATTTTTTTGTTCAATACTATCAAACTGACTCATAATAGATGACAAGTATATTGATGAAACAAAAAACAGTAAAATGGCTCAAGAGGCTGGTGATATCTGCTGCAGTATTATTGGTGATATTTCTGATGCTCGATTGGTTATCGCCTTTGCCAATTGACGATTTCACCGAAAGGCGTTTTGCCCAAGTGGTGGTTGACAAAAATGGCTTGCCGTTACGCTCTTTTCCTGACAAACAAGGTGTGTGGCGATACCCTGTTGAATTAAAAGATATATCCCCACTGTATCTAGAAGCGTTGATTAATTATGAGGACCGTTATTTTTATCAACATTTCGGCGTCAACCCTTTGGCTGTTATTCGCGCATTGTCTCAAAGAATTGTGCATGGAGAGTGGGTTTCGGGCGCCTCAACCCTAACCATGCAGGTGGCAAGAATACTGCAACCGCACAAAAAATCATTTGTTGGCAAGTCAATACAAATGTTTAGGGCGCTTCAACTTGAGTGGCATTTCAGTAAAGATGAAATTTTAACATTTTATGTGAATTATGCGCCCTTTGGAGGACCCATTGAGGGTGTTCAGGCCGCCAGTTATGTGTACTTGGATAAACCTGCGGCACAGTTAAGCCATTCTGAAGCGGCTTTGTTAGCAGTCATGCCTCAATCTCCCTCACGGTTCAGACCGGACAAGTATCCTCACAGAGCTCAAAAAGCCAGAGACAAATTAATGGCCAGATTGTTGGACTTTAATATTTGGTCAGAGCAAATCGTTACCGATGCTCAACAGGAAGAAGTCTATGCGCAATACAATACGCGTCCACAGATTGCGCCTTTACTGAGTCGTCGGTTGAGAAGGCAGTTCCAAGAACAACAAGTGATTCATTCAACCATAGACAGTTCGATGCAAATTGAATTAGAAACAATGGTCAAGGACTATATCAGTACAAAACCCAACAATATGTCGGCAGCAGTGCTAGTGATGGATAATCACGATCTGTCAACAATGGCTTATATTGGCAGTGCTGATTTTTTGAATAAAACAAGAGCAGGGCATGTGGATATGATACAAGCTGTGCGTTCTCCGGGTTCCACACTTAAACCTTTTATTTATGCAATGGCCATTGATCAGGGGATCATACATGAGAAATCATTGTTGTTTGATGTGCCTCAGTCGTATGATGGATATCGCCCTAAAAACTTTAATGATGTTTTTTCTGGTCCTGTCAGTGTCGCTGAAGCATTGCAGCGTTCATTGAATATGCCTGCGGTGCAAGTGCTTAATCACATCAGTCCACAATCGTTTTATGCACAATTAAAAAATGCTGGCTTGGGTCTTTACTTGCCAGAAGGTTCTAAACCCAATTTAAGTTTGGCATTGGGTGGTGGAGGGGTGAGGATGCAACAATTATTGGGTTTATTCAGCAGTCTTGCACGAAAAGGCAGGGCAGCACATCCACGCATACATGTTGATGAACAATCATTAAGTTATCCTTTGATAAGTGAGGGCAGTGCATGGATTGTTCATCAAATATTATCAGCTGTACCGTTAGATAATCAGTTGCGTTCACAGTCTTTGGTGCCTCAGCAGAAGGTCGCTTTTAAAACAGGGACCAGTTATGGGTTTCGTGATGCGTGGGTTCTGGCCACAACTCAACAATTCAGTGTTGCCATTTGGTTGGGACAGCCTGATGGTTCATTTCTTCAGAACAACACGGGCCGGATATCAGCGGTTCCATTGTTACAAAAGATATTGTCTGTGTTGCCTTATGATTTGAGTAGTACGCTTGTTCAACCAGACAATGTTGCTTTGGCTCAAACCTGCTGGCCATTGGGCGTGCGGATCAATCAACAGGAAACAGAATTTTGTCACCAGAAACATGAGGCATTCCTACTCGATGGTACTGCGCCACCCACATTGAAAGATGAATTGGCTAAGCAGTTTGCTGCCGGGTTGCAAACTGTTACGGTCAATGCAAAAACTTTGCAACGTGTGACGCCACAATGTTTTAAGGGCAATACTGTTGTCAAACACTATGCACTGTGGCCTGTAATTTTAGAACCCTACTTACCTTTGCCATTCAGGCGCAACAGCATTTTGCCAAAATTTAGTTCGGACTGTGGTGTATTACAATCAGGTAATGCCATCAAAATAACGGGTGTTCATGACCAGGCAGTTTTATATCCCTCATCTACAGGTCAAGTGATTGAATTGGTTCAGTTAAAGCTCAAAGGTGCAACCGGTCAGAGTTATTGGTTCATTAATGGGCAGTTACATGAATCGCGATCCTCACAATTGAATTTAATTGATTTATCCGTTGGACACTATAAAATACAAGTAATAGATGACAGTGGAGCTGAAGCGAATATCAGTTTTACTGTCAAACCATAATGAACTCTTAAATTGGATGAATGTCGCTGATGAAAATAAAAGTAGATGATTTAAGTGATGGTAAAGTGGCTGAATTATTGGAGCAACACTACCAGGAAATGCTATTGCATTCACCGCCAGAAAGTGTTCATGCGCTGGATCAAAATGCCTTATATTCAGCTGATATTTGCTTCTGGAGCGCATGGGTAGAAGGCAAACTGGCAGGTTGTGGGGCTCTGAAGCACATAGATGACGACTATGGTGAAATCAAGTCTATGAGGACTGATCAGGCTTTTAAAAGAAAAGGTGTTGCTGCTGCGTTGTTAGAAGTCATTATTGATGAAGCCAGCAATCGGGGTTATAAAAGATTGAATTTGGAAACTGGGTCAATGGCAGTATTTGCCCCAGCGCGCAGATTATATGAAAAATATGGTTTTGATTATTGTCCACCATTTGCTGACTATAAAGAAGATCCCAACAGTGTTTGTATGGTGAAATATTTATGAATCATATCTCTTTTGCCATTTTTTTCCTAAATTCCATTCTATGATGAAATATCTGAGTTATTGATGATTCTGTTCTTAAAGCTCAATTTATTGTTAAGATTATTCTTGCTGTAAAGCCCACAATTCTAACCCTTCAATGATAAAATCATGCTTGTTTGCCATAAAATAAGCATCAAACGGTCTAGTAGAAACCTTTGTATAACTATGATATTGAATTAAAAAGCAATGAGATTTACCAGCTTTTCTTTGCACATCTAATTTAGGGCTGCTATTTTTAGAAATTATCTCCTTAGTTGGATACATTTTCTTTATTATTCTTTCATTATTAAAGTTGTAAAAATTTCTAGTATTTATTCACAATCGAGGTACATATGTCAGCATCAAGAAAAAAAGTAACCTTTAAAGGCCACAGTCATGAATTGGTTGGTTTGTTAGAAACACCAGATATGAGGCCCAAGGCTTATGTACTGTTTGCGCATTGCTTTACATGTGGTAAAGACATTCCTGCAGCATCACGTATTTCTAAAGCATTGGTAAAACTGGGTTTTGCAGTACTGCGATTTGATTTCACTGGATTGGGTGGTAGTGATGGTGATTTTGCCAATTCAAACTTTTCATCCAATGTTTTAGATCTTTTAGCTGCCGCAGATTTTTTAAGAACCACTTATGTAGCGCCCAGTATTATGGTGGGACATTCACTGGGTGGCGCAGCCGTTATCAAGGCATCTGCAGAAGTTCCTGAATGCAAAGCTGTTGTCAGTTTAGCGGCTCCGGCTAATGCGGATCACTTAACACATTTATTTACCTGTTCCATTGATACCATAGAAGAAAATGGAGAGGCTCAAGTTGATTTGGCAGGCAGGGAATTCACCATACAAAAGCAATTCATTGACGATTTGTCATCGCAAAATACAGACCACATCAAAAATCTGAATAAGGCTTTACTGGTCATGCATTCTCCGCTTGATGACATCGTTTCGATCAATGAAGCTGAAAAAATTTATACCTTAGCCAAACACCCCAAAAGTTTTGTTAGCCTTGATAATGCCGATCATTTACTGAGCAAAAAAGCAGATGCCGATTATGCAGCAGGCATTATTGCCGCTTGGTCTGATCGTTTTATTGATGCTGATGGAACCGTCAACCACAGTGTGTCTACTCGAAAAAATGTCAAGCAAGGGCATGTTCATGTTTCCGAAATAAACCACAAATTTGCCTGCGATGTTCAAACTGATTCGCATCAATGGCAAGCAGATGAACCCATCAGTGTTGGGGGAGATAATCTTGGAGCTGATCCTTATGAACATTTATTGGCGGCATTGGGCACATGCACGGTAATGACTTTAAGAATGTATGCTAATTTGAAGAAAATAGCGTTAAAAAACACGATTGTAGAGTTGAACCATGAGCGAGAATACAGCAAAGATTGTGAAGGCTGCGATCAATCAAAAAATCAAATAGATGTGATACACAGGAACATTCATTTTATTGGTGATTTAAGTGTTGATGATGTTCAAAGGTTATTGGTGATTGCCGATAAATGTCCTGTTCACAGGACATTACATAATCATATAGAGGTCAGAACCAATTCAGCTGATTTGCAGTGAGACTTTACATTATTGAGATCTCTATTGATGAAATATACCAATAATGCGGGTACATTTTATTGTTGGTGAGTTTGTTTTAATCAATATAACTCTGATGATTTACTGTTTTTTATAAGTTTTGAGGACAAACAAGGCATCACTTTTAATCGTTTAAGTACTTATTTTAGAAAATTTCATCATCTTTGATTTGTCCATGATAATTGGTTTTGGTCAGGTTTTGGTAAGGTTGATTTTGCTGTTTTTATTGGTTAATTGACATAAGCTTTAAATACTTATGTGTAAAGGTGTTAGTGGCTTTAAGGTGATGAAATATAATGTAATTATACGTTTTTTGTGCCATGGTTACTGTATTCAAAATATTGCTTTGTAATTATGTTGGTCATATTTTGGTAAGAAAACCTTCTCTTTTTGTACAAACATTTGCATCATTTGTATTAATGTTAATTTAATCATTGGTGCTATGATTTGTTGGAGTTTTGTTCTATCCATGATCGTTTTTTTATTCAATTGACGATCTGCGATGGCAATTTTAAAAAGTGTTAATTACATTTGGGAGAATAAAGTATGTCAGAACCATTCTTGGCCGAGATAAAAATTGTCGGCTTTAACTTTGCGCCACGAGGCTGGGCATTTTGCGATGGGCAGATATTGCCAATCAACCAAAATCAAAGTTTGTATTCATTATTGGGTACAACATATGGTGGGGATGGTCGAACCAGTTTTGCCTTACCTGATATTAGAGGGAGAACACCGATACATGTCGGCAGTACTACTGGGGTTTCTCACACGGAAGGTCAAAAAAGTGGTGAAGAAACACACACATTGTCAGCGGCAGAGATGCCACAACATGATCATGTCTTACAAGCGACCACCAATGGTGCAAATACTCAAAGCGCACAAGTGGGGTTGCTAGCAGAGTCGAATCCCTTCCCGATTTATGCAAATCAGTCAGGCGGAAGTTCACTTGCCAGTAAGTCAATTTTTAATGTTGGTGGTGGCCAAGCTCACCAAAACATGCAACCTTACTTAACAGTCAATTATTGTATCGCATTACGCGGGCTGTTTCCTTCAAGAAATTGATAACTTACCAGGAGAATTATTATGTCTGAACCATTTGTTGGAGAAATTAGAATGTTTGCCGGCAATTTTGCGCCGAGAGGTTGGGCTTTTTGTGATGGTCAGTTACTGGCTGTATCTCAAAATGATGCCCTTTTCAGTTTATTGGGGACAATTTATGGCGGTGATGGAAGAACGACTTTCGGTTTGCCCGATATGAGAGGCAGAATTAACTTACATGCAGGCTCTGGACCGGGTCTATCGGATAGAAGGTTGGGTGCCAAAGGTGGGGCTGAAAATGTGACTTTAACCACCAATCAATTGCCTTCACACAACCATGGTGTACCGGTCACCAGTGCTGTCACAACTGACAGGAATCCAACTGGCAAATTATTAGCTCAATTAGATCCTTCCTCTGCACTGTATGAATCTGGAAATGAATTTACTGATGCACAATTAAGCTCTGCTGCAGTAGAAAATACAGGAGGGAGTCGTTCACACTCCAATATGATGCCTTTTATTTGTATCAATTACATTATTGCCTTATTTGGTATTTATCCGTCACGCAATTAATTATTCAGGAGAATCACTATGTCAGAACCGTTTATCGCTGAAATCAGAATATTTGCTGGTAACTTTGCACCACGTGGTTGGGCCTTTTGTAATGGTCAATTGCTACCAGTATCACAAAATACAGCACTTTTTTCACTCATAGGTACCACGTATGGTGGGGATGGTCGTACTACTACAGCTTTGCCAAATCTACAGGGTCGATCTGTTATGCATCCAGGAAGAGGGCCAGGTTTGACTTCCAGACGATTGGGGCAAACTGGAGGGGTGGAAATGGTAAGCCTCACAGAAGCGCAGATGCCTTCACATACCCATACATGGGGAGCCTCTTCCAAAGAAGGGCAGTCATCAGATCCAAATGGTAGTATTTTAGGTGCCTCTAAGGGCTTTGGAGCATACTCAAATAGTACAACCAACAATAAGGTCAATTTAGGTGCTTCATCAAGAAATACTGGTGGTAGTCAACCCCATAACAATATGCAGCCATTCATTGCTATTAACTATATCATCGCATTGGTGGGTCTGTACCCATCACGAGGATAAATCATGAAAAGAAGATATTTTGCACAATCATTGCTTCTCGTTTTAGGGACTTCCAATTTACCAGTTGGAACAAGTATGGCCGTTTCATCAATTAAAGATGAACTGCAATCAGAATCTGCTAAAAAAATCACCACTGAAGATGGTTTAATTTTGAAACTCGAGGGTGTTGTCAACCCGACAAGCAATAAAGACCATAAACAATTCATATTGACTTATAATGTAGATGACTTTAATCAGCCTCTTGAAGATAAAATCTATCGTTTGTCTGTTGATGGACACACACATGATGTTTATATGACACCTGTTAATGATCGTCAGTTACAGGCCGTTTTTAATAGGAGAATCAATGCCTAATTCATCAACTCGATTCATCAATGATGATCGTTTCAATGACAATGGTATTACCTTTAAAACTTTATCCTCATCTGGTTTTTCAGATGAGGATAAATCATTTTTAGCACAATTGTATGCCTCCACACGATGGGATGAAGTGTTGCAAGCACCGTGGACTGATGAGCAAAGAATTGAGTTTTTGAATACGCAATTTGAAGCACAATATCAACATTATTTGTCACACTATCCTAAATCTGATTATCTCATCATTGAAAAAAACCAACAGCCCATTGGTCGGTTGTATCTGGACCATGACGACGTTTCTATTTGTTTAATTGATATTGCACTGTTGCCTGAATTTAAATATGAAGGTTTGGGAACACAATTGTTAAAAGGTGTTCTTGGTGAAGCGCAAGATGCACAGAAAAAAGTAGTGATTCATGTGGAAAAATTTAACCCTGCTTATCAATGGTATATAAAACATGGTTTCAAACAAGTTGAGGACAAAGGGGTTTATCAATATATGGAATGGTATCCAGAGAAAAGCTGAACCATAAATCACCTGGCATATAAGTGAATGTAAGTTTTTAGGTGGTCATAACATAACAGAAACCTTTGCCCGATTCGTGAATGAAGATAACAAGTTTTGCATTTTGATTGACACATTGTTAACTCTTTTTCTCAATCGCCCAGAATTAAGCAAAGGTCTCTAATGATTACTATAGATGTGGTTTCTTAAAAAGTCCATCCTTGGTATTTTTGATGTAGAGGCGATACATTGCTTAATTAAATATGGCTTCGTATTTCACACTTTTTTCACCAGCACTGATTGGGACCAGAAAAAGTGGCATTGCTTCAAATTCAGTATTGCTGACAATATAAGTGTTCTGATCGAATACTTTGTCTCCTTCAACTTCAAATACCAGAGAAAAGGGTTCAGATTGGCCTTCTTGTAATGGAATATTTGTGTTACCTGTTACTTCTATCAATTCCGATTGGAAAACATTATCTTTATCAAAGGTTATTTCAAATGTTTTATTGCTCAAGTTTTTAAAGGTTTCTTTAGTGATTTGCATGTAATTTTACTGTCGAGTTGTTTGATTTATATTATAACTTATTTTCCTAATGGTGTGAAATATAATATTGTAGATAACATTGGTGCAATAAAAAACACAATGGTAATGATTGTTAACACTTTGATTTTAAATGAAGGTATGATTTTTTTTCAATAAATTGTTGCTTGTCACGATTTCTACAAAGACAAAATGCCATAGGCTAAAAGAGTTGACCGGTAATTTTTTGGCATTAGACATACTTTTGATTAAATAGGGAATGATTCCAGAGCAAATTTGCTCTGTTATCGTGGCTTTGTGTTAGGTGTTTTGTCAGATAAATTAGTCATAAAAATATACTGATCATTAAAACAAACAGAGGCAAGTGTTTGGTAAACCCTTTCAATACTTTTGGATGACAACCCATTGCTGCATATTTAATTAACCTTGCTAGATAATAACGCAATTGGGGATATCGAAAAACATTCATATCAAGGCGCAGCTTGTAATTACATGACAATTGAGTGAGTTAATCAGTTAATTGATGTTTACCATTAAAAAGTAGAGTACAAAAAATCACCAATTGCCATATTTGAGGTCAATTTTGACATTTATAAAAATTTATCTTGCCAATTACGCGTATTAGTATAAGTCAATCTGTGTTAATGCCATTTTAAAAGGAAGATAGGGAGTTATATTATGCGGAATAAAACGATAATTACGGACACATTTATTATGTTACTGGTTACTTTTTTCAGTTATTTTTCGTTATTTTTCGAAAGTTCTTTTGAAGACCATGTCAATCAAGCAGAATTAATCATTAAAGGACATTTGATTGAGAAGTACGTCAAAAAAGAAGTGATCATAAACGCTCATCATAAACTTGAAGGTAACGCCATGAGTGCAGATTACTCAGTACTGACCACTTATGTTTTTGCAGTAGATGAATTGTTAAAAGGTGATTATGACAAAAAATTCATTGAAGTGAAAATGTTTGGAGGTTGCGAGGATCAAAGTGATTGTGACAGTAATGAATACATTTATGATTTCGCAAAGGATGAAAATACAGTATTGTTATTAAAATACGTTGCGAAAAACAATACTTATCAAATGTCTCATCCTGGATGCAGTGCTTTTATTGTTCATGAAAATGGCTTACTGGTCAGAAAGTCGATTGGTGAAACTGACAACAGAAAAAATAAACATGAAGAGTTTATTTCATACCAATTCCTCAATCATAATCAGCATTCTCTAGTGTCATTAAAAAACATTATTGATGATTTAAATATGAGAAATATATTAAAATAAATACTTTATTCATATTGTTATCAAAAGATGAGTGGCGAGAGTGACAGAAATGAATAATTGATAAGTTTAATCAATCTTCACTTAGCAACGTTGTTATTCGAAGGTCAATTGAAAAAAGGGGCCTGATTAAACCTCATAATTTAGAAGATTATAATCCATTCGTTGAATTTTTGTTAAATGGACTCAATAGAATAATAGAAAAGTACTTGTAGTATAAAAAATAAGGCATTGTTAATATGAACTGATATCTTTCTGTAAAAGTCTCTTGTATAATCCAATGTTATCATCAATATTCACAAAGGTTTATCAATGAGATACATTTATAATTGGATAATTTTAGCAGTCCTAATGGGTGCTTTGTCTTCAACCGCATCAGCACAAATTGTTAGAATGGAAACAGTATTGGGTAACATCGACATCGAATTACATCCAGATGCAGCACCAAATACTGTGACTAACTTTTTGAATTACATGAACAATGGTAATTATAACAACTCTTTCATTCATCGAAATGGCAGATCAGAAGGACAAGTTTTTATTGTTCAAGGTGGTGGCTTTAGATTTGTCGGAGGAGAATCTTTTCAAATAACACCAAATCCTACGATCGATAATGAGTTCTTACTGCCCAATAACCGTGGTACTATTGCGATGGCAAAAATTGCGGGTGACCCAGACAGTGCAACCAGCCAATGGTTTTTTAATGTGGTTGATAACCCTTTCTTAAATTCTCAAAATGGTGGATTTACTGTTTTTGGTACTGTCATTGAAGGTATTGAAGTGGTAGATGCAATGGCTGCTTTAGAAACCGGAGTTGTGCCAGTATCGGTCAATGGTACTGTATTTAATTTTGCTGAGCTGCCGTATTTGAATGGTTTGCCAACCTTATTAGAAGAAGACGATGCTGTTATCATCAGCAATGTTTTTGAAATTGATCCACAATTAAACATCAATTCAGGATTGAATGGCGCTTGGTTTAATCCAAACACACCAGGACAAGGGATTACTTTGGAAGTATTGCCGGTTTCTAGTAGGGCTTTTGCTGCGTGGTTTGCTTACGATACCATGTTGCCAGCAGATGATGCAACAGCCAATGTGGGTGATGCGGGTCATAGGTGGTTATCTGGTCAGGGTGTCATTGATGCAGAGAATACCAGCATAACATTTGATTTGTTTTTAACTTCAGGTGGATTGTTCGATAACAAACAACCAGTGGAGACTTCTGAAGCCGGTGCTTATGGTACATTGACGATTGACTTTGAAGATTGTTCGAATGCCATGGCGACATATACTCTGATCGCTCAGGAACTTTCTGGCAGTTTTCCGTTGGTAAGGATTTCTGCAGAGAATGTTTCACTGTGTCAACGTTTGTCCAGTGATGCAAACTGATTTATATCAGCTTTGTTAATAATAACTATTTTTGGTAAATTATGAGCTCTCAGATTACACCTGAATATTTGCGCCAGAACATCATTGGTGTTGATGCCCCTTTTTGCACGCCTTTTGGCCAGCGATTGATGTTGTACGGAGATTATACTGCCTCAGGCCGTACTTTGAATTTCATTGAAACGTATTTAATGCGTTTACAACGTCATTATGCCAATACGCACACTGAAGACGACATGACAGGGCGTTCAATGACGCATTTACTGCATTCAGCAGAAGATACAATTAAAAAATGTGTCAATGCCAATGATGTATTCAAAATCATCAATGTGGGCACTGGTGCAACAGGCGCAATCAATAAGTTGCAACAAATTTTAGGCATTTATTTGCCTCCTGCCACTCGTCATGGTCTGGAGCAGCTATTGGATGTTAACTTTGATGACCTGAAAAATCAAATGCCAGTTGTTTTCGTCGGCCCATATGAACACCACTCTAATGAGATTTCATGGCGTGATGGCATGTGCGAAGTTGTTGAGGTGAGCCTCGATAAAAGCGGTCATATTGATTTACAAGATTTAGAACGTTTATTGGCTTTACCTCAGTACAAAGACCGCAAAAAGATGGGCGCATTCTCTGCTGCATCAAATGTAACGGGATTGATATCTCCAGTGCACGAAATCGCTGCAATATTACACAAACATAACGCCTTGGCATTGTTTGATTTTGCTGCCAGTGCTCCGTATGTTGAGATCAACATGCAGCCAGAAGATGCCACAGAACAACACAATACTTGTTTAGATGCGGTATTTATTTCTGCACACAAGTTTTTGGGCGGGCCGGGCTCATCAGGTGTTTTGGTTTTTAACCAGTCTTTATATAACTCAAGCCTGCCCCCTACAGTCAGTGGCGGTGGCACGGTCAGTTATGTTGCACAACACACGCACGATTTTTTTGATGACATTGAAGAACGTGAAAAAGCTGGCACGCCAGGCGTTTTACAAATTTTACGTGCAGCCTTATGTTTTAAGGTGAAAGATGAAATTGGAACAGATCAAATAGCGCAGATAGAACACCGTTGGCTAGTAAAAGTTTTTAACAGCTGGCATTCGAATGAATTGATTGAAATTCTTGGTGATCAAGACATTAATAACCGTGTTGGTATCGTTTCGTTTAATGTCAAAACACAATCTGGCAAGTATTTGCATCCCAAATTTGTAACCGTGTTGCTCAATGATTTGTTTGGGATTCAGTCTCGAGCAGGGTGCTCTTGCGCGGGGCCTTATGGGCACAGATTATTAGACATTGATGAGGCCACTTCAGAGTCTTATCGCGCTTTGATTCAAGAAGGTTTTCATGGCATTAAACCGGGCTGGTGTCGCATCGGCTTTCACTACGTTATGGATGAAGCCGATGTTGACTTTATCATCAGTGCCGTAGAGTTTATTGCCACTAAAGGTGAATTGTTTTTACCATGGTATGATTTTTGCCTCAAACAAGCTTGTTGGAAGCACATTAATGATGTCAATGATTGCCCTGAATTAAAATTGGATGATGCCTTTGCTGAGGACGTGGAATCTTCAAGTCCAGTACCAGCTGGCTTGAGAAGACAGTTATATAAACAATTCATTGTTGAGGCAGATCAATGGGCTGAAAAAGGCAAGAACTTACCAAAGAGAAAAACGGATTATTTCGATGAAGTCGCTCATTTGAATCAGTTTTTGGTTTAATTAACATGATAGCGCATGCCCATCACCCTTTAAAGGGCGCATTATGGATGATTCTGGCTGGCATGAGTTTTGCTGTGATTAATACCATGAATCAATACATGAGTGTTAACTTGGGTCTACACAATACCGTTGTTGGTTTCTTTCAGTATTTTATTTCTTTTATTGTCATGCTGCCATGGATGATTAAAACAGGCATGACAGCTGCATTAAAAACCAACCGTTTGATGTTACATGTTTTACGGGTATTGATGTCTGTCATTGGTATACAGTTATGGTTATGGGCCTTGGCATGGCCGATACCCATATGGCAAGCGATTGCCTTAGTCATGACTTCACCAATTTTTGTCACCGTAGGCTCCTCTTTGTTTTTAAAGGAGCGAGTTGGGCTGGCCAGGTGGGCAGCCACATTGGTTGGGATTATTGGTTCTTTGATTATTTTAGAACCATGGAGTGATGATTTTCAGTTTGCCAGTCTACTGCCAGTGGCCGCTGCATTTTTTTGGGCGATTTATTCTTTAATGATTCGTCATTTATCTGATACAGAAAGTACCGGTTCAATGGTGGTGTATTTACTGATTTTGATTGCGCCATTCAATTTCTTTCTGGCTTTGCCAAATTTTCAAACACCCAGTGATACTGCTTGGTATTTGTTGATGATATCAGGGATCTTATTGGCATTGGCGCAATGGTCTTTGGCACGTGCATATGCCAATGCTGATGCTTCCTTTATTCAACCCTTTGACTTAGTTAAACTGCCATTGAACGTATTGGCGGGATGGCTGGTTTTTGGCTATACGCCACCTGGTAGATTATGGTTAGGTGCTGCTTTATTGGTTGGTGCAACCGTTTTTATTCTACATCGTGAGAATATGATTACAGCTAAAAAGTGATCAAAGACTCATTACTTGAGTGTCAGCAAGTAACTGACCAAACTATCGATTTCCTGATCGTTGAGTTCACTGTGGTAATGTGCATACATAACTGCTGGTGAATAGCCGCTGACAATGAATGCATCAGGGTTGATAATGGATTCTTTCAGGTATTGCCGAGCAGAAGTGCCTTCAATCATTAAGCCAGCTCTTAAACCTATGCCATATAATGATGGCCCTGTTGTTTTTATATCAACCCGTATTGTATGACATGAAACACAACCAATGACGTTATTTTTGCCAATATGCACTTGTTCAAACAAATGCTTGCCTTGCACTTCTGGATTGTTTGGTGCACATGCTGATAATAATAAAGAAATTAAAATCATGTATTTCATGGTTAAATCAATCTTGTGTTGTATGACTAAAACGCCACTTGTCTTGAGCAATGCTGTAGTCAAAATGGTATTTTTTTCGATTGGGGTTGTTTTCAGCCATGAGCCTGAAACCGAAGGCGGTTTCTTTGATGATCATTTGGTATTTATTATTGAACTTATCGAATGATATTTTTTTTGCAAGCGTTGAATGTCCTCCTTTGATACCAGATAATGAAAATTCATAGTGGATACTGTCAGTAAAGTGTCCATTTTCATCAAGAATGACTGAATAAATATGTGGTTCTCGTGCTGAACCATAGTAAAGTTTTTTGCCTTTGAGTGTGTTAAAGACACCCAAACCAATGGTATCTGTTTGATTGAGTTCTGATACGATTTTATTGTTTGTTAAATCTATTTGATAAATGCTGCCGTTTTGTTGTTTTGGCGTTGATCCAGCAACGCTTGAAACATAAAGTGAGTTGGTGTCACAGTCGTAAAATAATCCCATGGTACCAAAGGGGTTTTTATTGTTGGGTAAATGTGTTGATGGCAATTTTAAAAACAAAGACATCTGGGCACTTTTTTTATCGATGACATAAAGTTGGTTCTGTAATTCAGGCGGGTTTTTTTCAAGGCTAACATAAGGCAGTGGAGCAATGTATATTTGTCCTGTGTTATCTCTATCAAAGCCTCCAATAAAACCGGATAATTGCCAGGAATCATGTTGCCATATGTGTTGTCTATTTATGATGTCTCTGATCAATAGGCCGCCTTGATGGCCATGTTGTTTTGAATCTATGGCCGGCTGTTGCATGTTGAGCTGGTTGATGAATGCAGGTGTTTTTCTGCAGTCATTAACAATACCCAGTGAAAATTGAGCAGGTAAGCTCTTAACAGTGGATTTTGGTGATGAATTTTGATAAATGACATAAAAAATGGCAAAAACCACTGTTATGATGATTAAAATAGCGTGTGTTTTTTTATTCATTGCTTTGATTGATTGGGATGAACATAGGGCCAGCAAAACATGGCCATACTTTAACTTTCTTTATGCCTTTCTCAATGCGTGTATCTGCCCAACAATATTCTTGACCAGCTTTTCCTTCATTTTTCATTTGTGGCACATACCATAAAACCAGATTGTTATCATCCAATGATTCTGCGGGTTCAATGAATTGTTCAGGGCCTTGCTGATGATTGGTATTACAGCAGGATCCCATTGTTACCATGTCTTTTTTTCCTTCATCAATGTCATTGTGGTTTACGGTAACATAACTGTAGGCAAAATCACCTTTAGAACCATCATTGAATTGCCCGCGATTCGGCTCAATATAGAATCCTTGATTGTTGTGATCATGAATTTTGAATAAGTAACCTTGGTCAGTATATGCGGTATCACTGGATTGTAGATGCCATTGTTCTGTGTCCCATTGCCGCCATTGTTGACCATCCCATTGAGAGAATTTTTCTGCGCCTTGTTGTTTGACTGCTTCAATATCCATTCTGATAATGGGACGATAAGTGCCATCAGTTCCGCAGCCTCGTCCATAATCTGCAGCAGCCACACGAAAACGGCCATCATAATAAAATTCAAACCTTTGTTCATAACGATAATTACATGGTGTGGGCCATGGTGCTTGTCTGAAATCCTGAATGAATGCAAAGCCAATTTCTTGTTGGTCTTGTGTGATGATTTCAACTTGAGGACCTTCATAAGCAACCACCACTGCTGACGAAAATAACGGACAGCCTATCGCATCAGAGTAACCAAAGCCTTCTCTTGTCGAGTAGCTGACATGCCAATCCAATAGTTTGGCTGAATTCATGACAGTTTCGTTGTTAAATTTTACTTGGGTCAGCTCTAACCCATCTGATGGTGTTATTTGATAATCGAATTGCCATTGTCCATGACTGTAATGTCTGGTTTTTTCACAAAATTCATTAAAAACAAATTCATTTTCCAGTCTTCTTTCGGTCACTGTAATCGGTGGGCCGCTGTCACCAAGCTCTGTCCATCTGGTTCCCACTAATTGCCCTTCGGTCAAATCAACAATTGCCCACAGTGCTCTATCTCCAATAACAAAGGTAGGTGCGACACATAAATGATGTGACCTTTCACAACGCGAATCTTTTAAGGACGTTTTTATTTGGGACATAGTTGGTTCAACGTCGCCTGATTTAATGTTCAGTTCTTTTTGTACCAGAGGTGAGTTTTTTGCAATGGCAATGGCCAATGATGTTAAGTGTTGATTCAAATCAGGTTGAGCGTCTGAATATCTTTGAATATCCAATAATCTTTGTTGTTTGACATCAACAAAAGCGACGGATGACATGTTATAAAAATAATTATACATTTCAACCCGATAACATTGTTGACCACAACCTTCAACTTTTTCGCCGTTGGTTTTGATTTTATCAGAGGCCAGTGTTTTTCTGACAGTCATGATTTCATTGCGTAAAGCAGTATTTTTATCGGGGTGTCGGGTGAATTGAATGAACTTTTTATTTTTTATTGCAATGGATTGTGCAATATATGCCTCCTCATTTTTTAATTGTTCTTTGGTAAGAAGCAATATTGGCACTTGTGAATTGAGAGATTGTTTAACCGCTGCCATGTATTCGTTTAATTCTGTAATATTGGTATTGTATTGCCGATCTTTCATGGCAATCAATTGTCCAGTGTACTCTATGTCATTTTTCTGTTGTGCGGTGTCGTTATCAGCCGAACATGCCATCAAAATGACTGATAAAAAAAGATAAAATATGTTTTTCAAAGCAGTGAATTGTGTTAAATTCATCATTATAAACCAAATATGACTTTTGCATAACCACGATGGTAACTAAAAAATGATTAAGTTATTTGTCTTTGTTATGACGATTTTTTTAAGCGCATGTCAAGACTATTCTATTAACACACAAGATGTGAGTTTGAGTCAGTCATATACGACTGTTGATAGAATTTCTTTTGATCGCAATAATTTAAAAAATTATACTGTGGTTCCTTATCACAATGAAAGGCTGTCATTTTCTGATGGTAAGAATCGCGTCTTAATTCGAATTGCGTTGGTCAGCTCATTTCGAACCGATGTAGATTATGTCATTGTTGTTGATCACAGGCAATTACAGATGGTGACATATTATAGTCAAGATGACAGCGGTATTTTAACTCCTCCGATTTCCATACATAAATATCAATCTGGTTTTATTCCTGTCCTAAGTAATCACAAGTTTGTCTTTGATGCGGTTAAAAACAGTCGATACCATTATCTTGAAGTTGATAATTATAAAGATGCCTCAATGATGATGAAGGTCTATGAAAAAAACGATTACATTCGATCAGATCGTCATATACAAAGACTGACAATTGTCCTTTATACAGTGATGATTATTTTATTAATTGCAGCAATAACCTATGTGCTTATGACCAAAAACATGACTTTTATAGGTTACAGTGGGTATGTGTTTTTTTCATTATGGGCTTACTTTTTAGCCCAAGGACAACTTGATGGTGATTCATCATCGTCTCAAACGGATACTATTGATGGGGTGTGGTTGTCTATTAAAATCGCTTCTCATTTATTTCTGTTATCATTTTTTTATCAGTTTTTGCAATTTAATAGAAAAAAGCATAAGTACGGTCAATTATTGATTATATGGACCTTTCATGTTTTCATGCTGCTGCTGATGTGTTTATTGCTTATGGCTTGGCCAAAGATTTCATTGTTCCATCAACTCTATGATTGGTATTTTTTAACGGTTAATTTTGGTGTTTTACTGTCGATGGGTATTGCTTTTAAATGTTATGATAATGGCAATAAGCAAGCAGGCTATCTATTATTATCACTGTTGTTTTTTTTGCCGTTTTCCATTGTTCAGTCATTTATTTTGCTCAATCCACAACCCGTTAATTGGTGGGTACAGTACAGTGCCGAGATTGGGCTGTGTTTACAAACCTTTGTATTGGTATTGTGCTTTATCAGTCAGATGATTAATGATCGAGAACCTTACGATCACGAAAAAAGAAAAAACATAGATGATCAGAAAATTAAAAAAATCAGTGAGTCAGAACAACATTTGATTGCATTGGCTAATGAAAAAGAAGCGAATATGCGTACGAAAGATCGCTTTTTTGCTCATTTATCTCATGAGCTGCGAACCCCTCTGACATTAACCATTGAACCATTGAAAGACTTGCAAAAACAGCGTGAATTTTTAAATACCAGTGGTAAATATTTGGTAGATACAGCACTCTCTAATGCCATAGATTTGATGGAGCAAGTCAACAGAATGCTGGATGTTCAAAAATTAGCAACAGAGCGCTTTCCTCTAAACGTTAAAAAAGAAAATCTCAACCAATTAATTTATACGGCCATAAAAAAATTGAAACCTTGGTCGCTTGATCATAATCAAAATTTGTATTTTGAAAAAACTCAACAGCAAGACATTTTTATCTATTGTGATGCCAATGAAGTCACAAAGATAATCGTTAATATGATAACCAATGCCATCAAATACAGTGGTGATAACAGTGAGATTAAATTGTCTTTGAGTCTGGAAGAATACTGGATAAAGCTTCATATTAATGATGATGGCAATGGAATTGATTATGATATTCAGGATTCTGTATTTGACCGATACTTTCAAGGAGATACTGAACAACATATGACTGAAAGTGGAACTGGAATAGGTTTGTCTTTTGTAAAAGAAATGATGACATTGCATCACGGGAAAGTCAGTTTTACCAGTCAAATCAATGAGGGTTGTCATTTTATATTATGGTTTAAGCAGGGATCTGCACATTTTAGTCATTCAGAAGTACTCAATGAAGAGGTGTCAAATTCTATAGGAAATGATATTTTACCTATTAAATACAGTGAGGCTCTCATTGAGAGTGGTTCATTATCATCGGTTTTGATCGTCGAAGACAATAGAAAACTAAGGAATTACCTTATTCATAAGTTGAAAGGTGAATTTCAAGTTAATGTGGCATGTGATGGTGAAGATGGTTTGAAAAAAGCCTTAGCGCTGACCCCTGATATCATCATCAGCGATGTAATGATGCCTAAAATGGATGGTATTGCAATGCTAAAGGCGATTAGATTACATTCAGAATTACAGACCATTCCATTGATTTTATTGACTTCAAAATCAACCAAAAAAGATGTGATTAATGGGCTTAAAACAGGAGCAGACCATTACCTGATTAAACCCTTTGATAGTGATGATTTGATTGTCAGAATGCACAGGCTTATCTATGCCAGAGCCGCAATAATGCATAACATTGAAGATAAATATGAACACAATTATACAGATAAAAAATCATATTTTCATGAACATCTAGATCAAATAATTACCAAGCATATCGATGAAAAAGATTTTAATGTGGAAAAATTATCTTCAATTTTGCATTTGGATCGTTCTACTTTATATCGAAAAATAAAAAAAGAATGTGGCATGACTCCTGTTGCCTATATTCGACATATTCGAATGCAATGTGCAATGGATTTGTTAAAACATAAAAAATTAACAGTCAGCGAAACTGCGTATGCTTGTGGTTATGACAGTTTGTCCTATTTTTCTAAACAGTTCAAAAAAACCTATGGTACTTCTCCTTCTGATGTTTTATAGTGCGTATTTTAAATTGGGTTAATTGAGGTCTTATTTTGAACCCTGAGTCAAACAAAGGTCTCTGATATAAAAATAATATGAATTTTAAAAGTGATAATGAATCTGCTGTTAATGATAAAATAATGCAAGCAATGGCTGATGTTAACAATGGCTTTGAAGATTCATATGGTTACGATCCTTACACTGTTGCTTTGCAAGAACAGATGAAAATATTGTTTGGTTGTTGGTGTGAAGTCATACCATTAACTTCTGGCACCGCGGCCAACGCCTTGTCTACAGCACTCATGACACCCCCTTATGGCTCAATGTATTGTACTGATATTGCTCATGTCAATTGCGATGAGTGTGGTGCGCCTGAATTTTTTTCTGCTGGTGCTAAATTGATTACCATTAAAAATGAAAACGGTAAATTATCTGCGCATAAATTAGATACGGCTTTGTCAATGGCTGGGGTTCATGGTGAACATGAGTGTTTGTCAAGTTCAATCAGTATTACTCAATGTACGGAAGCGGGAACAGTTTATACCGTAGATGAAATTGCTGAAATCAATAAAGTAAAACAAAAATACGACCTTTATTTACATATGGATGGATCTCGTTTTGCCAATGCTTTGGCAACATTGGGCTGTGATGTAGCTGAGATAACCTGGAAAAGTGGTGTGGATCTTTTATCATTTGGCGCAACAAAAAACGGTGCAATGATGGCTGAAGCTCTCATTATTTTTAATCCTGCTCTACTCAAAGACATCAAACGTATGAGAAAAAGAGCAGGGCACTTGATCAGCAAAATGCGTTACATTTCTGCACAACTTTTGACCTATTTAAAAGATGATCTGTGGCTGAACCTTGCCCGCCATGCCAATCAACAAGCGGCTCGTGTTTATGAGTCATTAAGTGATGACTGCGAATTTATCTATCCAGTTCAGGCCAATGAAGCTTTTATACGCATCAGTGAAACAAAAATTGAAAATTTAAAAAAGCAAGGTTTTGGCTTTCATGTTTGGCCTGGTAGTACTGATATCATTCGATTGGTTTTTTCTCATTCAACCCGACCAGAACATGTTTCAGCATTAATTGATGCGCTGAAAAATTAATGACAGCAATTTTTGACGATTAATTTTTCTATTTAAAATTGTAATTTTCTTTTTAACAATGGTGATTTTTTTTGCTAATCGCTTAATTACGAAAAAAGCTGTAGATAAATACAATTAATAATTGACACGTACTAATTATTTCGTATAAAATATTCATACGTTTTAAGGAAAGTTTGCTGTTCTCCAATCTAATTAGAGTAAACAACTACAGGGAAGTTGATCATTTAGGCCAAGGATGGCTATTTTTTTATGAATACATCAAGGCAAGACGTCAAGCAAATATCTCAAATCAAATTCAATAAACTTCATAAGTGTTCAACAGAGTGCGTTTTACCATATTGCTCTGAGACATGAATTAATTCCATCTGTGAATTCACCTGTTTATGTTTTTAAGTATCGAAATACCCTGTGGGTTTTGAACCTTTAAAATTGCCATGGACATCTTCTAATTGGACGGTAAATCCAGTAGGCATTTCTTTAATATATCTTTTTAAAGCGGTAATAACACAAGGGAATGAAAGCTCGTCCCAAGGAATGTCTTGTGGATCAAAAAGTTTCACTTCAAGACTTTCAATGGTGGCAGTGAAATGTGGTTGTGCCAGTTTCGCACGGAATATGGTATAGACTTGAGAATTAACAGTGGTATTATAGACGCCAAATAGTTCAATGTTTTTGATACTTGCTTCCGTTTCTTCCAAACACTCCCGTGCTGCACCTGCTTGAACAGTTTCTCCAAGTTCCATGAAGCCTGCAGGGATAGTCCATGTACCATATCTAGGCTCAATGGCACGTTTTGCCAATAAAATTTGTCCTTCATGTTCTACAATCACGCCAGTAATAATTTTTGGGTTTTGATAGTGAATGGCTTTACATTGAGTACAAACCGCCCTCAGATGATCATCACCAGCGGGAATTTTTTGTTCAGTTTTGCCACCACAATATTGACAATAATTAATTTTCATGGGTTTATTGCTCTCTTAATTGATTGTTGTTAATTCCAGTACTTCATTGAATCGATGATTCTCAAATACGATTGATAACGCGATGTAATGATCTGTTGAGCGTCTACCGCTTGTTTTACTGAGCATTGTGGTTCATGTACGTGGGTGCAATCGCTGAATTTACAGCGGCCCAAATGACTTTGAATTTCTGGGAACCCAGCGGCAATTTCGCTTTCAGTCATTTTCCACAATCCATATTCCCAGACACCTGGGGAATCAATTAAAAAGCCATCGTCAATATCTGGAACTTTATACATTTGTGTCACTGAAGTTACATGTGAACCTTTACCTGTTTTTTTTGATATCTCCCCAGTTTTTAATGTCTGACCCAATATGATCTGACTGATGGAAGATTTGCCCACTCCTGACATGCCAACAAAAATAGAGGTTTTGTTGGCCATGAGGTTCTTTAGGTGATCGAATTGACTGTCCCCTTGTATCTTATGTATCGTTGTGTTTAGTGTGGTGTAGCCCAGTGATTGGTATAGCTTTTGAGTCTCATCAAAAAAGTGTGGATTGATGTCACTTTTATTAAACACAATGATGGGCTGAATCTGACACAAGTGTGCTGCAATCAAATAACGATTGATGAGATCTTTAGTCGGTTGTGGCTCAACTGCAACCACTATAATTTGATTGTCTACATTGGCGGCGATTACTTGTTTTTGACCTTTGTGATTGGCTCGTGCAAAAAAGTTCTTTTGTTGGATGATCGATGCAATAACAGATTCATTTTCATTGTCTTGGATGTTGACAAAGTCTCCGCAGATTGGTTTGGTTTTTCTGGAAAAAAAACAGGGGACTGTTTTATTGGTTTCGATGTTCATGACCAATGCGGTTTGTTTTTGGGTGGAAATCACTCTGTATTTGCTCATCCGAGGTATTTTAGGGTACCTCTGTTAATTAATCAATCTTCGATGCATACTTAATAAATAAGTAGAGTGTTGTATTTGGGCCTGTTGTTGAATGGATAAAAATCATTGTAAATTATGGAGAACTGTTTTAATCCTTCAAGCTGATTGTTGTAATAAATTTCAAGATGACATTTGGCTTTTATTGCTAAATTTTGTAGCCCTTTACATTTTCATTGTTGGTTTAGGTTAAAATAACCAAAAATACATCAAAAATTAATCATAAATAAAACAAGGAGTCATCAATGATAGATAAAAAAAGTAATTTGATTTGGATAGATTTAGAAATGACGGGATTGAACCCGATGAAAGATCGAATTATAGAAATTGCAGTAATTGTTACCGATAAAGAGTTAAATGTGATTGCAGAAGGAGAGCCGATGGCAATCCATCAACCCACAGAAATACTTGAGAATATGGATGAATGGAATACCGAGCACCATACCGATTCAGGCTTATGGGCACGTGTTGAACAATCCGAATATTCAGCAAGTGATGCTGAGAGAATTACCCTAGAATTTTTAAAAGAACATGTGCCGATCCATCGATCACCGATGTGTGGTAATACCATCTGTCAAGATCGGCGCTTTTTAGCAAAATGGATGCCAGAATTAGAAAACTATTTCCATTACCGACAAATCGATGTCAGCAGCATCAAAGAGTTGTTTTCTCGTTGGAATCCCAAAATTCTTCAAGGCTTTGAAAAAAAAGGCAATCATTTGGCTTTGGATGATGTCAGAGAGTCAATTGAAGAGTTGAAGTATTATCGTCAGTTTTTAGGTGAACTTAACACTTGAATTTTTGTCAAATGATGCCATAATGCTAATACTATTAATTGGAGGAACACAATGAACTTTAAATCTTCAAATCCGGCAATGAAGGCTTTTGAGGACAATCAAAATCTGAGCTTAGGACCAACTGACCAGTTTGTGGGCAATGAAGCACAGAGAATGACCGTCAATGGCACCATCAATAAAACAGGTTTGTTAATTGTTATTGCAATGATTACAGGGGCCTGGGGATGGTCAACAGTTTCTACTTCACCACATCTATTGATGCCTTTTTTCTGGACCAGCTTAGTCGTTTCAATTGGGTGTTTTATCGCATTATGGAAACGACCAGAGTGGGCCAGTACAGTTGCACCTATTTACGCGGCTGTTGAAGGTGTTTTTCTGGGTGCTTTGTCAGGAATTCTTGAACAAGTTTATCCAGGCATTGCCATGCAAGCAGCTATGGCAACCATGGCAACAGTAGTGGCTATGTTGTTGGCATACAGAAGCGGCATCATCAGAGCGACACCCATGTTTCGTAAAGTGGTAGTGACAGCTACGCTAGGTATCATGATTTTTTATGGTATCAGTCTTATTGCTTCTTTGTTCGGTATACACTTCTCAGTCAATAGTTTCAGTGGCGGTGGTTTTTTAAGCATAGGTCTGAGTGTTTTCATTGTCATCGTTGCAGCCATGAATCTAATTCTTGACTTTGATTTCATTGAACGTGGAGCAGCAGAAGGTGCACCGAAACATATGGAATGGTATGGAGCATTTGGACTGATGGTAACCATTGTATGGTTGTATGTTGAAATGTTGAGATTGATTGCTAAATTACGTGATTAATTTTTAAATCACGAGACAGTGATTTTGTAAAGAAAGGGGAGCAATGCTTCCCTTTTTTTATGGTCAAATTATTATTAAATATAATATCTTGCTGATATTACAATTGTTTAAAGTATAATAAGCAGGTATTTTGACCACCACAGGTTGTTATACCGATGTTCTTGTTAACATTTTTTGTTGTCGTTAATGAAATAGAATCATCAATAAGAATCTAAAATGACCTATAAAATATCATAAAGTGAAGTATTCCATGGACATTAAACAATTATATAAAAAGACCATACTGGACCATAATAGAACCCCAAGAAATCATGGTACTCCAGAAAATTTTACACACAAATCAGAAGGATTAAATGCCATTTGTGGTGATCAAGTATTTATTTATATGACCATTTCTAACGAGATGATAACCGACATTATGTTTGACGGTGAAAGTTGTGCGATTTCTACTGCTTCTGCATCTTTGATGACGGAATTTATAAAAGGTCGTACAGTTGAACAGGCGCAGGCTTTATTCGCTGACTTTTGTCAATTGATGGATAAAGATAACCCCATTAATAATATTGAATCTCTTGCCGAAGTTAATGCCATGGCAGGTGTTAAAAACTTTCCTGCCCGAATTAAATCAGCAACATTGTGTTGGCATGCAATGAACGCTGCAATCAATGGAATAGAAACAGCAACCACTGAATAACTGGAGTATAAAACATGGTTATTATCCCTACCGAAAAGCGGTTTGATTGGAATCATGCACCAATCGTATTGTTTGTTGTGGTTTTGGTTAATGTGATGATTTATTTTGGATATCAATTTGGTGATGATTTTAAACAGATGGGTGCCATGGAAGCCTATAAATCTGAGGGTTTTTTAACTGAGGAATGGCCTGTATTTGAAGAATATTTAAAAAATACCAAACAGACTGAAAGGTTAGAGAGCAATCAAAAATTATACACCACCATGAAAGACTTTCAAGCAAGTCAAGGAAGCGAAGATCGGTATGATTTTGATTTTAATAATGAAGAAGAATTTTATGAAGAAGTAGAGGGGATTCAGGCTGAATTTACACTGATATATAATATTGTGGCTGATATAGATTTTTATGATTATCTTGAAAAAAACGCCTATGATTTGTTTTACTTAAGTTTTATTGAGAAGTGGGCAATTTCAAGAAGTCAAATCCACGAAGAAATTAAGTCTATCAGTTACTTAGCATATGGTTTAATTCCAAATAGAATGAGTGCTGTGACTTTATTTACCCATCAATTTTTACATGGCAGTGTTATGCATTTGTTGGGCAATATGTTTTTTCTAATCATCTGCGGTTTTGCTGTTGAAGCTGCCATAGGTCACTTGAAGTTTTTGATTTTTTATTTGGTCTCAGGATTGACAGGAGGGTTGTTGTTTTCATTGATGGATTTAGCAAGTACTGGACCATTGGTTGGAGCTTCAGGCGCTATTTCTGGCGTAATGGCTATGTATTTAGGGGTCTTTCGATTTAAAAAGATTGAATTTTTTTACTGGTTCTTTGTTTTTGTTGGTTACTTTCGGGCCCCTGCATTATTAATTTTACCATTTTATATTGGTAAAGAACTGTATGAATTTTTCAATGATGCAGGTTCAAATGTTGCATTCATGGCGCATGCTGGCGGATTTATAGCTGGGAGCCTTCTGATGGCTTTAGCCTACATTTTTAATCCTAAGATGCTCAATGAGCAATACATAGAAGAAGATCAGGATGTACCAAAAGTGCAACAGGACTTAGCCAGAGTTTATGACGATATTTCAAAATCTCGCTTTCAAACAGCCCTTAATAATTTAAATGATATTATTGCTGTAAACGGTAGCAAATTTGAATGGAAACTATTGCGTTTTCATTTATTAAAAATGCAAAAAGATAAAGGCAGCCATCAGGCTATGGTTGATTTGTTTAAAATGAACAAACTAAAACAACATGAACTCAATCGGGTAGAAAAAATCTGGAATGAGGATGTACTAGATCACAGCCAATTTAAAAATGAAGATCTATATGCTTTTGCCTGGAATATGGCCAATGGATCAAATTATTTAACCGCAGAATCTTTATTTGAATTATTGCAGGAACGGCAACATAACAGTGATGCATTGGGGCAATTGGCAAAGAAGTTGTCATTTACTTTTGGTCGCATCAATAATGATGATAAAAAACTGCATTATGAAAAAATTGCCGTTAAATTATTATAATGAGACTTCAGTATAACTACAGTGACGAGTAACAATGATTAAACTCACCAACTCTTTGTTAGAAATCTGGCCAATAGCATACTATTACCCACAATTTCTGCCTCAATTTGGCAAGCTTTTTCTATTTTTTCTTTCGCCATTTAGCAATGCTGAAGCCTCATAATGACTCGGAGGAATTAAATGATTGAGTATTGTAAATATCACCCATTGACCGCAGCTGCTTATAAATGCATACATTGTCATAGCTTACATTGTGATGCATGTTGTCATGAGGATAATTTCAATGCGAAAAAAAGTTGTTTTATTTGTCACAAGGAGTTGGAAAATGTCAGTGATACCAATAATATTTTACCCTTTTGGCGCAGGCTAGAAGAGAGTTTTCGTTATCCGATGAATACTGATTCGATTATTCTCATCATCGGTTTATCAGTTTTAACAACCATTTCAAGCTATTTGCCTTTTGCCATAATTTGGTACTTGCTGTTAACCAGTGCTTTGTTTAAATACAGTTTTTGTTGTTTGGAGAACACTTCAAATGGAGATATGAAGGCTCCTGATATTGGGGAGGCTTATGGTGGTGGGTTTGGTTTGATTTTTAGCCTGATTTTTATGATGATTGTTATTGGCTTGGCTATCTGGGCATCATTTGTATATATTGGCCCCATGTTCTCTAGTGTGATCGGTATAGTTCTGATTGCAGGTTTTCCTGCGATGATCATTAATATGGCTTTGACTGAGAGTCTAGGGGAGGCACTGAATCCTGTTAAAATGTTTAATTTGATGTCTGCCATTGGTATGCCATATGGGCTATTATTAGCTTTTATGATGATTATGTCAGGTTCTGTCAGTTTTATTAGTAGCATTCTTGGGCAAGATTTATCATTGATATCTGTGATTTTAGAGTCCATTGTAGCCAACTATTATATGATTGTGGTTTTTCATATCATGGGATACATGATATTTCAATTTCAAAAAGAGTTGGGTTTTCAAACCAATGTCAGATCACTTGATATGAAGCAGAAAAAACCAGTGTTACAAAAGCACATGGAACGCATAGAAGTATTGATTAAGGAAGGTCAGTACGATGAGGTCATCAAAGGATATAAAGAAATGATGGAAAGTTACCCAGAAGATAAAAGCATTAAACCTCGTTATTTTGAATTATTGTTGGCATCTCATAATCATGAAGAGCTGGATGATTTTATGCCTGATTATTTTAATTTCCAACTGTTATCTAACCGCAAAGACCAAATTCCTATCACTTATAAAAGGGTTTTGAAAATTTATCCAGGATATTTACCTGATTCTGCTGAACAAAGGGTTAAATTGGCAATGATTTGTCATGAGAATGGCGATGCAGTGACCGTAGTGAAGTTAATCAATGGTATTTATCAATCATTTCCAGACTTCAATGGCATGTATCAAGCTTATACTTTGATGGCTGAGGCGCTTGAATTGTTGCCAAACAGAGAAAAGCAGGCTGCTCAATGTAGAGCTTTTCTAAAAAAACTTGTTTGAACCTTGTAAGGAGTGTCTAATCATTTTGATTCTTGATTGGTGTTTCAAAGCCATTGGCAAAAAATGTATCAGTCAAAACCCTTATGATGCCCATTACATTGTTTTCTTGATGGTTGGCACAGAAAAACGGGATTTCTTCAATTTCATTAAATTTCACATAAATGTCCCATGGAAATCCTGTTGGTTGAGAGTCAGTGTCTGTTCCATCTCCTTGACAACCTTCTGAACAAATTAATCGATTGTTACTGCTGTTAATATTATGAACGCCAAGATCATTGATGAAGCGAATGGCATCTCCACGAATAATGCTCAGATCTGAGGGCTCAAAATCATTGTCGGCTGTCGCATGAACTTCATGAACAGTGACAGAACTTGGTTCAACGACAGTAACCGAACCTTTCATGCCAAAACCAACATGTGGTTCACAGATATAAGCCGTTGTCCCTGTTTGTCGAAATGTAACCTCAGAAACCCAAAATTCATCAGACGGATCACCGATGCCACCCTCAGCTTCACAACCTTCTGCGCATCTAAAACTGCCATTTAATGCAAAGACATTGTGTGAACCCCCAATATTACGCCAACGCACAGTATCTCCTGCTTCAATAACCAATGAGCTGGGTGTAAAAACGTTACTTGATACTATCACTTCATGTGTTGTAGCCGCTACTTGATTAATAATGGCTATTAAACTTAATAAAAAGGCTGTTCGGATAGGCTGTACTTTGTCTTTTGTCATTTTTTGTCATATTCAGTTAGATTTCACACAACATATAACATGTTATATGAGTGAAAAAGTTAAAATTTCATAAATACTTTGAGTGATTATAACATTTAAATAGATTGTGTGAATGAATTCACAATTAGCTGGTTATGATTGAGATACATTGAAATAAAGTCAAAACGATAAACGAATATGAATCTATTTAGAAGAAAAGATTATTTAGCGTCAAAGTCGCATACCATTGAGAAGTCACAAGCTCCTGCGGGTTTATGGAGTAAAGACATCTCTCAAAAAAGAACACCCTTAAAAGCGATTACTGGTAAACAACCTGTTTCTAAGGGCCTGGCCAATACTCCAGATTTGTTGCACAGGATTTTAACTAAAATGACATTCGGGCCTACACCAACAGTCAAAACTCATATTCAATCACTGCCCGGTAACAATGATCAAGAAAAAGTTTTTGCCTACATTGATGAACAGCTCAATCCTCTATCTATCAATGATGGGTTAGTTGACTCGATGCTCAATAATGGTTATCAGACTTTAAATAAGAGTCGTATACAGCTTTACCAACAACATTATCGGCTGCCTCAAGGTGGTGATATTCCTTGGGATGTGCATATAAGACCTGGCAGAGAAACATTTTATGCCACGTTTGTTAGAGCGACACACAGTAACCGTCAATTATTAGAAATGATGACAGATTTTTGGCACAACCATTTTAATGTGTACATGGAGGCCAATGGTGTGCCAGCCATGTTTGTAAACTATGATAGAGAAGTGATCAGACCTCAGGTGCTGGGTAATTTTAGGGTGATGTTGGAAGAAGTGACAAAATCCACATGCATGCTAGATTATTTGGGTAATGGCTCAAATCATAAAGATGCACCCAATGAGAATTTTGCCAGAGAGCTATTGGAATTACACACCATTGGTGCAAAGAATTATTTTGGGCATATGCCAGCTGCTGATGTGCCAACTGATTCAGAAGGAAGAAAAGTTGGTTATGTAGAACAAGATGTGATAGAAATGTCAAAAGCATTGACTGGTTGGTCATACAGTGGTGCTGACTGGTTTGATTACCAAAATGGGAATATCTCTACAGGTGAGTTTCTCTATAGGGATGAATGGCACGATAAAGACCCAAAAACAATCATGGGACAAAACTATAGCTATGATGGTAATGACCCCCAAAAAGACATGCGTGAAGTATTGGATATGCTGGCAGAACACCCCGCAACAGCTGAATTTTTGGCCACAAAATTGTGTCGACGATTCATCAGTGACAATCCCTCACAAAATATCATTGATCAAGTTAAACAGACACTTCATGACAATTGGCAATCAAATGATCAAATAAAATTAGGTATGGAAACGCTATTGAAGTCTTCAGAATTTATGAACACTTGGGGTGAAAAAATTAAACGTCCATTTGAGAGAACCATATCAGCAATGCGTCAAATTGGTTATGGCTTTGACTTCAATCCTCAGAATCCAGATGCGTCAAATCATTTTTGGTCTTTTAGAAACTCTGGACAAAATCCATTTTTTTGGACTTCGCCTAATGGGTATCCAGACACTAAGAAGGATTGGTTGGGTTCATCCAGTATCATGGCAACTTGGCGTTTTATCCAATTGACCTGTCGATGGAGAGACGATGCTGATGTGACCTATTGTACCATTCTTGAACAAACACAAGCGGCACTTGCTGTGCCTGAGCAACGTACGGCAAATAATATCGTGAATTATTGGTATGAAAGGGCTTGCGGTTTCGCTCCTACAGGAGTGGTCCAAGATCGTTTGGCAAACTTTATGTCTTTTGATGATACTTCAGATCCACAAGGGACAGACAGAAATACAGCCATTGATTTATCAACCAATGAATGGCCCAGTTATAATCAAGAGAGGTTGTTTGCCGTGGTCTCAACCATTTTTTTAACCAGTGAATTTAATTATAGGTAATTGATGATGAAGAAAATCAACAGAAGACAATTCATAAGAAGATCAGGGCTGGTTACATTGGCTGGTTTAGGTGGGGCCCAAGTGGGTTTTGGTAGACAAATATTAAATGGTATTAATGGAGGCAATGGAACAGATCAATCGAAAGATTTATTGGTCTATGTATTTCTCAATGGTGGCATGGATGGTTTGAATATGGTGCCACCACGTTCAGGTAATGATTATAATCAGTACAGTACAGTGCTAAGACCTGGTTTACACATTCCAAATACGGAGTCTTTGCCTTTAAATGGAACCAATGCTTTTGGCATGCATCCTTTGGCAAGCGGCTTACAAAGCTTATACAATGAAAACAAAATGGCCATAGTACACGCGACAGGTTTATTAGAAGCCAACAGAAGTCATTTTGTAGCGACTGCATTAATGGAATTGGGTGTGCAAAATACTTCAGAAAATTTAGGGAGCGGTTGGTTAACCAGATATTTTGATTCTTCATTAAGTACTCCTGATGATGCGGTGATACCTAATGTTGTTCCTGCCTATAATAATACTGATGCAGTGCTAGGAAACCCAGCTGCTTTAGTGATGGGGCAACCCACAGAATTCAGTTTGAATTTAGGGCACTGGGCTTGGGAAAACGCCATGCAGTCTACGTTAAGTGAAATATTTGCAGCTCCACAAAGCATCGAAGACATTACGGCCCACCAAACTTTGAATGCTTCTGAAGTGATTCAAGGGATTGATTGGGAAAATTATACCACTGATGGTAATGCTCAATACCCTGAAAGTTTTTTTGGTGACCAATTAAAAACCATAGCTCAATTACATAAGGAAAATGTAGATTTGGAGGTTGCTTATGTGCCAACTGGTGGTTGGGATACACACAACAATCAAGGCACAGGTACCACGGGAGAATTTGCGCTTTTGGTTCAAGATCTATCTGATGGTTTAAGGGCGTTATATGAAGATCTTAATGCAACACATGAAGGGCGATTTACTATTATCGTTCAAAGCGAATTTGGTCGGCGGGCCTATGAAAACACCACCAGTGGAACAGATCATGGTTATGGTAATCCCATTTTTGTTATTGGTGACCATGTAAATGGTGGTTTTTATGGTCAATTTCCAGGGTTGTCACCCGATCAACTGTTTGAAAATGGTGATGTCAATGCAACAGTTGATTACCGTGATGTGGTTTGTGAAGTGCTGATGAAGAGAATGCAGAATCGTTTTCTTGGTTTTATTTTTCCCGGTTACAGCGATTATTCACCGCTTGGCGTCGTCTCGGGTGCAGATTTGTTGCCTGTATATGATGTTGATTATGATCCAATATTTTCTTCTGGCTTTGATTGAGTCGGTGATTCTAATGTCTTGATTATTGGTCTAAAATACAGTTTGTTCCTGAATGGTTTTATGAAAAAAATGTTTGCATATCTTGAATAACATCACTTGAAAACCTTCTATAACGGGCTTTAAAGTGATGTTAACTCAATCAGTTTGTTATTTTATCCCTCAAATTCATTCTATGATGAAATATTCGGGTTAAATTCAAAAACTGGAATTTTATTGAGTTTTTTTTTATGATTTACTTGCAAAATTCATTTTTTTTCATGTTTGTTACAATAGTTAACAGTAATTAGCCACAATAACACCTATTTCCCTTTTAGTTTTTGTATAATGTGTGTGGGTAATAATAGATTGTGTTTGTGTTATGAATTTTTCTATCGAAAAATCAAAGCTCTTTTGTGTCGCTTTGGTTTTTATTTTCACATGTTCGGATATGGCTATGGCTGTACAAGGACCATTTCAATACAGGGATCAATTTGATTCTGTATCTTATAATAATTCAAATGGGTCGACCGACTGGTCTGCTCAATCATGGACAGAAACTGGGGATAACAACTTAGCTGGTTCAGGTGATATTTTAATCCTGGGTAACCGGTTGAGATTTCAGCCTGGAGGTGCTGCTGATACAATTCAACGAACTCTGGATTTAGATACAGCTACCTCAGCTACTCTAAGTTTTGATTGGGAAATGTCTGGTGCAACAGAAAATTGTGGTGTTGGCGGTGCCGATGAAATCAATGTGTTGATCAGGGCACAACCATCGGATGCCTTCACTCAAATTGGCGCAGACATTTGTGGTATACCCCAAAATGTGACAGGTACTTTTTCTGAATCTATACCAGTATCTTTTCTTACTGCTACCACAGAAATTCAGATATTTGCCGAAGGTTTTCTTGGTGGTAATGAATTCTTCTTTGTTGATAATGTTAATGTTGCTGGTGTAGCACCCATTCCTAATACATCTACCTTTATGGGTAATGTGTGGTATGACCTCAGCGGAGAAGGGGTTTTAGATGCTGGAGAAGTATCAATTGCCAATACATCAGTGAATTTATTCTCAACATCTGATTGTTCCGGACCAGCCATTCAAAATACATTTACTGATGCATCAGGCGATTACAGTTTTAATGTCTCTGATTTGGGTAACTATTGCATCAAAGTTGTAGAGAGTTCATTGCCTGCCATCGGTTATGCTTCTACGACAGGTGGATTTCAACAGTCAATCAATGTGTTGGCACATGGTGTTTTCAATAACCAAGATTTTGGTTTCGAAGCCACAGCATGTTTACCCGTGATTGATTTTGATACCTTTCCAAACGGCATCGATACCAGTGCTGGTGACATTATTACCAATCAATTCGCACCATGGGGGATTACGGTATCTGCAACGGGAGGTTCTGGGGATGCGATGATTTTTGATGGCGCCAATCCAACAGGTGGAGATGATGATCTCGGTTCACCACATGAATCATTTGGAGGGCCAGGAGAAGGAGCAGATGGCGCTTTTGGCTTGGTTGGTGAAAATAGAATACCACAACGTCGAATTTTAATCATTTCAGAAGATGGTGATCAAAGTGATCCAGATGACAATGCAGTTGGAGGCACATTAATATTTGATTTCGATAGAGATCTTAATATGAATGAGCTATTGTTTTTGGATTTTGGTGATACTATAGGGGTTAATGCAGGCGAAGCACGATTCTTAAATGCAGCAGGAGTCGAGATCGACTCTACCATATTACCCAGTGTTGGAGACAATGGACTGGGTGGCGTAACTCTTACTAATACTGGAGTAAGAACAGTTGAGGTTGAGTTTTTTCAATCAGGTTCGATGGCTAAATTTGCCATTTGTCCAGCCATCATTAGAGAATCAGCTGTTGGTGATTTGGTGTGGTTAGATATTGATGCCGATGGTGTTTTTGATATTGGAGAGCCAGGATTATCCAATGTCCTTGTCTCATTATACGATGCAGGGCCAGATGGCGTATTTGGTGGAGGTGATGACTTTTTAATTGAAACCACACAAACTGGATCTGATGGCAGTTACATGTTTACAAATTTAGTGGGCTCAAATTATTATGTTCAAGTTGAAGAATCTTCACTGCCCAGTGGTTTGACATTGTCATCTGGTACTGTAAACCCTCAATCTGTATTTACTTTGGCAAACAACAGTTCAAATTTTGAACAAGATTTCCCTTACACCAATGATTCATCCAGTGATGCCATTGTTGGAGATTTGGTGTGGTCAGATGCTGATGCTGATGGCGTTAGAGATCCTGGTGAGCCAGGTATCTCAGGAGTGACTTTAGATTTAATTGACGCAGCTACCAATATGGTTGTTGCAACGACTACTACCGGTGCTGATGGTCAATATCTCTTTACCAATGTAGCTCCGGGTGAATATGTTGTTCAAGTTACAGACACAGCCAGTGAATTAACTGGATACACTTTAACAACAGGCCCACAATCTAATTCCTCCCCGAGTGATCCATTTGCTGTTGAGGCAGGAGACGTATTGTTAACCCTAGATTTTGGTTATGACAATAATGCACTCTTTAACATTACCGATAGGGTCTGGTTAGATAATGATAATGATGGTGTATTTGATGCTTCAGAAAGTGGTATTGAAAATGTCACTGTCAATTTACTGGATGAAAATGGCGTGGTCATTGCAACGGCTATTACTGATGCTAATGGTAATTTTAGTTTTACTGGTTTAGAGGATGGTGATTATCGGTTGCAAGTATCAGATGCCAATAATGAATTGATTGATTACCAGAGCACTACGACTCCAGCTGAAGATGGCTTCTTTGATGTCACACTCAATGGCGCGAATGTCAGTAATATTAGTTTTGGTTATAATCAAAGTGGTACCATTGGTGATACGGTATGGAGTGATGCCAACAGCAATGGTGTCCAAGACGATAATGAAGTTGGTATTGCTGGAGTAGACATCACCTTATATTTTGATGCAAATAGTAATGGAATATTTGACCCAACTGATAGTATTGTAAATATAACAACCACTGATGTTAATGGTAATTATCTTTTTGAAGATCTTATTGGTGTGGATTATGTAGTAGTCATTAACACCGGTCAAACTGAGTTGGCAGGTTATACTCAAACAGGCGATCCAGACGAGGCAGGAACATGCATCATATGTAATGAACAATCAAGTACCACTCTTATTTTGGGCGGCAGTGACTTGGAGCAAGACTTTGGTTACAATAATTCTTCACTTGCTGATATTTCTGGCAATGTTTTTGAAGACCTTGACGCCGATGGCCTGGATGATGGCGCCGGAGAACCAGGCTTTGAATCTGTTACTTTAACTTTGTCTATAGCTGGTGCAGATGGTATTTTTGGTACTGTTGACGATATTATATTGGCTACCACATCTACTGACTCAGCAGGAGATTACAGTTTCCCTGACTTACCTGATAATGACTATCGCATTGAAGTTACCGATGCCTCTGATATACTCAATGATTATTCATTGACCAGTGGTTTGGATATCATAGATGTTACTTTAATGGGCACGGATATCACCGATGTCGATTTTGGTTATGTCAGAAGCAGCGGAACAGCATCGATTGGTGATTTTGTGTGGTTTGATACCAACATGGATGGTGTACAGGACAATAACGAATCAGGCATACAATCTGTAACATTGAATTTATTGACACCAGGTGCTGATGGCATTATTGGTAATGCAGATGATGTTATGGTTGCCTCAACTTTAACTGATATTTTTGGTAACTATGATTTCCAAGGTCTGAATGCAGGCAATTACTATGTCGAGGTTGATACTTCAACACTGCCAGCAGGATTAACCTTGTCTCCCTCTCTGACAAATCCAACAACCAATATTGTGCTTTCAGATGGAGAAGATTATAACGATGCTGATTTTGGCTATTCAAGCCAAGCCGGAACCAGTTTGCTTGGAGATTTAATCTGGGCAGATACCAATGGAAATGCAATCAGGGATGTGGGTGAAGTTGGCATTGCTGGGGTTGATGTAGATTTGTTGGGAGCAGGACCAGATGACATTTTTGGTACTGCAGATGATATTACTTTATCTACAACGACTGGTACAGCACCTGATGGCAGCTATTTATTCAGTAATTTACCACCGGGAATGTACATTGTAACTGTTGATACAGCAACTGTTCCAGCTGCATATAATTCGACACCAACCAATTCAGGTGATACTTATCAAGTGACAACCATGGCTGATGATGCCTTTTTAAGTCTTGACTGGGGTTTTCAACCCAATGCAGGGACCACAGGCAGTATTGGTGATACGATTTGGTTAGATTCTAACTCTGATGGAATTGAGGACGTTGGTGAACTTGGTATTGAAAATGTTACGGTCAATTTAATTGGTCCTGGTAGTGATGGAGTATTTGGCACCGGTGATGATGATTTATTAGCAACGGCTATCACAGATGATCAGGGTAATTACTTATTCAATGGGGTTTTACCCGGTAACTATCAAGTTCAAGTATCGGATACCAATGGCGTATTGGTTGGAAACAACCAGACTTCACCGGCTATCGGAACCATAAACCTAAGCGCAAACCAGAATTTTTTAACAGCTGATTTTGGTTATGCTCCTGGACCTGGTTCGATTGGAAATCTGGTATTTTTAGATGCCAATAACAATGGCATAAGAGAGTTAACAGAAGCTGGAATTCAAGGTGTGAGTCTTAATTTGTGGCAAGATGTTAATGGCAATGGTGTCATTGATAATGACGGCACTGATAACCTCTTAAGACAAACTTTAACCAATACCAATGGTGTTTATAGTTTCAATGGCTTGCCCAATGAATCGTATTTGGTTGAGTTAGATTCAAGTAATTTCGCCGCAGGTGGTGTACTCGAATCAACAGTGCAAACTTTTGGTACAGCTGATACAGATTCACACGGTCAGCAAAGCCCATATGCAACTGAACTTGTTACTGGTAACAACCAAATCATCACTGCTGATTTTGGTGTAATAGGTGATGCAGCATTCAGTTTGTCAGGTACCATTTTTGAAGATGCCAATGATAATGCAGCCCTTAATTCCGGCGAGCCGTTTATAGAGTCTACAGCAGTTACGTTATACCGAGACCTTAATAACAATGGTGTCATTGATGCGGCAGATTCAAAATTTGGCTCTATCATCACTGATAACACTGGTTTTTATCAATTCGATGGCATACCTGCTGGCAATTATCTTGTTTCTTCAAACATTGATAATACCCGAGTAGCAGGATATGAGCAGACCACCCAAACAGCCACCAATGGTCTTCAACAAGCAACCATTGTTAATGCAAATTCTATCAACAATGATTTTGGTTATTTCAATGGAGGAATCACAACAACTGCCGTTACTTTGGCTTACTTTGAGTCCGAAATAATTGACCAAGAAGTGCATGTTTATTTTGGAACCAGCACTGAAACTGGTAACCTTGGATTCACTGTGTATCAAGAAGCTCAAGATGGTAGAATTGAAACGCGTTCGGATTTTATTAAATCTAATAACATTGATTCATTGCAACACAATGATTATCGACAAAATTTCAATGTTGTGAATGACCAGCCTTTGTGGTTGACTGATACAGATACCAGTGGAAAAGTCACGATTCATGGGCCATTTTCTATTGGCGAAAAGTATGGGTTTAAACAAGAACAAGAAAAAATTGACTGGAAAGATATCAATGATCAATTAAAAGCTTCAAATCGTTTTAATAGTGCGACTGTTGACAGTCTGGATGTTCATGTGAATCAGACTGGTATGTACAGAGTTCATCATACACAGTTGCTTGAAATGGGTCTGGATTTAACTGGTTATGAATCTCATTTCATTGCACTTGAGTTGAAAACTGAGCAAGGAAAAATTTCTGTTCCTCGAAAAATTAACGATCCAATATTTGGTGTGAACAGTTATATTGAGTTTTATGGTGTCAGTAAAGATGATTTTTATACCAATGACAATGTTTATCATATTTCCATAAATGCATCAGTAAACGGATCAGTAAATGCATCGATACCAGAAACAACAATTAATGTTGAAGAAATAATTGTCAATGCATATGAAAGGGCAAAATATAGTATCGATGAAAATACACAGTACAGCAATGTTTCACCGAATGGAGATCCTTGGTTCAATACTGGTTTTAGAGCCATCTATGAAGCCTCGCAAACACAATTTAATGTGGTGCTTCAAGATTTGTATGATCAACAAGCCCATATTGATTTAGCCCTATTTGGTGTAACAGATTTCCCTGGCAATGCACTGGATCATCATTTGAAAATCAATTGGAATGATCAAAACATTGTTGATGTTTTTGAAGATGGTCATGCGGAAATGAATTATTCAGTTCCATTAAACCTAACTAATACGGAAAATGTTCTGACTTTCGATTTGCCTTTAGATACCGGATTTAATTTTGATTTGATTAATCTAGAATCAGTCGAAATTAGTTACAATAGAAAGCTGATCAGTCATTCAGATCATTATCAATTTGAAGTGGGTATGGTGATTAATGACCCTGCAACAGATGTGATCTTTTCTGATGGTTTTGAGTTGTCATCTGGCCGGGGTTTTTATGTGGAAAACATCCATGACCAAAACTTTAAAGTTTATGCTATTAATAGTGGTTCGCCAATTGAATTAATAGGCATACAATTGTCTACTGATACAAATATTTCGAAAATACTGATTCCAGATATGGGTGATACAAGTCGTTACATTGTGATTCAAAATCAGGATTATTTAACGCCTGAATTAAAAGTGTCTCATCAAGCTGATGATTTGTTAATAGGTACAGCTGATTACTTGATGATCACACATCCAGCATTTATCAATGATTTGTCTACACTTAAATCTTTCCATGAAAATAATAACATGAGCGTGAAAATTGTTAATGTCTTTGATATTTATGAAAAGTATTCTGCAAGCAGGATAGATGCATCGGCAATTAAATCATACATTCAAGAAGCAGTTGATGTGATGAATGTGCAAATGGTTTTATTGGTTGGTGGTGATAGCTATGATTATCATAATTATTTAAATTTAGGTAGTTTGAGTTTTATACCTACCATGTATAAACCTACCAGTGAGATTTTAAGGTTTACACCATCTGACAGTGCCTTGGTTGATTTTGATAATGACAATGTACCTGATTTGCCTTTGGGGAGATTCCCGGTCAGAACTGTCGATGAATTATCATTGCTCATTCAAAAGACCATTCAATATTCTCAAAAAACTTATCAGGATTCTATTTTATTTGTAGCTGATAATACTGAGCCTGATGGTTCATTCGCTTCTTACAGTGAAGACATGATACAAGTATTGCCGCAACATTGGAACTATGCTTCATCTTACCTTGATAATAAGACCCCAGATGAAATTAAGAATGACATATTAAATCAAGCGGATTCTGGTTTGGCCATGTTAAATTTCTTCGGACATTCTAGCCCAACTCGATGGGCATTTGAAGGGGTGTTTGATACCAACAATGCCAGTGTTATGACGAATTATGATAAGCCTACAGTGGTCAATCAATGGGGCTGCTGGAATACTTATTTTGTTTCTCCTTTTGCCAATACTTTGGCTCATAAGTTCTTACTTTCAGGAACCAACGGTGCTGCTGCGGTTCTTGGTCCGTCGACTTTAACCAAAGTTGCTTCTGAGCAAATACTTGGTAACCTGTCATTACCATTGTTGATAACGCCTAATATGACCATTGGTGAGGCAATGTTATTGGCCAAGCGAAGAATGGCTGAAGAGAATCCTGATAATTTGGATGTCTTATTGGGCCATAGCTTATTGGGTGATCCTGCTTTGGTTATTTCACAATAAATAGTGATTATAAACACAGGTGAATAATTTTATTCACCTGTGTTTATGTTTGTTATAGCGTAAAAATTCCCTTTCCTTTTAAATTCAGCAGCGTTTAGAATCCTTAATTTATGTTATTATTAACTATGTGATTCCTATTGGGTGCATAGTCATTGCTGGTATTGAATAGAAATATTTCTATGAATTTATAAGTATGTTTAGTGTTTTATGGTGTTTTGAGGTCTCATGTTATTTAAAATGAGATTATACTAAACCGAATATTTCATCAAATCGGTAGAAATTGATTTTATTCAATCTACTTTGCCATTTTTACCCTAAAATCCGTTCTATGATGAAATGTTCTGGCTAAGCACTATCACCATTTAGGTAATGCTATTTCATTGATTAGGTCTTTAGAAACTGAATTCTTTATTTTTTGCTTAACAATAAATAAAGAATCGCTGCAATAAATAATCCAACAAACCAAGCGTAACTGTATAGCGTGTCAAAGATTGCAGGTACCGATTCAAGAATACCAGCTGCGTGGAGAAAACCTGGTAAATTAGGGATGATACCAATGATAAGCGCAATGATACCAGCAGGGTTCCATGGGCGATATATGCCATCATGTATGAATAAATCATCGGTTTTTAATCGGCTTTTTCTGAGTATAAAATAATCGGCAATCAGTATACCTGCAATTGGCCCGAGTAGGGCAGAATAACCGACTAACCACACAAACAGATAACCTCCTGCTGTTTCCAATAATTTCCATGGGAAAATGGCAATACCAATAGCCGCAGTAATATACCCACCCATCTTGAAGCTAATCTTATTCGGGCTGAGATTTGAAAAGCCATAAGCAGGCGCAACCACATTGGCAGCAAGATTGGTAGTTAAGGTGGCAACAACTAAGGCCATTAACGCCACTATTACACCAACTCCACCCATTTTGCCAGCCAATACCACAGGATCCCAAATGGCTTCACCATAAATGGTAACGGTTGCTGAGGTGACTGCAACACTGATGAAAGCAAAAAGAGCCATAGGTAAAGGCAGTCCAACGGCTTGCCCAATCATTTGATCTTTTTGAGATTTGGCAAAACGGGTAAAATCAGGAATGTTCAAAGCCATAGTTGCCCAAAAACCAACCATTGCTGTTAAACTGGTAACAAAAACACCTAAAAACTGACCCTCACGTTCCCCACCTTGGGCAAATTTTGAAGGTGCCGATAACATTTCTCCAAAGCCTCCTGCCGTAAAATAAGCCCAAGCGAGCAAAACCAACCCCATACCAATCAAGAAAGGTGCTGCGTAGGTCTCTAGCCACCGTATTGATTCTGTACCATTTTTGATGAAGTATAAATGCATGGCCCAAAAGCCGATAAAGCACATGAATTGACCAATATCTATGCCCATAAATGGAAGAGTATCTCCAGTGATGGCATTGGCAGTCAGAGCATTGACAATCACATAGATTGCGGACCCTCCAACCCAGGTATTGATGCCAAACCAGCCACAGGCCACCAAACCTCTTGCAAGCGCTGGTATGCGTGCGCCCTTGGTTCCAAATGAAGATCTTAACAATACAGGAAATGGGATGCCGTGTTTGGCTCCTGCATGCCCGATCAACATCATTGGGACCAATACAATAATGTTGCCCAATAAAACAGTAATGACAGCTTGCCACCAACTCATGCCTTCGGCAATTAAGCCGCCAGCAAGCATATAGGTTGGTACGCAAACAACCATGGCAACCCAAAGCGCAGCGTAGGCCTTCCAATCCCAGCTGCGTTGTTGTGCATTGGTTGGTGCTAGGTCTTCATTCCATAAATCATCGGCTTTTTTACTGTTATTCATTGTGTTTCCTGATTATCGTTTATTAATGATAATAAAATTGATTGTGGTTAAAGAACTCTAAAGTTTATTCACCATCTGTAAGTTTTGTATAAGTGCTTGGTCTGCGATCCCTAAAGAACTGCCAGGTGTTCCTGACTTCTTCAACCATACCCATATCAAGATCATGGATCAATAATTCATCTTGGTCTCTACTGGCTTGTTTTTCAATTTGACCCCTGGGGTTGACAAAATAACTTTGGCCATAAAATTCGCCAATATTCCATGGCTCTTCTATACCTACTCTGTTGATGGCAGCAATCCAACAACCATTAGCGGCAGCAGATGCAGGCTGTTCCAGCTTCCACAAGTATTCTGATAAGCCTGCAACAGTAGCGGATGGATTAATAATATATTCAGCACCATTGAGTGCCAGAGCTCTCCAACCTTCTGGGAAGTGACGATCGTAACAAATATACACACCCAGTTTACAATATTGTGTTTGAAAGACTGGCCACTCAGATGCACCTGGTTTAAAAAAGAACTTTTCCCAAAAACCAGCAACTTGAGGTATGTGTGTTTTGCGGTATTTGCCAATATAACTGCCATCAGCATCGATAACTGCGGCGGTATTGTAATAAACACCTGTTACATCATCTTTTTCATAAATGGGCACAACAATGACCATGCGATACTTGGCAGCATATTCTTGCATCAATCGTGTTGTTGGGCCATTTGGAATCGATTCGGCACTTTCATACCATTTACTGTCTTGGGATGGGCAAAAATAGGGTTGGGTAAAAACCTCCTGAAAACTCAATACTTGTACACCTTTTTCACCCGCTTCTTCAATCAGTGGTATGTGTGCGTTGATCATGGCTTGGCGAATGGTTTCTGGATCATTATCAGTAGAGCTTTTAAGACCCATTTGGATCACTGCTGCTTTTAATTGTCGTTTCATCTTTTTCCTCTATTGTTCTTATTTTATATGTTTATTTGTATGTGTTTGTTAAGCAATCGGCATTCTCATTTGTTCCTTGTATGGCAGGTATTTTTATATTAAAACCATTGAATCATATTCAAACCCGTTACTGAAAATCCAAGTTCTTGATAAAGCTTAAAGGCACGTGTATTATTGTGTGCCACCCTTAATCTCATTTGGTGTATATTATTACTTAAAGCAATGTCCTGTAACTTTTCAAGTGTTTGTGTGCCATAACCTTGACCCCTGAATTCTTTGTGAATATAGAAATCCAAAATAAAAAGGTGATCATCAGAGATACTATACCATAAGTATCCGAGTGTTTTATCGTTGTTTTTTTGATAGAATTTAATGCATTTGAGGTATTCATTTTTTTGTATTTCCTCATTGGGAAAGTATTTGTCAAACTCATTGATAGCCTTGTTATTTATATCTTCTGAAGGATATTTGAAAACATCAGTGGCTTCAATGGCTTCCTCTTTGATGAAAATATTTTTATATTTTTCAAATTCTATCGAGGTAATTGCAGTCAATTCAATCATGTTATAGTTTTATTATATGTCTCTTTGTGTTTACTTATTTTTGTTCTTGAACGCCACTAATTAGCTTCAGCAACATTAATTTCATCACCAAAAACGGACTTAGATTGAATAATACGTTTGGCTAAATCGACTTGTTATAACAGTACTATTAAAATTAATGCCTTTGTTTCAATCATTAACTTAATATTAATCCATACTTGGGAAGTTAAATTGTGCGCCTTTTCTGATGCCCGTTGGCCAACGTGTTGTGATGGTTTTCAATCGGGTATAAAAATGAACCGCTTCTGGTCCATAAATACCATGGGCGCCAAATATAGAACGTTTCCAACCGCCAAAACTGTGATAGGCCACAGGTACAGGTATGGGCACATTAATGCCGACCATACCCACTTGTATTTTATTGGCAAAATCGCGAGCAGCATCGCCGTCTCGCGTGAAAATAGCTGTGCCATTACCATATTCATGCGCATTGATCAAATCAACCGCTTGTTGATAAGTATCAGCTCTTAAAACAGATAAAACTGGTCCGAAGATCTCTTGTTTATAAACACTCATTTCAGCAGTCACATAATCGAGTAGAGTAGCGCCTACCCAAAAGCCTTCTTCATAACCTTTAATTTTAAGGTTTCTGCCATCAACTACGACCTTGGCTCCTTCATTTTCTCCTTGATCAATTAAACCTTCAATGCGCTTTTGTGCATCTTTGGTAATCACTGGGCCCATTTCGGCCCCTTTTTGATCATAGGGACCTATATTGAGATTTTGCACCTGTGGGATCAGTTTTTCTATTAATTTGTCTGCTGTATCTTTTCCTATAGGTACCGCCATGCTTATGGCCATGCAGCGTTCCCCAGCTGAACCAAAGCCAGCACCCATCAATGCATCAGCAGCTTGATCAAGGTCAGCATCTGGCATAATAATCATGTGGTTTTTTGCTCCACCTAGCGCCTGAACACGTTTGCCAGCAGCGCAACCACGGCTGTAAACATATTCGGCAATGGGGGTGGAGCCAACGAAACTCACCGCTTGAATGGTTTTATGATCTAAAATGGCATCAACAACATCTTTTCCACCATGGACCACGTTTAAAACGCCTGCCGGCAAACCAGCTTGGGAAAACAGTTTATGAATGAGGTTTGCACTTGATGGATCTCGTTCTGATGGTTTTAGGATAAAAGTATTGCCGCAAGCTAAAGCCATCGGTATCATCCACAAGGGTACCATTGAAGGGAAGTTGAAAGGGGTAATGCCAGCCACAACACCCAAAGGTTGTCTATTTGAATGTGTATCGATACCTGGGCCCACATCACTGTTAAAGTCGCCTTTTAGTTTTTCAGTAATGCCACAAGCATATTCTACCACTTCAAGTGCACGGGTGACTTCACCCAATGCATCATCGTGAGTTTTGCCATGCTCTTTGCTGATGGTTTCAGCAACTAGGTCAGCATTATCAATCAGTAATTGACGCATATTAAACATGACTTTCGCACGTTTTGCAGGTGGTGTGGTTGACCACGATTCAAATGCTTTTTGTGAGCTTTCAACTGCCGCATCAATGTCTTTAGGCGTACCCAAAAATAGATCAGCAGATTGTTGGCCTGTAGCTGGGTTGAATACCGCTTGAGTTTGGGTAGAAGTACCAGCAGTGGTTTCCCCATTAATGATATGTTTTATCTGATTCATGTTGTTATGCCAAGTGACTAATAATGTCTTTTAATGTGTTAAATGCAAAGTCTATTTGCGATTTTTCGATGATCAGAGGTGGTGATAAAGCAATGGTATCTCCAGTTGTCCTAATCAATAAACCTGCGTCATAGGCTTTAAGAAAAGCTTCGAAAGCACGTGCTGTCGGTTGCCCCGCTCTGGGTTGTAGTTCAATACCTGCAATTAAGCCTAGATTTCTGACATCAATAACGAGGTCCAAATCTTTGAGAGAATGGGCCGATTTTTGCCAATAATCGGAGAGCTCTGTACCACGTGTGAATAATTGATCCTCTTCATAGGTGTCTAATGTGGCTAATGCAGCAGCACACGCCATTGGATTTCCTGAGAACGTATAACCATGGAAAAATTCGACAGCGTTATCTGGCCCAGTCATAAAAGCTTCATAAATTTTATCTTGGACAAAAACGGCTCCCATTGGAATCACGCCATTAGCCAGTCCTTTTGCAGTGGTGGTGATATCTGGAATCACATCGAAGAAATTAGCGGCAAAAGGGGCGCCTAAACGTCCAAAGCCAGTGATGACCTCATCAAAAATCAACAAGATACCATGTTCATCACAAATTTTTCTTAATCTTTCAAGATAGCCTTTAGGGGGTAATATTACCCCGGCTGAACCAGCCAATGGCTCTACTATAACAGCTGCAATGGTTGATGCATCATGCAATTCGATCATTCGAATTAAGTCATCAGCCAGCTCAGCACCATGCTCGGGCTGTCCCAGTGAAAATGCATTGCCTTCAACACCATGGGTGTGTCTTAAATGATCAACCCCAGACATAAGTGAACCAAACATTTTACGATTGGCAGGCATTCCTCCAACTGACATGCCACCAAAATTAACGCCATGATAGCCTTTTTCACGGCCAATCAAACGTGTTCTCTGACCTTCACCTCTCACACGATGATATGCAATGGCCATTTTTAATGCTGTTTCAACAGATTCTGAGCCACTGTTGGTAAAGAATATTTTATTCAGGTCACCTGGCATGATGGCAGCCAATCTTTCGGCCAATTCAAATTGTTTGGGGTGGCCCATTTGGAATGCAGGTGAATAATCAAGTGTATCAATTTGTTGTTTTATCGCTTCTACTATTCGAGGTCTGTTATGCCCTGCATTACAGCACCACAATCCAGCTATGCCATCCAATAATTTTCGCCCATCGGTCAATGTATAATACATGCCGTCAGCACTTTCAACCAAACGCGGGTTGGCTTTAAAATGCCTATTTGCGGTAAACGGCATCCAATAGTTTTCTAAGTTTTGTTTGTTCATTATTTTATTTATTCATTGGGTTTAATGGATTTTCTGGCCATGTCATGGGCGGTAGGTCGTTTTTAACAGGAACCATCTCTATACAATTCGGTACTGGACAAATCATTGCACATAAATTACAGCCAACACACTCATCATCTATCACAGTAAATGTACGTTGACCGCTTTCATTCACAGAAAATTGAATGGCTTGATGACTGGTGTCTTCACATGCTATATGGCATCGGCCACATTCTATGCAGGAATCATGATCTATCAATGCCTTGGTATCGTAGTTCATGTTGAGTTCATTCCAATCAACGGTGTTAGGCACTGCCATTCCGCGAAAATCTTCTATACAGGCATAACCTTTTTCATCCATCCAGCGACTCAAGCCTTGTATCATGTCATCTACTATCCTAAATCCATATAGCATTGCTGCGGTACAAACTTGTAATCCAGAGGCCCCTAGAGCAATAAATTCTGCAGCATCGCGCCAGTTTTCAATGCCACCAATGGCTGATATTTTCAAATCTTTTGTATTGTGATTTCGTGCTATTTCAGCAACCATATTCAGAGCAATGGGCTTGACAGCTGTACCGCAATAACCTCCATGTGTTCCTTTGCCATCAACAATTGGAGTGGGTGACATGTGATCTAAATCCACTGAAACGATAGAGTTAACTGTGTTGATTAAGGCAACAGCATCTGCCCCACCTTGTTGGGCTGCCTCTGCTGACCATAATATATTGGTGATATTGGGTGTTAATTTAGTGAATACAGGTATATCAACTACTTCCTTAACCCATCGTGTTACTTTTTCTACCATTTCTGGTACTTGGCCAATCGCTGAGCCCATGCCTCTTTCACACATGCCATGTGGGCAGCCAAGGTTGAGCTCTATTCCCTGTACTCCAGCATCTGCGATTTTTATGGCAAGTTCCTTCCAGGCACGTTCTTCAATCACAGCCATCATAGAACCAATAATAACTCGATCAGGCCATTCTTCACGAACCCTTTTAATTTCGTCTAAATTGACCTGCAAAGGCCTGTCACTGATCAATTCTATATTATTGATACCAACGATGGATCGATTATTATTTTTGTGTACACCATATCTGCTGGAAACATTGATGACAGGTGGATCTTCCCCTAAAGTTTTCCAGACCACACCTCCCCAGCCTGCTTTAAAAGCACGAACAACATTGATGTACTTATCAGTTGGAGGGGCTGATGCCAGCCAAAATGGGTTGATGCTATCAATACCTGCAATATTACATCTTAAGTTTGCCATGTTATGAATGCTCCTGTGTCATGAATTGATCAATTGCATGCGCTGCTTGTTTGCCATCTTCAACCGCTTGTACTGTCAAGTCTTCCCCTGAAGCTATGGCATCACCACCAGCAAATATGCCTTTGGAAGAAGTTTGGTATTGATCATCAACTATTATTTTTCCTCGTTCTAATGGGATACCATCAAGTCCTGAGGGCTCTAATTTTTGACCTATGGCTTTGAGTATTAAATCAGCAACAAGGGTAAAGTCTTGATCGGTTACTTTGAATTGATCATCTTGGATTTTCGTCTTGTTAAAACGGATAGATGTGACATGTTCTCCTCCGATAATTTCTGTTGGTGTTGACCAGAGTTTTATATTCACACCGTTTTTACGGGCCAAATCGATTTCATAAGGTGTTGCGCTCATTTGTGCTTCGCCACGTCGGTACACTAATGTAACATTATTTGCACCCAGTTTTTTTGATTGAATTGCGGCATCAATTGCGGTGTTGCCGGCACCAATAACGATGACATCATTACCAACTGTTATGCGTTCTTTATCAGAGTTTTGTCTTATTTTTTCAATATAATCAACAGCATTTTCGACGCCTTTTAATCCTTCGTTTGGAATATTTAATTCGTAAACGTTTGATAGGCCCACACCAATAAAAATGGCGTCATGTGAATCTGCAAGATGTTTTATTTGGATGTTTTGACCAAGTTTCTGGTTATAGTGAATGTTAATGCCACCAATTGCTAGCAGAAAATCCACTTCCTTTTGAGCAAAGTCATTGACCATTTTATAGGCTGCCAATCCATATTCGTTTAAGCCACCAGCTTTGTCTTTGGCCTCATAAACATCAACTTCATGACCAAGCATGGCAAGTCTGTGAGCGCAGGATAATCCAGCAGGGCCGGCCCCGATGACGGCTACTTTTTTCCCACTGCTGTTTGTTCGTTCAAATGGGTGTTTTTGGGATGTATTGATCAAGTGGTCAACCGCATGTCGTTGTAATAGACCGATTTCAACTGGTTGGTCAATACCTGTGTTTAAAACACAAACTTGTTCGCACAAAACTTCTGTTGGGCAGGCCCTTGCACATGTACCACCCATGATATTCTGTGACAAAATAGTAGTGGCTGAACCAATGGTATTACCTGTACGAATTTGATGAATGAAAGTGGGAATATCAATTGAAGTAGGGCACGCTTGAATGCAAGGCGCATCATAACAATAAAGACAACGATCAGATTCTGCAATGGCTTGTTGTAAATTGAGAGGGGGGTGTAAATCATCAAAATTGTTATTGATATCAACACCATTGGATGCTTTGTGGTTTTCAGCAGTCTTAATAACCATATGGATTACCTGTATTTTTATTCGTATAATTTTAATAACGAGTATATCAGATGTATGATTTTTTATAAAGCTATTGATTTAGGTAAAAAGTAATAATAAATACAAATTTTTCAAGTTGTATGGAGGACCAATGTTTTTACTGTGGAGTTTTACCTGAATATATCATCATAGAATGGATTTTTAGGGTAAAAATGGCAAAGTAGATTGGAGAAACATCGCTTCAATGTCAGTTATTCATTGATAAAATCAACTTTTTTATTGTTTTGATAAAAAGTTCGGGTTAATGGTGTTTAAGTCGTAAATTGTCTGAATAATGTTCAATGATGATTGATTGATCGCAATTTGGGCAAGAAAATGCGGTGTTTTTGAGTTGTAACTTTTTCAGTTCCCATATGATGGCTTTCATATCTTGCTGAGAGATGGCTAAGTCATAAGCCAGTTTTTGTAGTTTTTGACGTTCTTTTGTCTCGAGTTTTCCATTGGTCAGATATGCTAACACTTGTCTTTTAAAACGCTCATTGCGTCTCTGTATTTCTTTATTAAATCCTGATGCCAGAATACCTGCAGGTAATGCAGCCATGCCTATGCCTGACATGACAATGACTATTCCAAAAATTTTCCCAGCTGTGCTGATGGGCACTACATCTCCGTAACCTACTGTTGTTAATGTGACAGTTGCCCACCAAATTGATTTAGGAATGGTTCCAAATGCCTGTGGTTGATGATTTCCTTCAACAATGTGTATTCCCGTTGCCGCCACAATGATAAGAATAGATAAAACAAAAAATGCAGAAAAAATATTGGCACTTTCTTGTTTTAAAACAGAGATCAGTAAATTCATGGAGCGAGAATGACGAGTCAACTTAAAGACCCTGATGAGCCTTAGGCTTCTTAGTACCATTAAATCCTTGTATAAAAAGAAACCGAACCATACTGGTAAAATAGCAACTAAATCAACCAATGCCATTGGCGTAAAAATATAACGTATGCGGCCCCGTAAATGCCGATATTTCTTAATCTCAGCGCTTGACCACACTCTGAGGAAATACTCAAAAGTAAATACGGTTAGAGCAACAAATTCAAGTACAATGAAAACTCTGTGATGCTGATGATAAATATCTGGGTCGCTTTCTAAGATAACAGCAATAACAGTCAATACAATCAAAATCATCAAAAAGTAATGTATAAATTCAGCCAGTTTGGTATGTCCCTGCCTTTCTAAAATCAAAAAAACACTTTTGCGGAAGGTGCTTTTTGGTTTTTTAACTGGATTATTCATGATTTTTAAGGCTTTTTATTGCTCAAAATACCACTGATGAAGATTAGGCCTGTGATGATGATCGGTACTGTCAATAATTGGCCCATAGTCAGCCAATCAAAAGCAATAAAACCAAGATGGGCGTCGGGTTCACGAAAAAACTCAACTGTAAATCTGGATAAACCATAACACATTAAAAATGTGCCGGCAGCAATACCTTTGCGGGTGAATTTTTTAGCTATTAGCCATACGATAATGAACGTGACAAGTCCCTCAAGGAAAGCTTCGTATAATGGAGATGGGTGTCTGGCATACATATCCAATAAACCCTGTTGATTCAGCTCACGGAGTTGATCCATAGGCTGATTCCATAGGTTGTTGGGTAAAGAGTCTGGAAAAATCATAGCCCATGGTTTGTCAGTTACACGACCCCATAATTCACCATTAATGAAATTTCCTACCCTTACTGACCCAATGCCTAATGCGCAAAGAGGTGCAACAAAATCTGCGATTTCAAAAAAATCTTTTTTGGTTTTGTATTTGAAATAAAGCATAGCGATAATAACGCCAATCAGCCCTCCATGAAAAGACATGCCACCACCACGAACTTTGAACGGTAATAAAGGGTCTTCTAATAATGATGTTTCGCTGTAAAACAATACCCAGCCGAGTCGACCTCCTATAATGACACCCAAAGCGCCATAAAATAAAAAGTCTGAGACTTGATCTTTAGTCCATGTGGTGTCGGTGGTTTTAACCAGATGGTTGCCTAGTAAGACAAAAAGGCCAAATCCAATCAGGTATGTTATAGCATACCAGTGGATTTGTAAAAAACCAAGGTCAAGAAAAACCGGATCAAAATCAACAAGATAGTGCATAGATGGCGTTCATTATAATAAACCGTTATTTTAACCTGAATGAATCATCAGTTACAAACGTTGCCATGAATTGGTAGAGATTGTTTGATTCTTCCTGCATTGTTAATGATGATCGATTTAGCAGATCTATTGCCTCTGGGGTCACAAAAGTTAATTGATGCATTGGTACCCGGTGAGAAACCAAGTGTATTGTATCTGATTTTTTGTCGATTCACAGATGAAAGTACCGTTAACTCTTTTTTCATTGGATCTTCAACACGGAGGATGTTTTCTTGGTCATCTCTTTTACGATTTTTGTTTTCATCAACAAATATAATCCAACCTTGATGCCAATTCGAGCTATTATCACAGTCAAAGCCTCCGATACTGGGGCAAACTATCACATGTTTTTGTTCAATAATGGCTTCATAACGGGCTAAATTCAGTGAACCACTGAGTCGATTTCTTTCACTGTTCATTATGGAATTGAGCCTGATTTCATATAAACTTGGTATTGCATAACTCAACAATACTGAAATGATGGTGAGAGCGATCATTAATTCTATTATGCTATATCCTTGAAATTTATTCATATTGTTTCCCTTTTACTTAATGAGTGCCCCCATTTTATTGATTTAAAATGGATTTACTATCGGTAAAATCATGAAAATTTTGTAGGAATTTATGATTAATTATGTAGAAAAAACACTTGGGTCTTATCAATAAATTATATTGACTTCAGTAGTTTTGATCAAAATGATACTGTGTAATTGAATGGCTATTTGATGTTATATTGTTGTTGATCAAATCACTTTTGTCGATTTGGTTGCTCGCTATACAGCATCATTCGACTGGCGATCGAGTCACATGATTGGGTTTGGTAGTTTGAGTCGCACAGAATTGATTTTTGTTGTTATGAATATGGTCTATGTTCAATACTAAAGAAAGACCATCAAGGCATTTTATTCATTGAATGTTGACAGTGTTTACGTTAAGTGCCTTCTTAACATTAATGGTACTTAGTCGGAAATTCTGTTTTGCAGCTTAGCCCGAATATTTCATCATAAAACCATTCAGGTACAAAGTGTCTTTTTAACAAAATCGTCTAACTCAATGTTTTTCATAGATAAAATCGAATTTTTTACCGATTTGATGAAATATTCGGGTTAGGATGCTAAATCATAATGTAATGGTTCATTTATTAGCTTGCCTGTTCAGTACGTAAGACTGGGCCTTAGTCATGATATTTACAAATGCCTGTTCTTGATTGTTATCAATAACATTGATGATACGTTGAACAGCATCACCGAGTGCATTGAGTGTTGACTTTGAATAGTTGTTCAACTTTTGTATTTCGAAATACAGATGAGGATTTTCATCGACTACATTTTTGCCAATAGAAAGTTGTGCATCAAATGTAGTACTGGATAGTTGTGCCAAGGTTTCTGCAGCTTCTCCTGATTCTGATAAAACCACCATAAATGCAATGTTGATGATGTGTGATAAACCCAAAATATAAGCCACTAAACGGTCATGATCTTCAAGTTGCATATCAATTTTTTTTGCCATAGTGGGTTCAAAAAGCTGCTTTACTTTTGCAACTGAGTTTGAATCACCTACATCAATAAAAATCACATGTTTGTTTGATAATAGCTTAACGCTTGGACCAAACATGGGATGTATAGATACGACGTGGCAACCCGCATCAATCAACTGCATCAAAGGTAGTTTAAGAGGGCTTTTGATTGATCCAACATCTAAGATAATGCCAGAAGGTTTAAGTAGAGCCAAATCTTTAAGTATCTTGACACTGGCAGCAATGGGTGCTGCAACGATGATGAAATCGTAATGGAGTTCGGATGTGAGGTAGTCAATGTTTTTGTTTTCACACGCAGTAATATCCGAAATATCAACTTTAAAGCCTTGATTGAATAAAAAACGGGCAAACCACTGACCCATTTTGCCCATGCCGCCAATAATCAAGGCAGATTTACTTGAACCATAATCTGAGGTATTGATCTTTTGATTTTCTTGTTTTTCCAAAGATGTTTTAATAATCAGGCTAAATATTTGCTTTGCTATTTTTGGATCAATGTTTTTTTTACGCGCAAATTCCATTACATTATCAATGACTTGCTTTTCTCTTTCATAGTCTCTTGTGGGAGACTTTGTGTTTAACTTCACAGAACCGATGGCATCAACATTCATTTGACGTTCAGCCAATAAACTTATAATTTGTTCATCGATCGAATCGAGATTTTTGCGGAGGGTGTTTAGATTTGGCTTGTCCATGTTATTTTAAGGTTTATCTTCGTATTCAAATAGGTTAAGATTGTAGCGATAATTTTTATAGAAACTAATAAATGGGGAAAATTTATGAAAAAAATTATATTTACTTTAACTGTTTTGCTGGTTACATCATTTGCAGTGGCAAAAGATGACAGGCCAGTTGTCGCTGTTTTGGAATTTAAAAACGAGACTGCAGCAGCATGGTGGAATACAGGTGTGGGTAGGGAATTAAGTGATATGCTTTCCAATGAATTGTTAGGTACAGGTGTATTTAAAGTTGTTGAAAGAAGAAAATTGGACAGCGTTTTGTCTGAACAAGATTTAGGCGCATCTGGACGTGTTGCTAAACGCACAGCAGCAAAAATGGGTAAAGTCACTGGTGCACAATATTTAATTACTGGTTCAGTATCAAATTTTGAAGAATCTGGCCGCAGTGGTGGAGGCTTGAGTTTTAAAGGCATTTCGGTTGGAGGTAAAAGCAAAAAAGCTTCAATTGGTATAGACATCAGAGTTATCAATTCAACCACTGGTGAAATAGAATATGCCCGTACCGTTGAGGCCACTTCCAAAGGTGGTGGACTAAGTTTGGGTTTTCATAGAGGTGGCTTAGGTGGGGCTTTGGCCAATGAAAAGAAAACACCAACTGGTAAGGCGATTCGCGCAGTATTGATCGAGGCCACTGATTATTTGGCTTGTGTCATGTATGACCAAGACAGTTGCATGAAAGAATACAGAGCTAAAGAACGCAAGAGAAGAAATAAAACCAGATCTGCTGTTAAGTTAGACTGATTAAATTTTTCAAATAGCTACATATGCAAAAAAGCCAGGTTTATTCCTGGCTTTTTTATTTTTGTGTTTTGATGATGATTCATGCAAAGGTCTCTTTTATAGGCCATAAACACAATACCATAAACAGTTTATACTCAAACTTTTAATCATCAATTGTATGAATCATAAAGGTTAAGACTCTATTTTATTTTTCGCGATGATTTAATGATTTTTCTTGTTAGTTTTTTGTGTTGTTTCATATTAATCGAAAAATATATCCCCTCTACTGGCCAGTGCTGTTCTAACCAGTCAAGCCATGATTGCTCATTTTCATGGTGTTTCAGTTGATAAACAATAATATGCATTCTTTGCTCTGGATAAGAATCCAATGGCTTCTTGGCAATCCACAAGTGAGTCACCAGCTCTTGTTCAGCAAGGTGCTGATTCAGTTCGGCATATTCCTCATCATTTAAATCGTCTTGATGAAACTTATCATTTTCAGTTAAAGTATTGATTTCATGATAGAATTGATTGTCAGTGTCTTGTTTCTGTTCTATTTTTTCAAGGATTATCTTGGCACTTTCATGCTGTTTAGATTTGATAAAATAATCGTATAGTACTTCACCTGCTGGGATTATGAATGCTTGTTCATTCATCAAAGGTTGCAGTAGATCAAGGCCCTTATGATCCCCCTTGCATAATAACTGAGAGCCAAAATATAGGCAGATTTCTGGTTGTTTCGGGTCTATTTCAAATATTTTTTTGTACAGAGGATCTGCTTTTGATTTACCAAATAAAAAGTGTGTAATTTGAGCTTGTTCAACCATTTGTTCAATCTGATCATTGCTTTCAGATTGCTCTTTTAATAACTGTAAGCGCTTTTGGGCGTTTTGTCCTTGCTGATATAGTTGCTCCCAACTTTGTTGGTTTTCATGTTTCCACTGCTGGTCAAATGCCTTCAGGATATCTTGTGCTTTGTTGTTAAACCATGTGTTAATTGCGGATTTTTTCATAGAGTTATCCCACATGGGTTTAGCATTTAATGGTTTTAAGCGGTCTGCTAGGCTCGGATGCGTATTGGAATAATTGGTTTGTTGACGCATACACTCTTCAGTGAACCATGATATTTCTTTTTCATCGGGTTGATTGTCTTGTATGGATTGATATAGTTTTGAAAATGATTGTTCTTCAATTTGATCATTGATGTAGGCTTGCCTTTGAAGTTTTTGCCAATATTTATCTACCAAAATTTGTGGTAAAACATGCGTTTTGGTCAAAGCCATGGACAAGTCTGTTTTATTGGTCAATTGACAAGCGATTTTATCCGCTTCAAATTCATTGGCCCTTGCTAGAGCAAAAGTATAAGCACTAAAATAGGGTGCATACCAATTCATAAATCGGCCAAATAGCTTATCGGTAACACTTGATAATTGTAGGCCCGTGGCGATGTGTATCCAACTGGTTCTGGCGCGATATACCCAGCCATTAAATTTGGTGTGAGCTCCCGCTAAATGGCCAAATTCGTGTGCAATCACTGATAATGTTTGTTTATCGCTTAAAGTCATGAGTAATGGCAGGCCAAGAATCAAGCTGTTTTTTTGCCAACCGATTAAGCCCAATCTAGGTGTTTGTTGAACCGCGGCATTAAATTCCGTGGTGATGATGATTTCATGAATTTTGGGTGCTTTGATGCTTTTCCTCAAGACATTAACATGTTTGAATAATTCTGGAGCCTGTTTCTTATTGAGTCGATAGCCTTCTGGAGCGGGAATTTTGATGAATAAAGCTTTAAATAAAACATATATTAAAACGACTAAAATGATAATAAGTTTCTTTTTTATTAATAGCAGCCAAAACCAACTGGTTTTAATCGATAAAAATATTGAAAGCGCAACAATACCGAGCAATGCTGCCAAAATAAATACTATATAGCCATAACCAAGTAGTACCAATAGCCTGATTTTGTTTTTGTATTTCTTACTGTTGTGTCGATAATCCTGTTCAGCTTGTTGAGCCAATTCCTCGAATTTTTCTCTTCTGTTTGTTGTTGTCATGTGTTGTCCAGCAAAATTATTAGTAACGATGAATCAAGTAGTTACGCGTAAAAAGACAATAAAATAAATACTGAATTACTGTTTTATTTGAATTAAATTATATTATTTACTGGGGTTTGTAAGACATAAAAAAAGCTGTACATTATGTCATGTACAGCTTTTTCTTTTTTGAAAAAAATCAGTGCGTCAAATTAGAGCATCAAATTATTCATTCTCTTCACAAAACCTGATGGATCTTCAAGTTGGCCGCCTTCAGCAAGCAGTGCTTGATCAAAAATCAAAGAAGTCCAATCTGAAAACCTGTCATCATCTTTTTCTGATTGTAATTTCTTGAAAATGGCATGTTCTATATTGATTTCAAGTGTAGGTTTACTGTTAGGTACAGCTTGACCTGCCTGTTTCATCAATTGTTGCATGTATAAAGCCATATCTTGATCATTCAATACAATACAAGCTGCAGAATTAGTCAATCGAGTAGAAATTTTGATTTTTTCAACTTTTTCAGTCAAAATCTTTTCCATTTTTTCGATGACATCTTTATGGGCTTTTGCTGCTTTTTCTACCGCTTTTTTATCTTTTTCTGTATCAAGTTTATCTAAATCGCCTTTGGCAACAGATTGTAATTTCTTACCGTCAAACTCTGTTAAACCATTAACTAACCATTCGTCTATGCGATCATATAATAAGATGACCTCAATGTCTTTTTTCCTGAAAACTTCAAGATGAGGGCTGTTTTTGGCCGTGTTATAGTTGTCTGCAGTTATGAAGTAAATGTTTTCCTGCTCTGCGTTCATGCGTGAAACATAATCTTCCAAGGATACATTTTGCGTATCATCATCGTTATGCGTACTAGCAAATCTCAATAACTTGGATAATTCTTCCTTATTGCTGAAATCTTCTTGAATGCCTTCTTTCATCACTGAACCAAATTCACCCCAAAACTCTTGATATTTTGCGGCATCACTGTTAGCCATTCTTTTAAGTAGGGTTAATACTTTTTTGGTTGACGCGCGTTTTATAGAGTCAATGACTTTATTACTTTGCAAAATTTCACGACTGACATTCAATGGCAAATCATTTGAATCAACTATACCTTTGATGAAACGTAAATATCTTGGTAGTAAGTTCTTACTGTCATCCATGATGTACGTTCTTTGTACATACAGTTTAAGTCCATTTTGTGTCTCAGGTTCCCACAAATCGAATGGCGCTTTGCTTGGAATGTACAATAGTGAAGTATATTCAAATTTACCTTCGACTTGGTTGTGAGACCATGTCAGTGGCTCATTCCAGTCGTGAGAAACGGTTTTATAAAACTCTTTGTAATCATCTTCTGAAATTTCACTTTTGGATTTTGTCCATAAAGCTTGAGCTTTGTTAACTTGCTTCCATTCAGTAATGGTGGCTTTTTCTTTTTTCTCGCCTTCTTTGCCTTCCTCATCCTTATCATCACTTTCCACTTCTGTGGTTTCAAGCATCATAACTGGGACTGACAAATGGTCAGCATATTTAGTAATGATAGATTTAAGTTTGAATTGATTGGCGAATTCTTTTTCTTCTTCTTTTAAGTGTAAGGTAATTTCTGTGCCTTTTTGCTCATACTTGATGTCTTCAATGGTGAAGTCAGCCTCACCAGTAGACTCCCAAAATACACCAGTTTTCTTACCAGCTTTACGACTTCTCAATGAAACTTTTTCTGCAACAATAAAAGATGAATAAAAACCGACACCAAACTGTCCTATCATTTGAGAATCTTTAGCGTTATCGCCAGTCAACTTACTCAAAAATTCTTTTGTGCCTGACTTTGCAATGGTGCCAATGTTTTCAATGACTTCACTGCGAGTCATGCCAATGCCATTGTCACGAACAGTAACGGTGTTCTTTTCTTCATCAAATTCAATTTCAACTTTTAGTTGAGTATCGCCTTCATTCAACGCATCATTGCTGAGTGCAGAAAAACGTAATTTTTCACAAGCATCATTCGCATTTGAGATGAGCTCACGTAAAAAAATTTCTTTGTTTGAATACAACGAGTGAATCATCAACTGTAACAGTTGGCTCACTTCAGTTTGAAACTGTAAATTTTCTTTTTTAGCCATAGTTTTCTAGTGTGTATTAAATTAGATGCACACAATATAAGGACTGGTGATTATTTATCAAGCAAAAAAAATTAAGAAATATTGATTCTTTTGATCAATGGTGAGTCATTGGTTGCATTATCGCTCAACAAAGTAACTCAGAATGGACTTGATATACATGAGAATAAAGGACCAATATTTACAGAAAAAGGACATTTGCAAAATTAAAATATTATCTTTGCTATGATGGGTTTAATGATGAATCTAAGAACCTATAGATCAAGTAAACTCTTGATTTACACAATAAGTGAGCTGGATTTGAAATAGTAAAAAATACATTTAGGAAAAAATATGTTCAAAGAAAAATTAAATTATGCCATTGTTATGCTGTTATTTCTTAACGGATTATGTCAAGCCAAAAATAATAATGTACTGTTGCCACACGAAAAAAGTGGATCAATAAATGAGCTTTCTGTTCAGGACTGGGCTGAGATCAAACGGAAAGTAATTAGAGATAATTCAGTTGATTTAAATCATACCCAATCAAATTCAGGCATTGGCACTTCAGATTTAAGTCAAAGCGCTTATGTGAAAGCTTCTAACACCGATGCTTTTGATGGTTTTGGTGGTGGAGTTGCTATTTGGGGGAATACTGTGGCTATTGGAGCCGCACGTGAAGGGAGCTTTGCAACTGGAATTAATGGAGTTCAATCAGATAACTCTTTGGATAGGTCTGGTGCAGTTTATGTTTTTGTGAAATCGGGTGGATCGTGGAGACAGCAAGCCTATATAAAACCCTCAAATACTGATGCCGTTGATACCTTTGGACATGAGCTAGCTATTTACGGAGATACTTTGGTGATTAGCGCAGATTGGGAAGACAGCAACGCAAACACTATCAATGGCGATCAATCAAATAACTCTGCAGAAGATTCAGGGGCAGTTTATGTTTTTGTGAGGGATGGTGAAACTTGGCAACAGCAAGCTTACCTTAAAGCTTCAAACTCTGAAGCATTGGATTACTTTGGAAGGTCTGTTGACATTTATGAAGATACTATTGTTGTTGGTGCTATAGGAGAAGACAGTAACGCTTCAGGGGTTAATGGCGATCAAAATAATAATAGTTTAAGTGACTCTGGCGCGATTTATGTGTTTAGAAGAAAGGGGAATATATGGACACAGCAGGATTATATCAAAGCATCAAATCCAGACATGGACGATGAATTTGGGGGTGCCGTCAGTATCTATGAGAATACTATTGTGGTTGGAGTATCCAAAGAAGATAGTTTTGGAGTGGGTGTTGGAGGTAGTCAAACCAGCAACATATCTCCCAGCTCTGGAGCTGTTTATGTTTTTGTTTCAGAAAATGGCAGTTGGTCGCAACAAGCTTACATAAACATGGCTCTGCACAAGAGTCCTGTTTCATAATCTAGATTCTCAATATTTGAG
>CAYGTC010000017.1:0-74529 GCA_964352735.1 uncultured Alcanivoracaceae bacterium | reverse complement strand
CCTTGATCTACACTTTTCAAGCCATCAAGTAGATTTTTTAGAGGACTAATTAATATTTGTTTGTAGAATAATGGGAAAGTAACTATGATCAGCATTACCGAAACCACTATGATGATTAAAATCCAAGACAATTGTTGATGGGCATGTTGTTGATACCTTTGAGTTAAGTTTTCTATCATGGCAAAGCCTGCAGGAATTTCCATCACGTTTTTTTCAAACAATTGTAATGGTAATTCTTTATTCGATTTATCATCCGAATAAACACCTGGACTTATGCCGATCAGGCCTTGGCTCATCGTTGCAGTGTGCAAATAATCAAATTTAATAGCACCGTTGCGAAAAAGGTGCAATTGGAAAGAAATATCAGAAGAGTTTTTCCAGTTGATAATGACTTTCTCATCTTGTTTGTAATAAGTGATGATACGGCTTTTGTCAATTGATGAATCATTACAGAAAACCATTATTGTTGGGTGTTTTTTAAACCATCGAAAGAGTCAGGTACACTTCTGTATAGCGTGGAACGTGTAGTGTCATACGGCTGTGAAAATGTGACAAAGCCATTTTCATTGACATAAACAGTATTCCACATTTGTTGATAAAATGGAAAATCAAAACCCAGTTCGATAAGGCCATTATTAGGGACTTGATTTAATGGTATTTCATGAGAAGTAGATGAATCAATGGGAGATTCAATGGTCTGAGAGTCATTGTGCACTACGTGATAACCCCCTGTATTTTTTTTACTGAATAAGACTGAATGTCCACTCAATGTTTTAGCTCCCGTTTGTGCGGCCAATCGTTTAGGTGTAAATAATAACGATGCAATGGTCTGCAAAACCAAAAGAGCGGCTACCACGGATACGGCAATCAATTTTAAATTGACTGAAGTCTTTTCTTTTGCATGACCCAAATATAAAATCAGAAACCCAAAAATATAGGCAGAGCCAAGTATCAATATGATCACATCACGTATTGCTAAGGCAAAATATCCATAAAAAGTTAACATACCACTGATCATAATCAACCAAGGCAGTATCGATAACAGGCCGAAATTACGTAAGCCTTTTGCTTGCTCCCCAACAGGGTATAATAATTTGGTATAGAAATTTGTTTGACGGGATTTCATATTTGCAAGCGTACGACGAAAAAAAATCAAGCAGGGTGCGATGGTAAGTACCAACAAAAAAATAGGCATGGCGAATACAAAAAAGCGTGGCGCCTTAATCCATCCAAAACCCAATTGACCCAGACATAAAACTGCCAATGCAATCAATGTCAAACTCAATATGAGCTTGAAAGACAATGTCGGTTTTTGCTGCTCTGTGGGCAATAAAAATGTTTGAGCAAAATAAATTAATGCTGTCAGCATCAACATAGCACTACAAATCTTGGCTAAGAATAAATAATGTTGCCAACTGGCAGGTCCAGTACGCTGCAAAAAACCAGTGAATATCATCACAGTCAAAAAACTCAAATATGTAATTAATATTCTGGTGTCACGAGACTTATGCTTAAGGCTTAACACATATGTCAATGCCATTGCTGACTGAAAAAGGGCAATAAAATTACCAATGGAATCGGGCGTAAGTCTCAACCAGTTCATATTGTCAAAAGGCATAAATCATTTATTTGTTTCAGTCGCTATCTGAATCACAACCTCACTTTTACAATAGGTGATACTACTCAGTCAAAACAAGGTGCCGCGGGGGTTAACTTATTAACTATAACACATAATCATTGTTATTGCCCAACTCATGAATTAAGTCAGACAGCTCAATTTTAGAAAATTTGCGGATGGCACATTATAGTAATCATCAGCAGGTACTTTCTTTTTTTATTCTAGTCTGAATATTAGATCAAAACGGAAAAAAGTTGATTTTATCTATGAAAAACATGGAGTTAAATGAATTTTTTTAAAAATTTACTTTGCACCTGAATGGTTTTATGATGAACATTCATAATAGTACATATGTGCACAATTAGATCTATTAAATTGCAGTTAACTAATCTGTTTTAAAAATAAATGTTAAAATATTTTAAGGTAGTTGCTTCTTGGTTCATGTACAGTAAAATTTTAAAATCAAATGTAATTGATTCAAAACCCGTTTCATTTCTTTATTTTTTGTGACAGTCATCGCAAAAATATAAATATAAATACTTAAAATTGTTCATGTGGAATCGAAATACTTTAAGTATTTTATTTCACAAAACATATGATTTATCTGTGGTATTTTGTAGTGATTTAATTCCCCCATTGAAATAATTCAAAATACCAAATCAAATAAATGCAATTATATTGTACACACTTGTTTACAATATAATTGCATTCTTACTTATAGATTCGAGATAGAATGACCCCCTAAATATGGACTTAGGGGAATTACGTTGTTACATTTTTTGAAAAATCTTTGCTTTTTTGCACTAATCATTATACTTTGCACATCAGCTCAAGCCAAAACATACACGATTGTTGTTGAACCAATTTATCCTACCTATCAAAGTAAAGCGGTATACGAACCTTTAGAAAACTGGCTTTCTGAAAAAACAGGTTATGATATAGAAATCATCATCGATATAAACTATGGCTTTTATTGGAAAAATGCCAATGGAACTAGAATGCCAGATTTTAGTTTGGATGCCTCTCATGTCGCCTCATATAGGCAAAATGTTAAAGGATATAAGCCACTGGTTACAACACAAGAGTCAGTATCATTTCATCTGATATCATTAGATGTTCCCAAAGAAAATCAAACAATTAATGAATTTTTTATTGGTAAAAAAATTGCGATGCTGCCTAAACCAAGCTATGCCACAAAGTTTTTTACTGTATGGTTTCCAGATCTTTTTTCTTCTCCATCTAAAGACATAACGGCATTATCTTGGCAAGATACAATTGACTCAATATTTGATGGAGTGGCAGATGCTGCCATCGTACCAGATTGGGTTTTAGAATTGTATCCAAGTTTTAATTCTTTGTTGGTCAGCCAAGAACTACCTGGGCCTACCTTTATGTCATCACCAAATGTACCAGCTGATGTCGCACAAGAATTTAAATCTGCATTGCTAGCACTCAAAGAAGAGCAGAATAATAGTTATGAGGTTTTAGTTGAGTTGAATACCAAAGGATTTAAAGAGGTTGAAGAAAATCAATTCGCCGATTTATCTGACATGCTCCCAACAAGGCAAAACTATATTAAATACAAAGAACAAAGGCTCTTAGCACAAGAAAGTCATTTGGACTAACAAGTCAATAGATCAACTGTTGATGTAATCAATAGACTGTGCTTTTGAATGATAAACCAACGCTGCTTCTACTCAAAGAAGAATACCATCATGTTGAGATACTTCAATTGCACAGCTTTTTCTCCAATGATTGAGTAACAACACTGAATGAATTCATTACATCAGCATAGCAACCAAGTCTGAACAATCAGTTCAATGTATGACTAATGATGGCCCAAGAGCATTGAAAAACCTTTCAAGAATGTTGAACAATCAACGAAAGTAAAACTGCATTTATCAATGCTTTGAAGTTTCGTACTCATTTACAAAAAGTATTCTGGATCAATGAAATAAAATTTTCTGTATCTAAGAGGAGGTTAAATTTTCGTTCGATGACGAAATAAACCTGAAAATCCATAGATTAGCAAAATCAAACGCCCAAAATTACAAGTTTTAACAAAACATATAATAGTTATATATATCAATAACATATGATCAATTCATTCCCAATTTTTCCCTAATTAAACATTCCAAAGCTCAAGGAAATAAATAATAATGGCGCAAATTTAGAACATAATGGATAAATTATATTCAGTGCTCGTCATGGCTGGAAGACACAACAAAATCTTTTGTTTAGATGATTTATTTTTTCTATAAATTATACCATTATGTAAAATTTAGTGTGTTTTCATATTTATTATGAAATTTTTTTTTAATAATTGAGTACTGTTGCTAAAAGATAGCCAAATTGGTGGCTAAGATCAAACCAAAGAAGATTTCAAAAAAGCCATTAAACCGAAACTAGAAAAAATGGCAAAAGAGTTAAAAACTGAACAAACAGAAGATTTAGCCCCTTTGCGTAAGCAAGCCCGACAAATGGCATTAAACCACAAACACGAACGCAATCATTTACAGAGATTTCATGGTAAACGCCAAGCAAGATACAACAAAGGCATCCGCGGATTACTCGACCGCATTACTGGCAAGCACACAACAATCAGAAAGCAAAATGAAACAGAGGCATGGCAAAATCGACAACGAGATAAAAAAGAACTCGATCAACTAATCATAAGCCAGATAGATAAACGCAAACTTTTGCAAGTGAAAGTCAATCACGTCAAAAAACAGCACATGCTTGACCGTGAGAAACTAGCTCAAGATATCGGCGATGCCCTGAAATTTGAAGGTCGAAAAGCGATTATTAAGAGGCAGATTGAACGAGACAGAGAGCTTGACCATGACCAGTTAATTCATGACTTTGAAATTTAAAAGGCTGCAATAGTTGGAATAATCACTTTACCTAAATTAACAGCAAGTGAACCAACTTTACATGTTATTTCTAGATTATTCTGGAATTCATTGTTTCGATTAATGTTATATTTCTTTATTTGATTTAACATTGTTCTATGAGAGTTATAAACCTCATTTATTAAAGGAACACATGAATTTGACAAGCTTTTCCAATTACTTACACACCCTTCCAAAGTAATCTCTTGACGAGGAAATGATGTGACAACATTAATTATGTTGTCTTTAATAATATCTAATCTGTTAGCTCGGAATGTATTTTGTAGTTCAGCACTATATTCTATATTCCTAAATGTACCTTTATAATTTTCAGTCAATTTTTTATGGTCTTTCAATAACGACAATAGGCATTCTTTCCAATAAACCCTAACATCATCATCAATTTCATAAATTCTATCCTTAATTGAGCTTAAATTTTTACCAAGATGAAGGATAAAAGCTTCATAAGCATAATATATTGTTTGGGGCTTACGGCTTGTAAAATCTAATAAATAATGAGTTGGAAGTTTTATAAAGTTATAATTATTTATAAGAACCTCATAGATAAAGCGCCTACTATTGGATTCGATGTTCATAAAAATTGACTATAATCCATTTTATAAATTAGTAAAATTAATTAATCATGATCAGTCGATTTATTTCTTTCTCAATCTCTTGCGCTCTTTCAGGCGTGATAGGAGTCATTTCGATATTACGTTTTTGTGCATGATCATCAAAAATTTTACTAATTTCGTTATGTTTTTTTTCTTGTTTTTGTTTAATAAAAGCATCAGTTACTTCTGACAATTCAACACCATAATTCATAGCAATCAATTGCCTAACAAAAACAGAACCTTCTAACTCTTTCTCCAATTGTCTTTCAAGATCTTGATTATTTTTTTCTAATATTTGATTTTGTTTTTCAAGGTTTTCTATTTTAACAGAAAGCTTTTTAAGCTCTTGTTTATCTAATCCTAAGCTGAGTGGGAAACCATCTCTTTCATTTTGATTTTCATAATCTGGCATTTTATAAATCCAATTAAATATTTTTTTCAATAATTTAAGCATAAACACTCCTTTATTGATACATTATCATTGTCATATTTTTAAGTACAATTCAAGAGAAATACACTTAAGCAAAGATACAATCAAAAAAGGTGTTTCACGTATATATACATTAATATTACCATATATATGATTATTTTTTCAAAATAATAGCCAATTTTCGAATAATGAGAATTATTATTCTATGGCAATTTTTGCCAATACCTGCCATAATTAGTATTTAGGAGGTATTATCATGGCAACATTAAACATTTCACTCCCTGATCCAATGCGTGCTTGGATAAAAGAGCGTATTGAAGAAGGAAAGTATTCAACCAGTAGCGATTATGTGCGAGACCTTATACGCAAAGATCAGGAACGCAAGCAGAAGATTGAAGCAATGCAACAGGCCATAACCCAAGGTCTAGAAAGCGAAGATGTTAAAGATTTCGATATCAATGCCTTTACCAAGAGGATGCTAAAAGAAAGCCAAATTGATGGCTAAATATACACTTAAGAAATCCGCTGAAAATGATCTTGAAGAAATCTGGCTCTACACTGCAAAAAACTGGGGTACAACTCAAGCAATTGAGTATACTCACAAACTAGAAAAAGCTTTTTCAATACTGGCAGATAACCCTCTTATGTGCCGTGAACGCTCCGAGTTTGATCCTCCTACCCGAATTCATCACCATGCCTCACACCTCATTGTTTATCTGATGACAGATAATGACCACATTAAAATTATCCGAATATTACATGAGGGTATGGATATTGACCTACAGTTACAACAGTGAGAACTATGAACCTGAAATTTAGTATTTCAATACATCCCTGATAAATATCCATACTCAAAGTGGGTTTTTAGGGAGAAAACTTCTTCCTGAATGGTGATGCAAACAGCCAGATGTTTGCCCGAGATTTTCGAGCAAACATTAATGACTTTAACTAGGTATATTATTGATTTAATGGTTCCAGAATATATGTACCTCATCATGAGCCGTTTCAATAGTATATAGGTCTCCGTTTAACTCCATGTCCCTACCCATTTTTTCATAGTCGATGTAATAAGTTAAATGCTCAGGGACAATAACCGTTTCATTTGTTAGCTCTTGGGCGTAATCTGCCAAGGATGAATAACAACCCATGTAATCCTCCTCAATGGCTTTTTGGGCGTCTTCCAGATCACCGCCAAAGTGGTTTAGTAACTCCCCTCCTAATTCTGGGTTGTCATCTATAAAACAAGCGATTTCATGCGCGGATTGAATGCCCTCGTATTCACTTAATCTATAACCGTCAAAGCCTTCATAGTCATGGATTGCGTATTCCTCAGAATCTTCTTCTGGGCTGTTTTCTAGCATTTCATTGATTTGATCTTGAATGTCGTCAATGTCATCCGTGGCATCAATCCAGACACCGTGTAGTTTACCATTATTGTAGGCAGATAGGTCAGCAACATAAATTCTAATTTCTTGGCTCATTTTCTTGTTCTCCTAAATCAGTTTAAGGTTTTTAGCGAAGCGTTTGCTTTGCTGCATGAAAACCTGCCTGACTGGCGAAGTTCGGGGGTACAAACATCAACTCAGGGGGAACCACCCAATCTGCACAAATGTAATGCGGAAGATTGGGGGATGGGTTGATGTGCGTTGGTGGGCAGAGCCCCAAGCTCTTTTGATTTATCTTTTTACAGTACTTTGAACGAAGTTCTTTAATGGGGCGTTACGGGGTGCCCCCGTAGAAAGGGTTGCTGGAAAATGACAGTATGTTATTTGGAACAAGGGAAAGGCTTTTCCCTGAATACATTTTTGCTAAATAAAATAAATAGATTTGTGAATGCCTTAATACTGCAAAGGTGATACAATTATTAAAATATTTAACCCACTATGGATATTGCTTGATCAATGAATATACCTACAATTAATTTAATAATTACAAAAAAACCATTTCTATTCTTTAAATATTATCTATCAAATAAAATAAAAAGATGAGTAGAGATGCTGTAGATACTATTACTGGTTACTTCTATCAATTTGACAAAACTATCCTTGATATACTCAATCAAACTGATCTTGATAAGAAAATCAAAATCGAAGGTATTGAAGACATTGATATTTATGACAACGATGAATTAACAGCCATCCAATGTAAGTATTACTCTAAAACTGTATACAATCATTCTGTAATAAAAGACCCTATTATTTTAATGATAAAACACTTTTCAGAGGCTTCGCCTTCAGGAGCTAATATTCGTTACCATTTATATGGTCATTTCAAATCAGGACAAAATAAATTAGATCAAATCAATATAGATATTCTGAAAAGTAATTTTTTAACTTACAAAAAGACTATTAGTGATGGAAAAGGCGGAAAAATTATAGAGGAACACAGAGTCTATGATGAATTAGGTCTTGATGATTCTGCTCTTCAAATCTTTTTAAATCAATTATCTCTGAATATCAATGCTCCATCCTTTGAAGATCAGTATTCAGAAATAATAGAAAAAATTAAAATAGATTTATCTGTAAATAATCTTGAGGCTGAATCATATCATTATAATAGTGCCTTAAAGACGATTAAAGATTTATCAATTCAACAAATTGAACAGAATAGAGCTATTACAAAAAGAGAATTCATTAATATAATTCAAGCAAAAGATGAGATATTTGATTCATGGTTCATACGTCGTAAAGGCAAAAATAGCTATATCCAAAGCATAAAAAAACAAAAACTGTCTAATAGTTTAAATATGGAAGCATATAATCGCTTTTTTCTTATCGATTGTTCTGACTATAACAACCTCAGTGAGATAAAAGAGATTATATATATGATCGCAAAAAAATGGTCGAAAATTTCTAACCGTGCAAAGCCTTGTTTTTGTCCATCTATTTATCTTCATGGTTTAAATGATGGTGATCAATTAGAAATAAAGGAAAAAATGTACACTGAGGGATATGTGTTTATAGATGGATATCCTTATTATAACGCAAAAGTGGACCACGTTTTCTTCTACACACCACCAAGTGCTGATAATAAAATCAAGTTTCGATTCGTTAATTCTACTGAAGATTTAGATGTATTCTTAGAAAATGCAGAAGGAACTGTAGAGTTGTATGAGTTTTATATTAAAGACAGATTCTTTAAATTCGACGATTGTATATATAAAGCAATAAAAATTGAAGATTTGAGTTACATAAAGGATATGGTGAAATGACAAGTAAATTAAACGCAGAAGTTATATCTGTATTTCCTGGCAAGGTTAAAATTGCAGTTGATGATTTAGAAAAATTTCAGTTGGCTGAAGATCATTTGAAAGTGGGTTCCTATCTTCGAATATCAGATAGTGAAGATGTGATTTTAATAGCGATTATTGATAGTTATTTTATAGAAGTTAAAGACAATGGTGATAAAAAATATATTATTGAAGCAAGCCCTCTTGGAGTTATAAAAAATGAAAAATTTGAAAGAGGAGGAGATTCTATTGCCATACCTCCAAAGAGTGTAGATCCAGCTACAGTTAAAGAAATTAATAAAATTTATAACAGTGGGCTAAGAGATAAAGAAAAATTTCAATTTTCTAGTTTATCAAATGGCACAAAAATTAAAGTTTCAGTGGATGGTGACAAGTTTTTTAATAAACATATTGCAATTGTGGGTTCAACTGGCTCAGGCAAATCAAACACGATAGCTAAGATTATTCAAAATGCTGTTTTAGAAAAGTCAAAACAATATAATGGATTAAACAACTCCCATATTATTATTTTTGATATACACGCTGAATATAATACAGCATTCCCAGATTCTAATCTCATTCCAATTGAAGATTTAGTTTTACCTTATTGGCTGCTTAATAGTGAGGAATTGGAGGAGCTATTTTTAGATGCAGGGGATCACAATAATTATAATCAAGCTTCAGTATTAAGAGATGTTATTACTGAGAACAAACGTAAGCATAACCCTCAACTAGATAAAATATATTATGATAGTCCAATAAAATTTAATATTGATGAGGTTTTAAATTGTTTAATTAATCTTAAAAAAGAAACCAAAAACTCAAAAGCTTATAGTCGATATATGATAATTGGAGAAGAAAATGATGCAGAAGCAAGTACTACAGTAGATTCTGGAACTTATTTATCACATAAAGAGAAACTTATTAAATATTTTGAAAAAGAATGGGAGTTTCGCCCTACTAGAAATCAAAATGTTACTAAGGGTGACTATGCCGATGGAACATTAGATAAGTTTATTTCTAGGTTTATCAGTAAGTATAAACAAGATCGATTAGAATTTATCTTTGGTAATAAGTCTAAAAAGATTAGTTTTGAAGATACGCTTAAGCAATTTTTGGGCTACAAGAAAAATTCTGAAAGTAATGTCACAATAATAGATTTAAGCGGTGTTCCTTTTGAGGTTTTGAGCATTACAGTTTCTTTAATATCAAGACTATTATTTGACTTTGGTTATCATTATAAAAAACACTCAGAATCAAATAGTAAAAAAGATCATGATGTGCCAATTTTATTAGTGCTAGAAGAGGCTCATAAATATGTTCCTAGAAGCGATTTGGCTAGATTTAAAGCATCAAAAAGCTCTATTGAACGTATCGCAAAAGAAGGACGAAAATACGGAGTAACGTTATTACTAGCTAGTCAAAGACCTTCAGAAATATCAGATACAATCTTTTCTCAATGCAGTAACTTTATTGTTATGCGCCTTACAAATCCAGATGATCAAAACTATATTCGAAGAATACTACCAGATACATTCGGGAATTTAACTGCTAACCTCTCTTCTTTAAAAACAGGCGAAGCATTATTAATGGGTGACGCAGTAATATTGCCATCTTTGGTAATGATTGACGAAACAAATGAACCACCTTCTTCAAGTGATATTCCATACTTGAAGCTTTGGAAAGATGAGTGGGCTGATGTTGATTTTACTAAATTCTCTAAGCTTTGGGAGAATTGAAAATTAATCAAACAATCATTGTTTGCGCATGGGTTCGGTGCAGGTGGGAAGGTGTATTTCCAAGCTCTGTGAGGGATGAAACGGTGATACGTTTACCGTGATTAATCGGCGGTACGATTATGGTGCATTCAAGGATTGAATATTTTATTTGAGTTATGCTGGCGAGTTATTTGCTCGCCTTACTGGTACAAAAATTCAAAGTCTGAGTGTTAGCGAGGGGTTTAATTTTGTGGCGGTATATTTGTTTTTGTGTCGGGTAGATACAAAGATAAATTGCATAACGGATGCGCCAAGGCATGGGGGATACAACGGGGGGATGCTAATCAGCCCCCTTGTCAAGATTGTGTGGTGAGCACGAAGTGGTACTACCACACACATCTTGCAAACAGTTTTATTTTGAACTGATTGGTAGTACCATAGAATTGTACTATTAAAATTAGTTCATTTCCTCACTGCGATAGCATTAAAACTATCCAAATGATTACACTTACAGTAGTAAGTTTTAAGCATTGTTTTCACTACTGCTTCTTTTAAAAAGCAACCACCATATATAGCACCAATAGAAAAAAATAAAAATACCAAAAAAAACTAGAGTCCAAGGTTGAAAAAACGGTATAAAACTTATTCCTTTGCATCTACGAATTTTTTCATCACTCATACAATCGGAGTCATATTGAAAGAGGTTACTTTTCTGAAGAATAAATGAGGTTGAAATAGGTTTTAAATTAAATAGATGACTTTTCCAATCATCGGCAATTATGCAACCAAGCCCTTGAATCTGAGATTTACAAATACTTAAATCAAAGCTAATTTTTTCATGAGCAAGTTGCTTTTGTTGGTGTTCAGGGATTATGAGAGTTCCTTTAAGCATTCTAGATTCCATATGAACAATACTGATCATTGGAATAATAAGATAAGAAAGAGAAACTATTAATTTAATTTTTCTATCTAATTTGTTTTTAACATCGATTTGCAAATTGAAGGGCACAGGGAGCTTAGACAGCCACTTTTTTTTATTCAAGTTAGAAAGGTGCCTACTAACATATAAGAATGTAAAAAAAACGAAGCCTAAAATGTGTATACCATAAATTGCTGCTTCAGACTTTACAGCTGTAAATTTAACTGGAAGTGGTGAGTTAGTGGAAATATATTCCTCACCTTGAGTGGCTAGCCAAAAAGCTATTGATAAATTTAAACAAAATAAACCATAAAAAGACCAAAATTGTGATTGTTGTTTTTTAGTCATAGTTTTTTAGTTCATGTAAAATTATAAATTTAAATGAAAACTTGTGATTTGAACAGTTATCAGGAGCATATTTTAGAAATATATATATAAAAGCATGATATTTTTATAAAAAACTTATATTCTACTAGAATTACACACTAATCCATCAAGCATAGCTTTACCTTAAGTGTATAAATATAATCACTTAATCAAAAAAACAGTCCAACGATTAAGTCGAGTTATTTGATTAATTAAACTTGCAGTTTAAAATCTATCTTTTGGCGCCCCCCTTTCATTGATTGAGTAATCAATGAAAGGTAGATTGAAACCTACTGATTCATTTTTCCATATTATCCCTACTTTTGTTAATGTTTGAAGGGAATGCAGTCAGATATAACGCCGTTAAAAATTTAAATGTGCAACCTTTAGGTAGGAGAATGAAAAGTAACCGTGAACGTTGCCTTCAACCTCACTCGAAGAGTGAGGCTTGATATTGGCATCGATCCATTATTACTAAATGCCCTATTACTCTTTCGAGTTAGACTTTGGTTGGGCGATAGACTTTCTTAAAATGATGCCTATGATAATTAACAGGATTGCAAAGTAAGTAAAGTACGGTAAGTTGCCACCACCCGGGCATGTCAATTCATACCCCATTCGTCCATAAAAGCATTTGTAAGCATAATTAACGTCACTATTATGACGAGCAATTATTTCTTCTCTGCCCAGTTTTTTATAGTATTTAAAGTGACTTTCAGTAGGATAATGGGGCAGATTATTTGAAACTACGATAAAGTTTATTACTAGAATGGCTAAGCCAAGAAAAATTATATATTTGCTGAATTTGAGCAAATTCATAGAATTACCTCCAAAAATTTTAAGAAAAATTTGGCGTCGGGAGGTTCGTAGTTCAGAAACCCGAACCCAAGCGTATTTATGCACGAGGCACTATTGCATTTCGCCTGCCTCCCGACATAAGGAAGCAGACGTGTTTTTGCGTAAACGCACGTCAATGTTTTAGTTTCTGGGGTTACGACGCCCCGACGCTACTAATACCAGTTAATTTACTGGATTGAGACAGATTCTATCATGAATCTATGAAAAGTAGTGAGTCAATCACTTCCATTTTTATGAATCAAATCAGTATTTTAAATCTATCTGAATGTCTTCATTCCTTTTATTACGTTCACGAATACCCAAATAGAAATTGGCCGTCCTTTTTATCAATGACCCTAGCAACGGGTCAGCCTTTTTATATCTGCAAGTCCATTATTGAAATGGACTGCTTCTCTTCGTTGCGCTCCTAAACGATGCAGATCAGGCATGCCTCCGTGCCTATCCAAGGTTCATCAAAGGTCGAACCAATAACGGTTTGGTCTAGTGAATTTGAAAGGGGAATAACAATGATTAATCATATAACCACTGCCGATTTAATGAATAAATCTGAAGAAGAGTTAATGGCACTTTTTTACAAAGCAAAGCTTCAAGCTGAAACCGCTAGACCACATTCTGTTGATCATAATTTCGCCATACAAGCCATTGAGACCATCACTAGAGTTTTGGTTTTCAAAATGAAAATGGTGAACATCGAAAATAAACCAAGATTTACACCGTAATGATGCGTAAGGGGTTTAATGGTAAAACCCCTTTTTTACTCATGGTATAATGTAAAAATTCCACAACCACAATTTACTATGCCAGATGACGAACATGACCGATGGGCAAATGGTCAAATTAAAGATAAATTCAACAAGCGACCTAAAGTAACACTACATCAAGAACATCAAACTATATCTCAACCAAAAGAACTCTGTTTTGATAAACAGATAAAGCTCTTAAACCAAAAGAAATTTGACTGTCAAAGATCGTTAGAAAAAGCATTAATACCAAAAATGCAACATGTGCCAAGAAAGGGACTTGTAAGACTTCGTGTCTCATCAGATATAGAAGCCAGAAGAGTAAATCAAAAGGAACTACTAGAAAAAATCAAAAAAATTGAAGAAAAAAGAGCTGAGCTAATTAAGCAAAAAAGTAAAGGAGAGGATCGTGATCGTTGAATTTTTTACTATAAATTAATTACTTTCTGATAAGGTGAATCATGACTGAAAAATTTTACACAGAAGCTGAAATTGAAAAAGAGCTCGAACGTTTTCGTGCTCCTATAAAAGACAGTAATGGTCAATATCATAATATTGAAGCTGCTAATTTAACTTGGAATTGGTATTTTATTATCACACATGATCCCAACTTTCCATCAGAAGGTATCATGGATGATGTAGTTGAATGGCGCAGAACAGAGCATCCCAATCAAAGTTTGAGTTATATTTTTGAAGAATATATAGCCAATATCGTTCATAACCTTGGAGAGTCAGCAAGAGATTTGGAACGTAACTTTAAATCACAGGCTAAAAAAGCTGATTGACTTGTTATTCATTCCCAACTCGAAAGGATATGTATAAGTTCAGATCAAATCCGACCAAATCTGAACTTCTATAGTTTAAGAGTCTTTTTTGCTACTCTTCCAAAGATTTAACAACTCACTGATGGTCTCAGTGTTTAATTTTGCTGACATTTCCAGTAAAGCAACAGGTGGCGATTCCGAGAATTTCAGAGATTGGAAATTAAGAGAATCTTTTAGCCCCACAGGCAATTTCAGATCATCAAAACTGAGCCGAAGAAGGCCATCTAGTTGAGATTTAATTTTCTCTCTGGGGTTTATTCCTATCAAACCCATCAACTTTTCTTCAAAATCTGATAATCCAGAATCAGTCACGTTTGCTGATAAGCGAATTTCATTTGATTGTACAATTGGTGTAAATACCACATGTACATTTCCTGTTTTTTCAAAAATACGTGTTCTGATAAAGCTTTCACATACTCTTTTCTCAATCCACACCCTAATATTGGCATGTATTTGATTGTTACTGATGCCAATATTGGCATTCTTGACTTTAACCCTCTCGCGACAACTACGTTTATTAAGTGCACTAGAAATGTGTTTTGGAAATTCAGCAAACGCTTTTTCTAATTCAATACTACCTGTCAAACCTATATTATGCCCTGCATCATTGGCTTGCATGAAGTTCATTTGACAATGTGCAGGCATTTTGATGCCACTGATAAAAAATGAACAGTCAATGCCATTCGCTTTGTTTACTTGACTGTATGATGGATTAACAAAGAGTAGCCCGAGTAAAAGTAAAATAAATGCCCTGATAATCATTTTTTCTTTTTCAATAAAAACCATAATAAACGCCCCCAATAAATGAATAGAGTTAAACCCAGTAAAAATAGTAGCCAAGGTTGAAAGAAAGGAAAAAACGTGATGCCTTTGCATCTCGATTTAGCTTTAGCTTTGTCACACCCATTAAATGGGTGGTACTGAAATACATTGTTGAACTTCCTTGACAATAATGATGGTACTGGCTTTACATTAAATAAATGGCTATTAAAGTCATTTGCAATAATACAACCATAAACACCGTGTTGGCTGATACACATTTCCTTATCAAAAGGAATTTGATCAGTTTTTATTTTTTTGAGTTTTGTTGGCGAGATAAACAATGTCCCCTTAAACATCTTATTCTCCATATGAACGATACTTGCCATCGGTACAATCAAATAAATAAAGAAGAAAAAAAACATGATTTTTCTATCTAGATTATTTTTAACATCAATTTCTAAATTGAACGGTTTTGGAAATCTAGACAGTCTTTTTTTCTTGTTAATATTTGCTATGTGAGCTGTTATATATAAAAAAGCAAAGAATGTCGGGATGACCATGATTAGCCCATATACTGCTGCGGCATTATCCTCAACTGAAATAGAGATCGGTGACGGCAAATTGACATCCCCACCTTGAGTTGCTAACCAAAAATCTATTGATATATACAAACATACTAAGCCAAGAAAAGACCATAAGTGGTTTTGTTGCTTTAATGTCATTTTTTTCTCCCGTGTAGATTAATCATAAGTTATTTGTATTTCTCAACTGATACTCTTCATATATTTGACTTTACACCGACATAAAAAGTTCATGTCTCAATCAGCCGACCAACTGCGGATCGTTTGATTTGGGGTGGTGGTATGTCCATTCTTTCTGATAAATGAGCATCTTGATAGGCGAATGATTTGATGGCTTTAATGGGTTTAGAACCGCTGGTTAGGACGATTACATTATTGGCATATTCGGGGCCTGATAAATCTGTGGGTTCGGCAATTTTTCTGCGTGTGCCATCAACAATGTTTTCAATAAATCCTAGTTCATCGGAAATTTTGATCGCTGTTTTATCTTGGTTAGAAGGGTTCATGAAGGCACGGATAGCACAAGAACCAATCAAGCCATCTGCATTTTTATAATGTTGCTGAACTTGTCCAATAGACTGAACAGCCAAGAAAAGTTTGATTTTATATTGTCTGCCTATTTCCAATGCTTCTTCTAGCTCAGACATATATTTCACCCTTGGAAATTCATCGAGCATGAATAATATGTCAGGAGAATCTTCACTCGGTAAATCCTGAATTAATGTACGCAAATGTTGAGCAATGAAGACTCTCAATAAACTACCGTAAGTGGCAATCTCACCTGCTTTCAAAGCAATATAAAGCGTTATATTCCCCTCACGTAAATCATTGGGATGCCAATCGGATTCTTTCATTGATCGTTCAACTTTTGCGCCTTCCCATATGCTTAAATAGGATTGAGCTTGCTGGCGAATACCTTCAAATGTTTTGATTGAACCTACTTCAATATTAATCAATGATGTGACTGCATTTTGCATGGCTTTAATTGGCGCATCTACCATTGTGTTTTTAAGTCCATTCCAATCAACACCATAGCAATATGAAACAACTTTGCTCATGTCACGTTTTTCAGGTTCAAGGTCTATACACTCTACTGCAATCGCTGCCGTTATTAATTCCCTTGCTTTGTTTTCCCAAAATGGATCTTTACTCTCTCCCTTGACCACTATTAAATCTGCCAGAAACTTGGCATCCTCCCACAAGTAATCCTCGTCATTCCGAACAAGTAACAAGGGATTAAAGTGGTGAGAATGATCAGGATCAAGGGGTGCGAAACGATAGACTTTGCCTACATGTTTGGCTCTGTAGCCTGCGGTTTTATCCCAGAGTTCGCCTTTGACATCCAATACGACGGCAGAGCCTTTCCATTTGAGTAAATTAGGGATGATGTGTGTTTGGGTTTTTCCAGATCCTGGGGGTGCTATGGTCATGATTGCCCCTTGTCCTGTAAACCAACATTCCTGTCCATCTGGCATATTTCCTAAGAATATACCGCCTTGATCTGGTTGGTTACTGACAAATGTTGAACCGTCAAAACCGTCAGTATCTAGCCAAGCATTACCGCCTTCTATTCGGCGTTTAATTTCTAAATTAATAGGATTGTTTGGTTCTGCTTCAAAACGTTCGTTAACGACATCTAAAACTTTTGCAACTGCTGAATCAAAATTTGGATACCGTGCAATGTTTTTCATGAACCATTCAATGGCTTCTGTAATGCTACTCACTAATGGCGTTGAATTGAATGGGGTACTGTTTGGGCCAGTCTCGACTTTTTCTAAACGCCACGCTTCATATTTTCCAATCGTGGCTTTTCCATTTGCCCATACCATTGGTGCTCTAAGATTATCTGATGTCCAACGATTTAAACCGTCAGCTTCCAGTAATTCTAAAATTCGACAAGGCTCACGTTCTTTACTGGACATTGAGGATATGGGTTTTGATAATTCGAACTTTAATGATGCATTTATCTTTATATCCACCCCTCTCCAAGAGGAATTTTTAAGAAACAATCTCTTGTTCTTATATTCAGTTTGAAAATGTATTGAGCCAGTTTTTGTATCGTAACGATGATTAATTTCTGCAATTTTAAGGTTGAGCTTTTTTACTTTTTCTTCAAATAAAACTCTTTTTTCATCTTCACTTAAATGAATGACAGGTTTTCTTTTCTTGAGCGTAAGGATTAAAACCATAAATCCAATTGAAAATAAAAGAAGTGTCGGCCTGTTTGATTGGTCAATATTTATATGACCATTAACTGCTTGATTGATAAGAATGGACAATGCGATACCTGTCAAAAGTATCAAGAAAATTTCTAATTTGAAGAATGGTTTAGCATCTACAAATTCATATTTAGTGGCATAGGCTTTCTCAAATGTAAACAACGACAAACCCATTATGTACAAACCAATACCCACTAAAATGAAAGCTATAATATCGTCAGACTTAGGAAGAGTTTCTTTTTCAGTAAAATCAAGCACACCCAAAAATAACGTCATCCATATCATTGTAACAATTGATACTAAAACTGCCCTGCCAATAATCCACCAAAATCCCATAAAAATTCTCTGTTAATGTTTAATATTATTATTCACTGCTAATAGTGAACATATGCCCACCTATCTCTCACGTTCATAGGTCTTAGAAACCTTAAGATAGCTTGGTGCTGTATTCACGTGACCAACCTCTTTTTGTATATCAAGGTGCTTTTCAATCAATTTGTGATTGTCTTTATCCTCTTTGAACAGTTCTGGGTAAGTCACTTGTTCCAGTTTATCGCCGATTTTTTCGTGTCCATTTTCACGGGCAACATCAAGGGGCAGACGGTCAAAGTTATCACGTTGCCAGACAGAGCCATCCGCTTGATTGATCAGTAAATCAGAAATTAGCTCAGTACCATGAGCCGATGCAAGATGAAGCGGTGTCATACCGTTTTTATCTTTCATTTGCAGATCAATGTTATTTTCAATGGCGACAGCAATCGCCACCGTATCGCCTTGTTTAATCAAGTCGAATAACATTTGAGGGTTGTCTTTGGTTTTTGACTTTTGCTTTGCCAGTTCTTCTTTACTCAAATTTTCTATATATTTTTCAAGCTCATTGATGCGTTTACTCATGCATTACCAACAACACGATTTAAGTGATTTTGCAAACTCGCATCAGTCAATTTGACAAAATCATCTGTACTGACTTCAATGCTCTTTAATTCTTTATTGCCCAAATTACGAAGCAAGCCAACAACTTGTTTATTTTGATGAATGCTTGCCCCTTCATATGACGAATAAACAACATCAGAAAAGGGTTCATCACTCTGAGACTGTTGAACCAGCACAATATGCTGAAACCCCATCCTTGCTGTGATTTTCAGGGCGGTTTGATTATCATGTAGATAACTGCCAGAAGGACATTCTTTGATATTACGATGACTAAACTGATAAAGCATTGCGCCCAGATCATCAACACCCTTGTGGGAATCAATATCCAGTAAATCACCGTATTTCTTGTTTAAGTACAAATGCAAGCAAGCCCAAAACTCAAATCTAGGCGTTGAGGTTCTATTGAGCATTTTGTTCATGGTTTGATGTATAAGCTTTTTCAACCAGTCACTGGGAATGCCTTCGGTTCGAATATAGAGTGATAATAAATTGGTATAGGTTGGCAGTTTGGCATCAGACTTTTTCCAGTCTTCCAATATCAGCCGTCTGATTTTTTCCTGTTGGATTTTGTTGTAATGGGATTCTAACCCCAAATGTGTTGGATCAAATTCAGTCATAGTTTATATCGTTTGTAACATTCCAGAATGTTACAAACGTCTCGTGGTATCACTAGTAGTGGGAATGCTAATCTTACCACATGCTTAATTTAAACAGCCAAAAGATAAAAACAAAACAGATCAAATGCGTATCAAATTCGACATTGATACAACCTATTAGTTATGAAAAGTTAACAGTACACCTTCATACTAGTATAAGCGAGTTGATTTGTATGACCACAAAGGAGAACTTGAGATGAAACCAGATTTTGAACAGTATTTGCAGTGTTTTGAAGGGCTTGATTTAACCCTTCATCAAAAAATGGAATTACTCCAAGAACTTTGGAAAGTCATCGAGATGTTCGTTGATTTGGGGTTTGGCGTAGAAGCCACCCAGTATGTATTACAAATGAATCAAATGAATCCTAGCAAACAAGCCGAAGACTCGGTAGGATTCAACCATAATCAAAATTTAGAGACTAAGAAACCTAAGAACAAAGAAAGGAGTTTGGACTTATGAGCAACAATATTCAAAAAGCCGTTATCTATTGCCGAGTATCCAGTACTCAGCAAACCACCAAAGGGGATGGGCTAAACTCCCAGAAAACCCGTTGTTTGGAGTATGCAAAGCATAAATGTTACGAGGTGGTTCAAACGTTTAGTGATGATTTATCAGGCGCTCTTATAACCAGACCCGGTATGAAGGCGATGATTTCTTACCTGAACCAGCAGAAAAATTCACCTCATGTGGTAATCATTGATGACATCAGCCGTCTCGCCAGAGACATAGAAACACATTTACAGCTACGCTCAGCAATATCTGAGGCGGGGGGTAAGCTGGAGTCTCCCACTTTGGAATTTGGTGAAGACCCAGATTCAATCTTTGTGGAAAACCTGCTAGCCAGCGTATCACAGCATCAACGCCAAAAAAACGCCGAGCAAACAAAAAACAGAATGCGTGCAAGGGCAATGAATGGATACTGGGTATTTCATGCACCATTAGGCTATAAATTTGAAGCCAAATCAGGACATGGCAAAGTCTTGGTGAGGAATGAACCTTTAGCATCAGCCATTCAAGAAGCGCTCGAAGGCTACGCCTCTGGGCGCTTTGACAGCCAAACAGAAGTCAAACGCTTTTTAGAACAGCATGATTTCTTTCCAAGAACAGCAACCAGTGATCAAATACGCTATCAGAAAATAAATAATCTTTTGAAAAAGGTTATTTATGCTGGATATATTGAGCTACCAAACTGGAATATACCTCTACAAGAAGCACAGCATGAAGGATTAATCACGCTTGAGATGTACCAGCGCATCCAAAACCGCCTAAAAAGCACAGGTAAGGCACCTGCAAGGAAAGATTTATCAAAAGATTTCCCTTTGCGTGGGTTTATACAATGCGATGATTGTAGCAAGCCTTTGACGGCTTGTTGGTCAAAAGGTGAATTTAAGCGTTACGCTTATTATTTGTGCAATCACAAAGGATGTGCCAGCAAAGGTAAATCTAACCCCAAAGCAAAACTAGAAGGGGAATTTGAAGAATTACTCATGAAAGCAAAACCTGCTAAACCGTTTGTTAAAGCAACGTCAATCATGTTTCATGATCTATGGAACAAGCGTTTAGGGCAATTCAAAGAAAAAGCCAAATCAATCAAAAAACAGCTTACCCAAACCGATGTAAAGATCAAACAGTTGGTTGATAGAATTTTAAGCAGTAATAATCAAACCGTGATTAATGCCTATGAAAAGCAAATTACTGATCTGGAAAGACAAAAATTAATTTTAGCTGAAAAATCTGCAAATTCAGATGAATATAGACACCCCTACGAAGAGATGATCGAACGGTGCATGAATTTTATCGCAAACCCCCATAAACTATGGCTTTCAGACAAATTGGAACACAAGAGAACAGTGCTAAAACTAACCTTTTCAGAGCATTTAACCTATAACCGAAAAACAGGCTATCGAACGCCAAATTTTTCGTTACCTTTCAAGGTCTTAGATGGGTTGAAAACCCAAAATAAAGAAATGGTGCCGGCACGCGGAGTCGAACTGCGGACCTACTGATTACAAGTCAGTTGCTCTACCATCTGAGCTATGCCGGCTTTGAGGATGTGCATTTTAGATAAAGGTGATATTAAATTCAATATTTTTTTTATTTTTTACCAAAATAATGCTTTTTTTAAGAGTTCAGCGTACTACCAGTTACATTCTACTTTATTGGTTCTGATATCGGGGTTTAATTCGGATACATTAGCCAACTCATTAACTTGGTCTGAGGCAATGACATAATCTAACCAAAATTCTGGCCATTGTTCTACCCTGATTTGTTTTTGGGCATTAAAACCTTTGGATAATAGTTCTTGTAAACGTGCATCTGCGTTGCGGCTCTCGCGATACAAACCCAGAGAAAGGGTATTCTCATTTTCTCCACCTGTGACCACGTAGTAGTCCTTAATATCAAGTTGTGAAAGTCTTCGGCCAACATTCAGTGCTTCTTCACGAGATTTCATGGCTGGAATAAAAACCCAATAGCCAGCCTCTTGTGTGGAAATGACTTTACGGGTTCTTATTTTGATAACATCATTTTTCAAAGCATCAAGAATTAATGTGGTTTCAGATTTGGAATTAAATGCACCAACTGAATAACACTCTTGGTTGAATGCTTGGGTGGTTTCTGATCGATCATTATCCGCATTGCTTTGGCCTTCCCAAATGGTGTTTTCTGTGTCCAGCTCGTTAAGTAAAACCAATTTATTTATGCCAGGATCAACAGCGGTAAATGGTATTATCCTAGGTCTGTTTTGGCGATCGTAGATATACAAGCCGATATTTGATAACAAGGCAATAATGAATAACAGTCTGATTAATAGCATTTCAAGTGAAAAAGGTGCTTAGCAGTCAGAATGTTAAACTATTTTGAGAATTAGTCAATATTTCTGATGCTTACTTCGCCACTTGCCAATAGTTTTATTTGTTGATCAATCTCAATTTTTAACATTCCATGTTCATCTATACCTAAATATAAGGCCTTTTGAGTTTCATTTTTGTTGATTACATTGACGTATTTACCGATGAATGCATCATTTTTATGCCAAATGGGAGCAATGTACTTGAGTTTGGTTTGAGTAAATATTTTCAATCGGTTTTCGATGTTGTTGATAAGACTAGAAATAAAAACATTGCGATCACATTGATTGATTGTGATATTCATGCAGTTTTGTTCAATGGTGGCCAATAGTGATGCTCTGACATGCCAATTAATACCAACCCCTATGATGACACGGCATTTTACGGAATTACCACTGGCTTCTATGAGTATGCCTGCTGCTTTGCCTTGACTTCCGATGACATCATTGGGCCACTTCAATTGAAAATCTTGACAACCATATTGCTCAATGGTTTCTATGATGGCCACACCTATGACAATATTTAAGCCAGCCAATTGGTCTAAACCGATCTCAAAGTCATGGCTTATACTCAGTGCGATCGACTGTCCAACAGGTGTGATCCATTTTCTGGCAAGTCGGCCACGCCCAGCGCTTTGGTGTTCTGCAATATGAATCGATGCATCAGTAGTTTCTCGTGCCAATTGGTTGGTTGATGCCGTTGAAAAATGATAGTGCAGGCTTTTTTTAATGTTGTGCTGTTGGCATACGTCTGCAATATAATCTATGTTAATTTTATCAGCACCATTCACTCTTTTTATTTTTTCTTTATCGATCTGTAATTCAAGACCCATTTCTTCAAGCCCCAACCCTAGTTCAATGATTGTTCCTGCAGAAGTTGCCATTTTTTCTGACAGTTGTTGGATAGAAATATTGTCATTTTCTATCAATAAGCCGAATAATTGCTCGAGTTCATTGTTTATGTTTGAAAATTTTTGATGATCCATTGCTTAATGTCCATGATTTCATCTAAAGATACACCGTGCTGTAAGGGGTACTCATACCAATCAATGCGATAGCCAACCTTTAACAGGCTTTGATGGCTGGCCTGACCTAGAGCATATGGCACAACTGGATCTTCAGTACCATGGGCCATAAATATTGGAGTGTCTTTATTATTGTGAACCGAGTTCGTTAATACCTCTGGCACTGGTAAATAACACGATAAAGCAATGACTCCACCGAGTTTCTTATTGATGGTGCTGGCCACATGTAGACTCATTGCGCCTCCCTGAGAAAAACCTGCTAAAATGATTTGTTCGGGTTTAAAACCTTCAGCCTCTTGTTCTGCGATCAGTTCATGAATCAATTGGGCAGATTTAAGGACACCTTGCTTGTCAGCGTGCTTTTGAATGTCCATCATGGTGATGTCATACCATGCCCGCATGACCATGCTACCATTAATGGTTACTGGTATTTCAGGCGCATGAGGAAAAACGAATTTGAGTGGTAAATCTGGTATCTTGAACTGAGGTACCACCGGTTTAAAATCATTACCATCAGCACCCAGTCCGTGCATCCATATGATGACCATTTTAGGTTGATCTGCAGTTTGTGTAATTATTTTCTCTAGACTCATGTGTTCTCCTCTATTTGTTTTAGTGTGGCTTGAGAAATGATGCTTATTATTGTTGTGAACGAGCTTTTGATCGGCTTTTTGTCGTTATATTTGAAGTAATATGCAGATGCTTGATTTTTTTGATTAAAAAATGCATCTGAGTAGAAATCAAAATTAACATGGTATTTTTTCCAGTGAACATGTTCTTGTTCAAAAATCGATTTTTTTTGATTAAGTTGTATCATTATCTGTGAAGATAATCGTTTCTTTTCATCTCGGTTTAATTCAGCAGTTGCAACCAAGTCAATTTGTGCAACCACACCACCAATGTAAGTGATAATAAGTTGAGAGTTATCTGTGATTTGATTGTTACAAACAATGACTTGATGAGGTCCTATTCGAATGGTTTTTTTACAATGCTTAATGAGTTTGTTAGCATTATAAATTTTGTCTTGAACTCTGTACCCAAAAAACGAGAAGGCGTGATTGCCAACCAACTTACTGGTGATACCATCTGCCAAAAACCAATTGCTAATCAGTTTATTGAAATCTCTGCTTTCTTTGGTACTGGCAAATGCATGTGTTTTTTCATTTTTGGTGAACAAGTCTATAGCAGTAATTACTGCTTGAAAATTATTTTCATTTTGGTATTTTGGCAATTTAAAGGTGAGCTTAGCATACAAAGGTGTTTTTGCAGAGAATGAAAAGCCTTGTTTTTGAGCCATTTCTGTAAAAATTTCTGTATTGATTGGAATATTTTTTTGTAAGTCTGTGTTGGCGATTAATATATTCAGGTGATTGGGTAAACCATCATTGTTGTGTCGATTTATATTGAAATATTTTTCTGTGCCTTTAAAAGCGTTTTTAATTGAAATCAAACCCATTTCTTTATCGTAGGATTCAAGATCAGTACTCAGTTCTAGGGTAAACAAAGTCTCGTGCGAAATTTTTGCTATTTTTGCTGTCAGTTGTTGGTGGCGTTCATTTAAAAGCTTTTGTAATTTTTCGTTGTTTTTTCTTATTCTATAATAGTTACTGCTGGGGTCACTCTTGACCGAAGCCAATATGTATTTTTTTTGTGTTTCTAGCATGCTGTTTTTTAAAACCAACAATGTAAGGTTGTCTCCTGTTAATTCTATCTCGTGCTGTGAACTGTAAGCGGATGATGCTGAAATAAGTAGACACAGTAAAGAAACCAGCTTGATGTTTATGAATTTAACAGATTTACTGATACCACATTGTGTGTTTTTTGTTTTTTTATCCTTATTCATGAATTGAGTAAAGGTCTATAATAGTTAAAGAATAGATTTTAATGCATATTTATCTATTTCAAAACAATTCATTATTGATTATTCTCTGATTCAATGTTATTTTTCACTATTAACCATTAATTCATTATATGAAAACACAGATATTTAGGTTTGTCTTTATTGGCATATTAATTGTGACGTTACAAGCTTGTGGTAATAAAGGTGATTTATATTTGCCAGATAAAACTAAAGACCAAACTTCACAGAAAACATGAACAATACACACGTGGTTTTTGAAAAAATGCACGGTTTGGGTAATGACTTTATATTGATTGATAATCGAGAACAATCGATCAATATATCAAAAGACATGATCATATCATTAGCGAATAGACATACTGGGGTAGGTTTTGATCAGCTTTTGCTGATTGAAGATGCTCAAGTTGAAAATTGTGATGCCTCTTATCGCTTTTTTAATCCTGATGGCAGTGAAGCACAGCAGTGTGGTAATGGACAACGCTGTTTAAGTCATTATTTACACATGAATAACCCAAATCAATTTGAATTTTGTTTGACTGGCCTGGCTGGAAAAATGCACTCTACAATTGAGGGGAATGGCCTTGTTCGCGTTAACATGGGTAAAGTACAGTCTCTCAAGGCAATGAGAATTGGTGAAAAAAATTGTTTTCATATTTTGTTTGGCAATCCTCATTTGGTTACACAGATTTCCTCTGTAGATGATTGTGATTTAATAAGCATTAATGAAAAGATGACTGAACAATTTGTAGATGGTATTAATCTGGAAGTGGTTGAGGTTATTGATAGAAAAACCATTAAAATTAGAGTACATGAAAGAGGTACTGGTGAAACATTGGCTTGTGGAAGCGGCGCTTGTGCTGCTGCATTTGCTATGTACAGTGCTGATCTGATTGGTAAACAAATAAAAGTCATGTTACCTGGGGGTGACTTAATGGTAGAATATGATGAACTACATGGTAACATTTATTTAACTGGTGCAGCGACACACGTATTTACTGGGAACATTCTATTATGACCAAAAAACAACTATCGGATCAAGACGTTATTCACTTTTTAGAATCGAACCCTGACTTCTTTGTCAGATATCCAGATTTGTTAGAAACACTGAAAGTTAATGAAAAAAATGGAACTGTCACAAGTTTGTTAAGCCATCAGGTTAATGCCTTAAAGGAAAGGAATGCACAATTAAAGTCAAAATTGTATGAGTTAATCAGTTTCGCTGAAGAAAATGAAAAACTCATGTCACAAGTTTTTGAACTCACTTTGCAGCTTTCACAAATTTCACATGTTGCGAATGTAACCAAGCATTTTGTTCGATTTGTTAAACAGTATTTTAATCCAGATATGTTTAAACTGGTTATGCCTGTCTATGACAGTTTGAATAACTCTGCAGAAGTGTTATGCATTGATGAACAGAGAAGAACTGATTTTAATACACTATTTGCCTCATTTTTCGAAGAGAACAAGCCACTTGCAGGCCGTCTACATAAGGATAAATTGACTTTTATTTTCGGTCAAAGAGCCCAAGAAATTGGTTCTTGCGTGATTTTACCCATTGGTAAAAATGCAGAGAAAGGTCTATTGGCTTTTGCTGGTTTTGATGAGAACCGTTTTAACCCAGAGGTTTCCACAGATTTGTTGTTCCGTTTAACACACATTCTTGATAGAAAATTTAATAAGAAATTTTTTGCACATAATGCGCAAAAAAAAGAAATCAATGAATCTGATTGAATGGAAAAAACTTTTTATTGAACATTGTGACTTGGTGAAAAATTTATCAGTTCACACCATCAGTGCTTATAGCAGGGATATTGAAGCATTTATTGAGTTTCATCAAAAACACGATCCTCTGTTATTGACAAATAACATCGAAAGCGAACACATCAGCGCCTTTTTAGTGGATCAGTACCAGAACAAAAAAAGTGCAAAATCTTTGGCTCGTTTTCGATCATCCTTGAGAAATTTATTCAACCATATTCAAATAAAAAATGGCAGTGATTTAAACCCTGTTGAATTGGTTAATATACCAAAAGTCAGGCAAAAATTACCTGAAGTGTTGGATGTTGATACCATCTATCGTCTGGTTGATATTCCTAATGAATCAGAAATAGCAATCAGAGATAAAGCTTGTATTGAACTGTTTTATTCATCCGGGTTACGATTATCTGAATTATCGCATTTATATTGGTCTGATATTCAAAGAGAGGACTCCTTAATAAGAGTTCTGGGTAAAGGCAATAAGCAAAGAATGGTACCTATAGGCAAGCATGCGCTTGATGCTTTGTGGCAATGGAGGCCTTATGCATTATTATGGGATAAGCAACAGTCACATCATGTATTTATCAGCCAACGAGGGGGTCGACTAAAACAAAGAAGTATTCAAGCAAGAATTAAGTATTGGGCACAAAGACAAGGGTTGTGGGAACGGGTATATCCACATCTTTTACGCCATTCTTTTGCCTCCCATGTTCTTGAGTCAAGTGGCAACTTAAGAGCCGTCCAAGAGATGCTTGGTCATGAGGACCTTTCCAGCACGCAAATCTATACACATCTAAACTTCCAACACTTGGCCAAAGTGTATGATAAAGCTCACCCTAGGGCCAGAAAAAAACCAGACAAATAATTAATCCCCACTTAAAAATGGGGTTAATGAAATGTATTGCCTTGATTCTGTATTATAAAATCGGTTTTTACCTTTGTATTTGAGGTTGGAAACGCGATAACCTCCAATTTTTCGATCTTTAGTGTGGTCAACAATCACTCTTGCCAAGCCTTTTTCTGTGACAATGCACCAATTGCTCATGGCGCCTTTTACGTTTAACCTTTTTTGGCATAAGCCTGCAGTATTGCTATTGTTATGGGCGTCAATAAAGTCAGTTATTTGTTGTACCCGAGTTCTCGATTTCAACTTCAGCACAGATTGATGATCCAGTATGCTGGGACGCTCGGTGATTTTATGACCTGTTTTATTGTTTACACATGCAGTCATGAATAACAATAACACTAAAATCACTGCTGATTTTTTAGAACCTTGTATAAAATTAACGATTTTATACATTTGATCATTAGCCATGAGTTGAACAAAATTTTCTATTGGTTAAATGTGTTAAAAGCCGCTGCAACTTATCTTATCTAGTGTTGACCATCATGATATGGACATAATGGCATCCACAATGGGTCCATTCGCTGCTGGCATCTGTAAATTTTTAAGCTGACTTTTTGTAACCCATCGTAAAGGTTGATTTTCATTCGAAAAGACTTTTGCATTGGGATCTAAACCATACCAAACATCCAGAATCACTGTCAGTTCAGTATATTCAAAAGTTAAATTTTTCAACGGCTGGGCTTGTTTTAAATCGTAATTCAGCTCTTCTTTAATTTCACGTTTGAGTGCTTGTAATTGTTCTTCGTCTTTTTCTACTTTCCCACCAGGAAACTCCCATAAACCGCCTTGATGTTTATCTAGCGGTCTTTGAGCGACCAGTATCTGTTGTTGGTCATTTTCTAAAACCAACACAACCACATTGACAGATTTCACTGCCTTTATGTCAATTTACCATGGCATTGTTTGTATTTTTTTCCAGATCCACAGGGGCAAGCTTCGTTTCTGCCAACTTTTTTGCCATCTCTAACAAATGTTTCGACATGTTGTTCCTGCTCTTGTTCTTGAGGTTGAGTTGGGTTATTGGCTGAATCATGTTGATATTCAACATTTTGCTGTTTCTGTTGTTCTAGTGCATCAACATCTTCTGGTTGTTGTATTTTGACTCGAGCGATGATTTGTATAACTTCGGTCTTGATTCTCTCCAATAAAGAGGTGAACATCTCAAAAGCTTCTTTTTTATACTCTTGAATCGGTTGTTTTTGAGCATAGCCTCGTAAACCAATGCCTTGACGCAAGTGATCCATGGCCAATAAGTGCTCTTTCCATAATTGATCTAACACATTCAGATATACTGCTTTTTCAAAATTTCGCATGGTCTCTGAGCCAGTCATGGCCTCTTTTTCACGGAAAAAACGATCGATGTTTTTGTGTGTTTTTTCGACCAAATCAACTTCGTCCATATCATCGTTGGTATTGAGCCAGTGTTGGATATTAAGATCGATGCCATAATCCGATTTTAAGTTGAATTCAAGGTCAGAAATATTCCACTGTTCTTCTATGCTTTCCAATGGAATGTATTGACGAATAATGTCTTCAAAAACTTCATTTTTGATATCGGTGACAAAATCCTTTATCTCTTCGGCCTCAATTAAATCATGACGTTGTTGGTACATCACCAGTCTTTGATCATTGGCAACATCATCATATTCAAGTAAGCTTTTACGAATATCAAAGTTATGCGATTCGACTTTTCTTTGAGCGCCCTCAATGGTTCTGGTGATCCATTTATGTTCAATTGATTCATCTTCAGCCATACCAAATTTACGCATGGTTGTGGCAATGTTACCACCAAATATACGCATGAGATTATCATCTAAAGAAATGTAAAAACGTGACGAACCAGGGTCACCTTGACGACCAGCACGGCCACGTAATTGGTTATCAATGCGTCGTGATTCATGTCGTTCTGTACCAATAATGCGTAAACCGCCATTGTCGAGAACATTTTGGTGAACAGATTGCCAGTTTTCTCTGGCTTTTTGTTTTTCGTCTTCGCTGATTGAGTCACCTAAATCAGCCAATTCAGTTTCAAGGTTACCACCCAAAACGATATCAGTTCCACGACCGGCCATATTGGTCGCAATCGTGATAGAGCCAGGTTTACCTGCTTTGGCAACAATTAAGGCTTCTTTTTCGTGTTGTTTTGCATTAAGAACGTTGTGTGGTATTTTTTCAGCCTTGAGCATCTTTGAGATCAGTTCAGAAACTTCAATAGAGGCGGTTCCGACCAAAACGGGTTGTTTTCGTTTAAAACTTTCTTTGATGTCATCAATGATGGCTTTAAACTTCCCTTCCATGGTTAAAAACACTAAGTCACCTTGATCATCTCTCAGCATGGGTTTGTGAGTAGGGATAACAACAACCTCTAATCCATAAATGGTATGAAATTCATAGGCTTCTGTGTCTGCAGTACCAGTCATGCCTGACAATTTAGGATACAATCTAAAATAGTTCTGGAAGGTAACAGATGCCAATGTTTGATTTTCTTTTTGTACTGGCACGCTTTCTTTGGCTTCAACAGCCTGATGTAACCCATCTCCCCAGCGTCTACCGGCCAGTGTCCGGCCAGTGAATTCATCGACGATGACAACTTCGCCGTTTTCAACAATATAATCTATGTCATTTTGGTATAAGTTCTGCGCTCTCAATGCTGCATTGATGTGATGCATCAATTGTAAATGCTTTGAATCATATAACGATTCACCTTCTTTGATCAATCCATCTTTGATACATAAATTTTCAGCATTTTCCATGCCTTGTTCAGTAAGGTGAACTTGCTTGGTTTTTTCGTCAACGGTGAAATCACCATCTGGTTCTTGTTTGCCTTCTTCTACCTTCTGCGCAATCATGGCTTTAACACCACCTTCTGTTGCTTCAGCTTTTTGTGTTGAGACAACTAAACTAGGCGTTAATTTATTGATGCGGTGGTATAGTTCGGGCGAATCATCGGTTTGACCCGAAATAATCAACGGAGTTCTGGCCTCATCAATTAATATTGAGTCGACTTCATCGACAATGGCAAAATTAGGCTCTCTTTGTACTTTATCTTCTAATTTGAATGCCATGTTATCACGCAGATAATCAAAGCCAAATTCATTATTGGTTCCATAAGTAATGTCGGCAGCATAAGCTTTTTTCTTGGCTTCATGTGTCATTTCAGGCACTGCAACACCTACTTCCATACCTAAAAAGTTATACAGAGGCTCCATCCACTTTGCATCACGTCTTGCCAAATAATCATTGACCGTAACTATGTGTACACCTTGTCCCGCCAGTGCATTAAGGTAGGCTGGTAGTGTTCCAACCAGTGTTTTACCTTCACCGGTACGCATTTCAGCAATTTTGCCGTTATGAAGTACCATGCCACCAATCATCTGCTCACGATAGTGGCGCATTTCCATGACACGTACTGATGCTTCTCTGACCACAGCAAAAGCCTCTACCATGAGATCATTTAGGTGTTCTCCATTTGCCAGCCTGTCTTTGAAAATTTGTGTTTGTTGCTTTAGCTCAGTATCATCCATTGCTTGATATTGAGGTTCTAGTGCATCTATTTTATCAACCGTTTTCAGTAGCGACTTAACCAGCCTCTGGTTACGGCTGCCAAATATTTTTGTGAAAATTGAATTGAGGATCATGACGAGGTTTTCCCAAAGGCTCTTTTATAGCCTGCTTAATGATTTTATTGTTAGTTTTGTTCAGAGCTTTAAAGTGGATACTTTTTATTAAATTTCAAGCACTGATTCTTTACTTTTTAGCTAAAAAGGGCCATGGGTTGACTTTATGACCTTTTTTTAACACTTCAAAATGTAAATGTTCTGAAGTGGCTCTACCTGATTTGCCCATTACACCGATTTCTTGAGCTTTTTTAACTTTTTGACCTGTACTGACTGATAAATCACTTAAATGTGCGTAACGGGTTACATAACCAGAACCGTGATCAATCTCAACCAGTTTTCCATAATTTCCTCGATTTCCAGACCATATCACAACGCCATCAGCCATGGCTTGAATGATTGAACCATGTTTGCCGGAAAAATCAATGCCCGAATGAAAGGCCTGTTTGCCGGTAAAAGGATCAACCCTGCTGCCGTAACTGGATGAAATCCAGCCTTTTCTGATTGGTTTGCCAGATGGTTTGATTTGTTGTTCTTGTTCTTGTTCGTTCAACATGGCATTAATTAAGCCGAGTTGCTCTTCTTTTTGTTGAAAACTTGATTTGATGGAATAGAGGCTAGCGAATAAATCTTCAGGCGTATTTTCTTTGTTTGTGAGTTCCAACCCTGCTCCACCAATACCGGGTTCTTTTCTGAAGTCAAACTCTGATTCATCCAGTTGCGCAACATCAGTTAACCTTTCACCAAGTGCATTGATTCTCATGCTTTGTGCATATAATCCACCAACCTGTAATGCCAAGGCATCCAGTTCTCTGTTCACATCTGATTTGAATTGTTGAATATCATTTTGCTCTTGACTGACCAGTGATTGTATATTTTTGATTTCTGTATTGGTTTGAGACTGACTGTTAAATAAGAGGTATCCGATACCAACGCCCATAACCATGAAGCTGATGATTGAAAAAGTCAGTGCAGCTATTAATTTGTGTCTGTATTTTTGATCAGACAAATGATAACTATCAGTTCCTGATTTGGTTTGCTTTAAAACAATTATATTTTTCATCTATTTTTTCTTGCGTTTTTTTTATCTATGCTGACAATGAAAGCATGCGTAATAACTCTGGACTTACTCCAATCAGCTATTGTTTAAACTCCGATGATAATCTTCCGAGAATTTTAAAACATGCCGCTTATTTGCGAGAGCTTGATCGAAAATTTCAATCCAAATTACCCCTAGCACTTCGGGGTTTATGTTCAATTGCGAATGTCAGACAAAATCTCATTGTTTTATTGTGTCAATCTCAGCTAGAAGCCAGTAAAGTGCGCATGAACAGCCGCTCGATTCTACAGATAATTCAACAGGATTTCAAAATTACTGCGAAAAAAGTGAAAATTATTATACAACGACAATGATTATGTACATTTTTGTTTGAGAATAATGCCCTCTATTCAAAAATTTCATTGCCGTAATGTTAATAGCTTTTTTCACAAAATTAAAGCCTTATAAAGAAATCGAAGAATTGACTTTAAAAAATTGAAGCGGTTTTATCGCGTTTGAAAAACCACTTTTGTTCATCGTTTTTCTCAAAAGTTGTCGCCTGTAAATAGCCTGAGTGGACAGCTTGAGCGATAATGCCCGGCGCATAAGCGTCGCCAATCACATTAAAACTCTTAAATGCGTGTTTCTCAATGAGGTTGCGATAAAGTTGGTCATTGGGCTTGCGTTCGGTAACTAATATTAATGTATCAAAGGGCTCTAAACGCTGTTGTTGTGAATAAATACATTGCAGTGACAATTGCTGATCTTGTGCTGATAATAACTGGTGATTTAAAATAATCTTAATGTTTTTTTGTATTAACTTTTTGTGTATTCTTTGCTGTTCAAGCGTGTTTTCAGTCCACTCGGACACTTTGCTGCTGGGAGTGCAATAAGTAACGTCTTTGGTATAATTAACACACAATTCAGCGAGAATACCACCCATGTAATAATGGTCGGCATCGTAAACACAAGTGCGACCTACTGGAATTGCACCTGCCATTAAATCATCGGGTGTTAAAATATTAACAGAGCCCTCAACAGGCAATATGTGCCGAGTATATTTACTGTGGCCATTGTCTTTCCATCGAGATCCCGTGGCAATAATGATGTGTTCATAACCACAATCATGAATATTATCGGCAGTGATTTCGTTTTCATAAAAAATTTCAACATTGGGCATAACAGAAATGGCATTCATGCGATAATCAACAACCCTCATCCATTCAGACAACCCTGGTAATTGCGATTCCAATAAAACCCTTCCCCCTACTTGAGACTTTTTTTCTGCAATGGCGACCTCATAACCGCGCTGCCCTAATGCATGAGCGCATGAAAGGCCTGCCGGACCGCTGCCAATGATCAATATTGATGCATCTTCATGTTTGCTTTTGATTTTTTCTGGATGCCAATTTCTCCTCCATTCCTCACCCATAGTTGGGTTTTGAGTACAACGGATGGGCGCAGCATAATTATCACTTGAGACACAAATGTTGCATCCAATACATTCTCTGATGTCTTGTGCTCTATCATTCTTGATTTTGTTTGGCAAAAAAGGGTCTGCGATAGATGGTCTGGCAGCTCCAATTAAATCAAGCACACCTCTTTTGACTTGTGAAACCATGGTGTCAGGTGAGGTGAATCGTCCAACACCAACAACAGGTTTGGTGGTGAGTGATTTGACATGTTTGGTGTATTGTTCTTGAAAACCCTCTTGAGAAAATCGAGAAGTTTGTGAATCATTTTCCCAGCTCGAAACATTGACATCCCATAAATCAGGAATCTCAGCTAACATGGCAATAATGTCGCTCCCTTCTGCATGCGCTTGTATGCCATCTTTGCCCAATAGTTCATCTACTGCTATGCGCAACGCCACTGCACAGGTATCACCGACGGCTTCTTTGGTATCAATTAAAACTTCTTTAAGTAACCTGACTCGGTTTTTTAAGCTGCCGCCGTATTCATCGGTGCGATCATTGTGAGCTCTTGATAAAAAGTGCATCAATATCGATAAACCATGACCAGCATAGGTATAAATGATGTCAAACCCTGCTTTTTTAGAGCGGATTGCGGCTTGCTTATACCAGCTTCTCAGTTGCTTTATGTCTCGTTTATTCATGGCACGTGCTTGCATGGGAAAGCCACCTGTCACAGAAGCATCTGTTGGGCCAAATGTAGGCAGCCGGGAATAATGGTTCTTACCAGCCAAGCCCTGATAAACCAATTCAATGCCGGCCAATGAACCGTGTTCATGAACAGCATCGGTCATTAATTGCAAGCCAGGAATATCACTGTCATCCCATAATCTTCCTTGATTAAAGGGTGTTATGTCAGAACTTGGATGGATTTCAACTTCTTCGGTACAGACCACCCCCCAACCTCCTTCAGCTTTGATGCCTCGCATTTTCGCCAGAGAACGAGGAAAACGATGCCCCATACCGTTGCAGTGTGGTACTTGGTAAAACCTGTTGGGTGTGGTTACAGGTCCAATTTTTATCGGTTCAAATAAAATATCATATCGACTAGAGCTTTTCATATTCACTAATTTAATTTAAGGTCAGTTAATTAACAGAAATTGTTTTTTCACTTTGTAGCGCTCTTAATGTTAGAATAGCTACTTAATCAATACAATACATTTCTCGGATAATCATGTACGCAATCATTGTAGCGGCAGGAAGTGGGCAAAGATTTGCTTCAGACACACCAAAGCAGTTTCTTGAAGTTGCTGGAAAACTGGCGGTTCAACACAGTATCGATGCTTTTGATCAAGTCGATGAAATTCAAGGCATTGTCTTGGTCATGCCAAAAAATCAGCAATTGTGGCAAAACATTGAACTGACAGCCAAAAAACCACTCATGTACGCAACTGGAGGATCCAGTAGGGCTGCTTCAGTTTTACATGGTTTGCAAATACTGGAATCCTTGGTTGAAGATGTGACTTGGATACTGGTTCATGATGCGGCCCGTCTTTGTGTGGCACCCAGTGATATCAGCAAGCTTATTGATCAATGCAACAATAAAAATCAGGGCGGTTTACTGGTTAAAAAAATGAACGACACCATCAAATACAGTGAAGATGGTACACATGTAAAAAAAACCATCAATAGAGATTTGCTTTATGCAGCTTTAACGCCACAAATGTTCCCGTATCGACAATTGGTAGACGTTTTGGAAAATGCAGATCATGATAAAGTGACTGATGAAGCCTCGGCATTTGAGCAACATGGGATCAAACCACTCATGGTTAAGGGGCGCAGTGATAATTTAAAATTGACTTATGCAGAAGACTTGTTGATTGCAACGTTTATTTTGAGGAAAAGACAATGAGAATTGGTTCTGGCTATGATGTTCATGCTTTTTGTGCTGGCGACCATTTGACGTTGGGAGCCGTAAAGATCCCGTTTAATCGCGCTTTTGCTGCACACTCTGATGGCGACGTACTGATTCATGCCATGTGCGATGCTTTGCTGGGAGCTTTGGCATTGGGTGATATTGGTCTGCATTTTCCTCCGAATGATCCACAATGGAAAGATTGTGACAGTACGGTTTTCTTAAAACATGTGAATGGACTGATCACCCATAAAGGCTATCAAATCAACAATATCGATAACACCATTATATGTGAACAACCTAAAATTGCACCACATATTAAGGCCATGCAAACAGGCTTGGCACAAATACTCAATATTGAAGATGATCAAATCAGCATTAAAGCCACCACAACAGAAAAGTTGGGGTTTTGTGGTCGCAAAGAAGGCATAGCAGTGCATTCTGTTTGCTTACTGTCAATTATTTAGTACAGCGTAAATAAAAAACAACACCCTTGAGGAAAATATGAGATCTCACATTTTACAATTGATTTTACTGATGATATGCCTGAACCCTTCTATAACAAGAGCCCAAGGGTATTTTTTACACATGAATGGAGTGCCAACCCAAGGTGGTTTGATTATTGCACAGACCCACCCATCAGCCTCTATTAATATCGATGGTAAATCAGTAGACGTTAATGAAGATGGATATTTTATGTTTGGTTTTGGCCGATTTGACGAAAAGGACAAAAAACTTACAATTACTTATGAAAAAGAAACTTATACAACAGTTGTGGCCGTCAGCCCTCGTGATTTTCCAACAGAAGTGATTGATGGCTTGCCTGCAAGTAAGGTTAATCCGCCGGAATCGGTTTACCAACAAATCAAAAGTGACAATGTTAAAGTGGCAAAGGCCCGAGGTTTTAAGACCAAAAGCAATCATTTCTTACAATCTTTTATATGGCCAAGTGAAGGCCGCGTCAGCGGTGTTTATGGTTCGCGCCGTATATTGAACGGTCAGCCGAAAAGGCCTCATTATGGAATGGATATTGCCAATAAAACCGGTACTACCGTGGTAGCACCTGCCGCTGGTATTGTGAGATTGGCACAGACAGGTATGTACTACACAGGCGGCACCATCATAATTGATCATGGTTATGGACTGACCACAACTTATCTGCACCTTTCTCAAGTTGAAGTTGAGTTAGGTATGTCGGTTAAGCAAGGCGATAAAATCGGCGAAATCGGTATGACTGGTAGGGCAACTGGCCCGCATTTGGATTGGCGCGTCAATTTGGGCAAGACCCGGTTGGATCCTCAATTAATTATTGCACCAGAATATGATGGCTGATTTGATCGTGAAGATTTTAAGAATCTGTGAGCCAAGTTATAAACATCGGATCACAGATTCCATCATTGAAGCGTGCTTTTAGCCAACTTTGTGTAAGTGTACATCTGTTTGTGGATAAGGAATATTGCATCCGCCAGCTTCTAACTCGGCTTTAAACTGCTCTAGCATATCGCTGTATACATTCCAATAATCTTCAGTTTTAGCCCATGGACGTACTGAAAAGTTAACTGAGCTGTCAGCCAGTTCAGTTAAAATCATTGATGGTGCTGGCTCTTGCAAAACCAAAGGGTGGTCTTGCATCACTTTCATCATAATTGCCTGTGCTTGTTTAAGATCGTCACCATAACCAACACCCATAGCTAAATCGACACGTCTTATGGGTTTTGCTGAATGGTTGGTGATCGCATCTGAAGTGATTTGACCATTAGGAACAATGATAGATTTATTATCTGTTGTAACAATAATGGTGCTGAAAATCTTAATTTCTTCAACTTTACCAACTAAACCTGCAACTTCAACCATATCGCCAAGTTTGAATGGCCTGAACATAACAATCATTACACCTGATGCAAAGTTCGACAGAGAGTCTTTTAAGGCCAGTCCAATCGCTAGTCCTGCTGCTGCGAGCATACCAAGCAATGAAGTTGTCTTAATACCTACGTGGCCTAAAGCAGCAATAACAACCCCTGCTAACAATACAAAATAAACAAAGTTTTTTAAGAAATTGATCAAAATTGGATCGGATTTCGATTTTTCTAAAGCTTTAGCAACCAAGCTGGCTACAATTTTAGCTACTTTTTTACCAATCCAATAAATGAGTATTGCGACAACCAGTTTAGATATTATGGATAATATTGCTTCTGGGTTGTTGATGAAATTACCAATATTTTGCTTAAGTGTCTCAATGAGACTGGTGTTTTCTGGATCCATGACTTTCTCCTCAAAATTATAAAGATGTTATTCTAACAGAAAATAGGTCCATTAAATTTTTTGTAACAATAGTTTAATTTTACCTATTGTTGCTTGTAAATGTGATCAAGAATCCCAATAATATGACTTGTTAAATTTTCAGTTGATTCATCATCAAGAAATCACGATCTATTTCAGACATTTTGGGCATGATTCTTTCTCTGGTGTGTGCTATCCAGTGTGCGATTGCTCCAATTTTGTTAAGTATTGCCCCAATTATTCCAAAATGGGCTCATTTTGGGCATGGTTGGTTGTGGATAAGCATTATCCTGATCATTGCGATTTGGAGCATTGGCCGTGGTTTCCAAAAACACGGCAATAAGAAAGTGATAGTATTTGCTGTTGTTGGTATCGGTTTTTTGTTTATTGGTAATTTGGTTGAAGAAAAAATCTCAATAATCATTGAGTCGATAATTTTTGTTTCTGGTGGGTTAATGCTGACTTTTGCACACTGGAAAAATTACCAACTTGAGAAATCAGTCATTGAATCATAAGTTGCTCTTTGTTTATTGATCAATTATTGTTGATGAAAAATACAAGCTTCTAGTTCATTCTATGAGAGCTCAGCATAACTGGATAGCAAAAGAAAAAATAGAGATTGTTACCAAATTGAGTCAAAAAAAGCAGGTAAATAGCCTGCTATTGACAAGATTTATGACGATGAGTCCGAATATTTACTCAATGATTCGGACCAATTGGTGAATTTAATCATTTTTTACCCGCCACTGTGTTTATGCTGAGGCCTCTAATCAAAGACATTTTTTGTCATTTTTTGATGGACAATACAAATCACTGAGCACTTCTATAATACGTGATGTTTTATTTTGTGCCAATGAATAAAAGATCACTTGAGACTCTCTTCTGGTTTTGACCATGCCTTCATGTCTCAATGTCGCCAAGTGCTGACTCAATGCAGATTGACTTAAACCCACTTGATTGTGCAGCTCGGTTACTGAATATTCTTTTTCCTCGAGGGCACATAAAATCATAAGACGTGATTCACTTGATAGTGTTTTGAGCATTCGTGCCGCTTTCGCTGCATGTTCCTTTAACTCCAAAAAAGAAGATTCTTGAGTGTGATTTTTTCCCATATTTAGCTGTAGTTTTGATCCAATTTATAATATTTCATCTATCTAATATAGTAAATCATCATTTGATAAAAGTCACTATAATAAATCAGCATTGGGCCATAACTTGGACATAAATACAGATTATAGTAAAACTTTCCAAACAGCACAGATGAACATGAAAATATTTATACCTACAAATGAACCCAGTGAAAAGGCATTAAAGCAAGGGTACTGTTTCAGACCCTTTGATATTAACGCTTACTCTTATCATTTTTCAATGGCAGAAAACACCCAAAATTTATTCAACAAAAATGTAATAACAGGTACTGAAACCACCAGCAAAGGTAAAACTTGTGTTGAGTAATCTAACAGCAAATATTTGACCAATACCAAAGCACCAAGTTGATGCAACAACAAAGCCGCTGATGTTGTGATTAAAAACTTTGGAAAACGTTTGGTATGAGCCACATTGTCACGAAAAGAATAAAAATAGTGGCCAAAGTAAGCAATAATAAGACCACATAAAAAGCCAAAAAAATGTGCGATTAAAAATCGCACATGTACCCACTCATAAAATACATAAGCCACACAAAAATGGATTACGCTGGCTATGATACCAACAATACCATATCGCCACAAAAGAGCGATGTGACGATTATTGAATAACTGCAAAAATTGTTTCTTCACTTACTTGAATATGAACAGAGTCTAGTGACTGTCCTTTGCAAGGGCCGCTGATACATGACCCGTCATCTGGGTTAAACTCAGCACCATGAGCAGGGCAAATAATATTTCCGTTTTCTTCGATTAAAAATTGGCCTTGCGCATAGTCCAATCGCCTATTTTGGTGTGGACAACTGTTGATAAAGCCATGATATTCGACTCCTTTTTTAATCAGCATGATTGATTGAAGACCATTGTTCGTTTCTAAGGTATATTCATACCAAGTATTGCTTTTGATTTCCGAAGTATTGGCGAGCTTACAAATCATAGGGCATCAACCTTTCTCTGAATATTTTCTAACCGCATTGATCATAACCGCTAGTTTTTCTGGTTGCATATCTGGGTGCATGCCATGACCAAGATTGAATACATGAGGATTGTTTGGCCCAATCGAGTCTAAAACCCTTTTTACTTCACTTTCAATCACCGCATCATCAGCATACAGTACACAAGGATCAAGATTGCCCTGTAAAGCGACTTTTCCTTGGGTCAAATTGTGCGCCAATGCAAGGTCCGTAGTCCAATCAACACCCAAGCAATCGGCACCACTATCAGCCATTTTACTGAGATTATATTGAACGCCTTTGGAAAATAATATAACAGGAGTATCGGGATTGACCTTCTTAACTCCAGTAACGATTTGTTGCATATAAGCCAAAGAAAATTTTTCATACATATCTGGTGACAAAGCGCCTCCCCATGAATCAAATACTTGCACGGCATTGGCTCCACTGGCAATTTGTGCATTCAAATAATCAATGGTGCAATCTGTCAATTTTTGTAATAACAAGTGTGCGGCATCTGGCTGATTTAATAAAAACGCCTTTGCCTTGGCAAAGTTTTTTGAGCTTCCGCCTTCAATCATATAGGTGGCCAATGTCCATGGTGACCCAGCAAAGCCCAGCAAAGGCACAGCGCCGTCAAGGGTTTTTGATGTTAACGACAAACCATCCATCACGTATTTGAGATCGGTATTGACATCAATTTCAGGAATGTCTTCGACATCTTGTGCAGTTGCAATGGTCTTTTTGAATTTTGGCCCTTCTCCAGTTACAAAATACAACCCTAAACCCATGGCATCTGGAATGGTGAGAATATCAGAAAAGATAATCACTGCATCCAAAGGAAATCTTTTCAATGGCTGCAAAGTAACCTCGCAAACCATTTCAGGGTTTCGTGCCATGGTCATGAAGTCACCAGCTTTTGCCCTGACTTCACGGTACTCAGGTAAATAACGTCCTGCTTGACGCATAACCCATACAGGTGTTCTTTCTGTCTGTTGTTTATTCAGTGTTCTGATCAGCAGATCATTTTTTAATGCCATAGTGAATTGTATTTTTTATTAAGCAGTATATTTTATGCTTAATTGTAATTTTATTACAACTTTCTCTGATACAATTGGCGCCTTTATAAACAATGGGAGACCTCAGCATAATAATGGCACTCAGTAAAAAATGATTGAAACCGTTGGATTTTTGTAAATTGTATCTATGGACAGTGTGATTCACATTGTGCATCTTAATCTAAAAGATTTTTTACCATGCTCTCTATATATGTATTGAAGTTTCTTTAAAAATGAGTAATGGCCTGTAATCTTGATGTTTCATTAATATCAGCCATCCATGAACAAATCTCATGAGCAGATAATAATGATTGATGATGATCAATATGAACCTTCTTGTTCATCATTGGTCATAAGGCCGAATATATTTGAGAATATTGCAAATGATAAAGATGAAAAAAACAATAGTGATTGGTTTGATGATGTTGTGTGTCAATCTTCAAGCACAATTTTTAGATGGAAAACCCCCAACAGACTTTGAGCTGAGACTTAATCAAGCCTCTGATATCAAGGTTTTATTGAAACTGGCAAGAGAAGCAAAAAGCAGTGATAACTTTCCTGGTTTAATGGCTGCAATGGAAAAAGCAGTGACAATAAAACCACATGTACCGATTCTTGAATACCAACTGGCAGAAGCTTATTCATTGAATAATGAGAAGTCTAAAGCTTTCAATAGCTTGATTGCTTTGCAAAAAAAGGGTTTATATTTTGATCTTGAGAAAAATAAAAACTTTGACAACGTCAGTGTTCACAATGTATTTGATTATATTAAGCAAAATATGGATGCCAATGGACAACATTTTGGTGGCGGTGTTGAGTCGTTTAGCATTGATAAAAGTTTCAGTGGATTATTGTTTGAAAGTATTGCCTTTGACGGTAACAGCCAATCCTTTTTAATGGGCTCAATCAGAGATGGCAGAATCATTAAGATATCTGCAAGTAATGGCGAAATCAGCACCTTAGTAAATCCCACTGTAGGTGGCATTAACGGCCCATGGGCAACTCTGGATATTGAAACAGATGAAAAAAATGATGTAATGTGGGTATCAAGTTCTGCGATTTCTCAATTTGGAAAAGTTAATGGTGAATCTGCTGGCTTGTCAGGAATTTTTAAATACCAATTAAGCACTGGCAAGCTATTGAATGCATATAAAGTTCCAGGCAATAAAAAACCGACACTTTTTAAGGACATTCATTTAACCAGTAAAGGTGATTTGTATATTTTAGGAGTCATCAATGGTGTGGTTTTAAAGTTGGCCAAAGACAGTAATGATATTGCATTGGCTTTTACTGCTAAAACACATAAAAACCTCCGCAGCATCACCTCTGATGAGACTGGCGAGATTCTGTATATCAGTGATGCTGAACATGGCATAGTTGTTGTTGACATTGCACAACAAAAAAATGGTATTTTCAGTAACTCAGAAACATTGAGTTTGGTTGGAATAACAGACCTTATCTATGATGACAATGGATTGATTATGATTCAAAGTGGCTTTAAGCCAGAACGTGTCATGCGAATTGTACTCAATGAAGATAAAGTCAGCATTAAAAATGTTTTGCCGATAGAATCCTCTCATCCATTATTTGATTCACCCTCATATGGTGTGGTGATCGGCGAGGGTTTCTATTATATAGCCAATTCACAATCTCCAAAAACCAATATTTATGGAGGGCTTTTAGAGGGTCAGCAATGGAGCAACATGTCTGTGTTAAGTACCGCAAAACACTATGAAGAAAAAGCCAGCTTAAACTATCAAAAACAAATTGAAGTAAAACAGAAAAGCTTAAAAGGTCAATAGTAAAATGTTTATTGTGCGGCTTTTTGCTTAATTGCAATGGCCGCAACTCGCTTGCCAAGTGCTAGACATAAGTTCTTTTCGTGTTTATCGATTTGACGATCTGAATCATTGCCTGACCAATGACTTGCCCCATAAGGCGTGCCACCACTTTCTGTCAAATGCAGAGACTTTTCACTGTAAGGCAATCCAACAAGTATCATACCATGATGCAATAAGGGCAACATCATGGTCAGCAATGTCGTTTCTTGGCCACCGTGCAGACTTGAGCTAGAGGTAAAGACGGCTGCAGGCTTGTCGATGAGGCTACCAGAAAACCACTCAAGGCCTGTTTCGTCAACAAACTGTTTCAAAGGTCCTGCCATATTACCGAATCTGGCCGGCGAACCCAGTATTAAACCGTCACAGTTACGCAAGTCTTGTTCATTGACAATTGGGTCAGAATATTCAGCATTGTCATCACCAATGGATTTTACCGTTCGGATAACGGCATTAGCATTCGGTTGTGACTCAATACCTCTGGCAATCAGTTTAGCCATTTTTGCTGTGTTACCATTTTTGCTATAATAAACGATAAGTATGGTGGTTTGTGATTTCATGATATGGCCTTTTGTAATCAAATAATTTTCAGGATATTTTCAGGAGGTCTGCCAATGGCTACTTTGTCTCCATTGATAACAATGGGCCTTTCAATCACTTTGGGGAATTTGTGCATCAGCTCAATTAACTGTTCATCTGATAAAGATGGATTGGCCATATTATTGGCTTTATACTCAGCCTCATTTTTCCTCATCAATGCTCTGGGTTGAATTTTTAATACGGATAAAATGTACTGCAATTGTTCAATACTTGGAGGAGACTGTAAATATTTAACGATTTCTGGTTCATGACCATTTTCATGCAATATTGCCAGTGCTTGCCTGGATTTTGAACAACGTGGATTGTGATAAATGGTGATATTTGTCATGATAACTCAATCAGTAAAAAGGGCATATTTTATTCGATTAATCACATTCAAGATAGTTATTTTGCAATTGTTTGTGGGATCCAATATTGTGGTTTCATTAAACTATAATGTTATTCAATGCTTCCCAGAGCGAAATAACAATGCGTTCATGGTAAATTCTTATTGATATTAACCCTGCGGGTTAATAATGGAAAACCGTTGAATCATGACTTTTTTGTTCATTAATAGCGCAATCCATAAGGTATAATGGGGCTTTAACATTTATTTAAGCTCATGAAAAATATTGTACTGATCCTTATTGCTTTAACATTGATGTCCTGCCAACAACAACAAGCACAAGAACTGCCTGAATCTGAAGTGATCGCTGTGGTTGGTAAAGAGGTGATAACTACAGATTTGTTGAAAGCTTACTTACAAACCAATGGCATAACCAATACTAATGAAAAGACAGTTAATAAGGCTCTCGATGTGCTAATAGAGGAAATAGCGATAGCAAATATTGCCAAGAAAAAGAAACTGCCCATGACTGGAGAACAACTCAATGCACTTAAATATTTGCAAATCAGATCGATGGCTAATAATGCCCGCACAGACTATTTACTGGATAATAAAATCACAGATGGTGAGATTCAACAAGAATACTCCAATGCAAATAAGCAAGCCGGGGGCATACAATTTAAAGTTCATCATTTGTTGTATAAGGATGAGGTTGAAGCCATCAAAACACGTGAAAAAATCACTTCAGTTGAATCATATAAAATCATTCAACAGCAGTTCCTCAAAGAAAATACAAGCATGAGAGGTGTCGGTGATTTGGGCTGGGTAACATTGGGACAATTGCCAGAAAGCTTTAGAAATGTATTGCCTGTTTCTGAAGAAAACACCGTTCTAAGCAATGTTTTGAACAGCGAGTATGGCGCACATGTGGTGTATTTAGAAGCAACAAGAAAATTGCAGCCGCCAAAATTGGAAGATGTTAAACCAGGAATCATAAATGCATTGAAAAAGAAAAAGCTGTCAAAATTCAGTCAATTAGCCAAGGCCAAGGCCAAAGTGATGATCAAAGAGTAGTTGATCGTTCAATTAGCGCTTGAAAATACACAATAGTTTAAAAAGCCGTGTTTTTTTATGTGGTATACTTAAAGTTATACCAATTTTTAGAGAATAGAGAAGAGTAATATGCGTTGGAAAGGTCAAAGACAAAGCAGCAATGTTGAAGACAGGCGTGGGCGTGGTGGCAAAATGGTCAAAAGCGGCGGTAAAATGAGTATAGTGACCATTGTATTGGTTATCATTGCCTCAGTAATAACAGGAAAAAACCCATTGACATTGTTTCAAATGGTCGGAGGTGGTTCGCAACAGGTTTCCTCAAGCCAATCCTCACCCACTCAACGATCTGCAGCTGAACAAGAACTTGCGGCATTTGCCAGCACCATTTTAGCTTCCACTGAAGATGCTTGGATTGCCGAATTCAGAAGAAGAGGCTCCAATTATATTAAACCAGGCATGGTGATTTTTGATGGCAATGTACAATCTGCATGTGGCGTTAATTCTGAACGTACTGGACCATTTTATTGCCCTGGAGATAATAAAATGTATCTGGCACTTGGCTTTTTTAACCAACTCAAACGCATGGGTGCCCCAGGTGATTTTGCTCAAGCTTATGTGATTGCTCATGAAGTTGGTCACCACATCCAAAATATTATTGGAACTGAGAAAAAAATGCGTCAAATGCAAAGACAAGACCCAGCTAATGCCAATAAATATTTAGTCATGCTTGAATTACAGGCAGACTGTTATGCGGGTGTTTGGGCAGCATTGTCACAACAAGAAAAAAACTGGCTTGAAGCAGGAGATGTAGAAGAGGGTTTGCAAGCAGCTGCTTCCATTGGTGATGATACCCTTCAAAGAAATGCAGGCAGAAGCGTTAATGTTGAATCCTTTACCCATGGTTCTTCGAAACAAAGAGTTGAGTGGCTCAGAAGAGGCATGAGCACTGGAGATATTCAACAGTGCAATACTTTTGCAGGTGTTTTTTAACTGTTGATGAAGGGATTCGTAATGCAAGGCGGTCGCAATTCCCTCTGTGATCGCCTTAGACTTATTCTAATCAGTTTGTGTTTGCATTGTTTTTTTCCATTGTCTCATGCCCACAAAAATCAAAGCGATATAAATGACAAAAAGCACAGCGGTTAAATACAAACCCTTTTGCCAAAACAGATAAATTGAAATCGCATCTACCAGTAACCAATAATACCAATTTTCAAAAACTTTATAAGCAACCATCATGGTGGCAATAACTGCCAATATGGCCACAAACGCATCTATATAAGGAAATGAAGCACCGAGATTTTTCATAAAAAAACCAATGATCGGTGTCAGTATCACTGTGATTATTATAATACTCAGATGTTTCTTTAAAGGCCAATGGTGTATCTGCACAGAGGGCTGTTCTTTAACATCCAACCATTGCCACCAACCATAAATAGCCATGAACAAATAATACACATTCAATAATGACTCTGATAACAAGGAAACATGGTAGAACAGATAAATAAAAATAGCGGTGCTGATAAATGCAAAAAACCAGCACCAAATATTCTCCTTGACCACCAATATCAGATAAAGCAACGCACAAAGCACAGCGACCATTTCTAACCATGATTGTGCCCAAAAGGCTTCACTGATGTTGTAAAAAAAATCAGTCATTAAAAGTTATAATCAAAACTGACACCCAAATGCCTAGGTGAGCCGAGTTGAACATACAATGTATCTTCGAAATTAGGCGGCTCAAGCCCGAAGAAGAACCCACGTGTTGCAAAGCGCTTATCAAAAATATTATTGCCCCACAGGGTTAATGCCCAATCGTCATTTTGATAGCCAATTCTCAGATTGTAAGTTTGGTAGGATTTAGATTGTTGGTCATGAGAATCAGAGAAAAAGAAGCTGTCTCTACCTGAGGCATCAACCCTAGCAAAAAAACCATTTAAGTGGTGGTACTCTGCACCCAAAGAAAAACTATAGCTGGGCGCATGGGCCTGCTCTCTGCCATTGAAACTGCCTTCGGTAGTAACAAAGTCATCAAACTCAGCTTTTAACAAGCCTAAAGAACCAAAAATATCAATGCTGCTGTTTAGCTTATAGTTGAAATCAGTCTCAATACCGTAGTTACTTCCTGTCGCTGCATTGCCAGTGAAGAACACAAATGTGAGCGGGTCATTGGGATCAAGCTGGCGAGAGGTACTGATTTGCATGTCTCGTCTTTTCGAATAAAAGGCAGAAAAATTCCATTGTAATTGATAGTCAAGAAAATACCCTTTGATGCCTGACTCTAAGTTCAATAAGGACTCGGGTTGATACTCTCTTAATTCATCAGGAACACTGGTTGATAAATTAAATCCACCAGCTTTATAACCCCGTGCTAATGTGACATAACTATTCAATGACTCAGAAATTTCATGATTCAAGGAAATCTGGCCACCCCACATATTATCAGTAGGAGACACATCTATGCCATTACTGTCTTGATAGTTTGCACTGCGCCTTTCAAAACGCAATCCAGTTGTTAAGGTGTTTTTTTCGGATAAACTTGTATCAAATTGGGCAAACAATGCTACAGAAGTGGCATCAAAGCCACTGTTGAGTTGCCTGAATAAATCATCATTAAAGAATTCTTCAATGTCGTTGTCTTCTTCCATATCCAATACATACAAGCCGACCAACCAATCGGTTGTCTCATTAAAGACACGACTGTTCTCATTTGACAACAGCCTGAACTCTTGAGAAAGATGGGTGCGCTCACGCAAATTGGCAGATGTGAAATCATAAGGTGAAAATTCACCCCAAAAAATATCGTTACCCCAATCGCCATCAAATGAATAATTGATATCAGCATTCATATAACTACTGATGCTTAATACATTAAAAGCATCACCTTGCCAATTCGCTCGAATCGCCAAGCCAGTAGAGTCTTGTTTATCTCGTCCCGGATCATCAGTGTGTGTCGTAAAAGTATTTTCTGGTGCAAAAGTATCAAAACCATTGTCAATGTTGGCTTTTAATAAGGTGGCATTGATGTCGAGCCTATCATTGATTTGCCAAAAAACCTTACCTCTGGCAAGAAATTCATCTCTCTCGTTGGTGTCATCAGTGTTGAAGAAGTCGTTGTTTCTGAAACCGTTGGCGCTGTATTGTTGAATGGCAAAACGGTATGCTGCATTTTCACTCAAGCCTCCAGTTGCACGAAAACCAAGCGAACGATCCCCGTCATCACCAATTAAAGTTTCCAACCGATATGAGTCATCAAATTCTGGTGCTTGTGTTTTGACATAGATTAAACCCGCCAAACCATTAGCACCATAACGGGTACCTTGTGGTCCACGCAACACTTCAATTTGTTCAACATCAAATAATGTGGCAACCCCTCCTAATGCCGAGAAATCAATGTCATCTACAACAAATCCGACCGATGGATTCGGTGCGCCTTCATATTGTGAACGTTCGCCAATTCCGCGAATCTGGAAATAACGCGGTCGATTGGTTGATGATGACCAATTGAGGTTAGGCACCAAGTTCATGACATCTTCAAAATGTTGAGTGCCAGCCCTGTCTAAAGTTTCAGCATCAAGAACTGTCAAACTGGTTGAGGTTTCTGTTTGTAATGTATCATCACGTAAATCAGCAGTGACAATGGCTTTCTCAAGTGTAGCGACTTGATTATCAACGGCATCTTCAGCAGCAAAGACAATGGTTGAAACCAAGCTGGTCAACACAATTGAATATTTGATAGTATTCATGGATTTTTACCCTATAGTTTATATTGACTGATGTTTTATTTCTTAAACACACAGACACTAGTTTGTAAAAATCCGGCGACAGACGTTTCGAATTGGTTAATATTGTTCCATTCCTACGCCGGTACTAACCGGATCAGGTTCAAAGGGTTCGCAATGTTAATCGCATCTCAGGAAAAATCCACCCCCAGGAATGGCGGCATTTTATCAAACAATTACAGGTATTACCATAAAATAGGTTATCATATTGCTACCAATACTTATGAATATATTATGTTTCAACCACGTGCATTTAAACAACAAGATCAATTAGCAATGATTGACTTCATCAAAAACCACAGCCTTGGCAGCCTTGTGTCATTATCATCTGAAGGCTTGATGGCAAATCACATTCCTTTTTTGGTTATTGAAAGAAATGGGGAATATATATTACAAGGACATGTTGCCAGAGCCAATAAACTCTGGCAAGATTATGATAATGACACAGAAGCATTGGTCATGTTTGATGGGCCCAATGCCTACATTTCGCCAAATTGGTATCCCAGTAAAAAAGAGGATGGCAAGGCTGTACCTACTTGGAATTATGTGACTGTTCACGTAAGAGGTCATATGCAAACATATCAGGATAAAGCATGGTTGTTAAAGCATTTACAGCACTTGAGTCAACTTCATGAACGCACACAAAAAAAGCCATGGAAAATTTCCGATGCACCAGAAAATTACATTGATCAAATGATTAAAGCCATTGTTGGTATTGAGATCAAAATAAATACCTTACAAGGTCAGACAAAAATGAGTCAAAATCATTCTGAGGTAAATCGACAAGGCGTGATTGAGGGCTTGAAATCTCAAGGTCGATCAGATGTGGCGTTTTGGGTTGAAAATCCTAACCATGTTAATACGTGATAAGTTAAAATCTGGTATTTATCCTCAACACAATAATACATGTACAATCTCAACAGTGAACCCTTTAAGCTACAACGTGATGTCGATGCCATAGTGGTACCATCTGGACAATCTATGAATTTGCCAGCCGGCACAGTTGGTTACATTACGCAGTCTCTTGGCGGCAGTTTTACTGTATTTATCGATGGCAGTATGTTCATGATACTGGGCCACAATGCCGATGCTTTAGGGAAAGAGCCATTGCCCATGCCCATCATGAAGGATAATGCCTCGATGGAAGATGTAAAGTCTATGGTGTGGCAACAATTGGGCAATGTTTATGATCCAGAAATCCCTGTCAGCATTGTCGAATTGGGTTTGGTATACGAATGTGATATCAGTAAAAGTGATGAGGGCTATTCAGTTGAAATTGTTATGACCTTAACAGCTCCAGGTTGTGGTATGGGCGATGTTTTGGTTGCTGATGCACAAACTAAAATAAAGTTGATTCCGGATATCAAAGACGTCAAATGTGAGTTGGTCTTTGACCCTCCATGGAGCCAGGACATGATGTCAGAGGCTGCACGTTTAGAAACTGGAATGCTATAAATACTTTATAATTCTTGCCCACATTTGCGACAATAATTGGCAGTCATGGTATGTCCTTTTAAACCACAAGCCTCGCATTGACGCGATAGTTTTCTACTGCGCTTGGTGATTTTATTTATTTCTGAAGCAAAAATACCAGTAGGAATCGCAATCACAGAAAAACCAGTGAGCATAATAAAAGAGGCCACTGTTCTACCCAGAACAGTTTGTGGAGCGATATCACCATAGCCAACAGTGGTTAGAGTAACCACCGACCAATAAATACCATGAGGAATGCTAGAAAAACCATTTTCCGGCCCTTCGATTAAATACATCAAAGCACCAAAAATGAAAAGCAGAGTGACGACGAAAAAGAAAAACACAAAAATTTTATGCCGACTGTTATAGATGGCCCTCAGTAATAACTCAGTTTGATCTGTATACTGGACCAATTTGAGTATCCTAAAAATCCGTAAAATTCGCAATATCCTTATCATCAGCAATGACTGTGTGCCAACTATAAAAAGAGACAGATAAGTAGGAATGATCGATAAAACATCAACAATGCCAAAAAATGAGAACATATATTTGATGGGATTTTTGATGCTGATCAGCCTCAAGATATATTCCATCGTAAAAACAATGGTAAAAAACCACTCAAGGATGTAAAAAAGTTGCCCATATGATATGTGTATTTGTTCAACGCTATCCAATATGATAACCGAAACACTGAGGACAATGAAGCCGATTAACATGATGTCAAAAAATTTACCGGCAGGTGTATCTGCATGATAAATGATTTTGAAAATTTTATAGCGCCAATTCAACTCATTGCTTGAGGTGGCTTGTTCTTTCATATGATTTATTAAGCGTCTTCTTGTAGTCCTATGCCGTCAAGTCCAGCGGCTAAAGTATTGGCATCACCACCTTGAGAAAGCTTGATAGCTAAACGAACTTCATTAGCAGAATCGGCATGTCTTAGTGCATCTTCATACGTAATCTCACCAGCTTGATACAATTCAAACAATGCCTGATCAAAAGTTTGCATGCCCAAGTTGGTGGATTTTTTCATCAATTCTTTTAATTTATGAATGTCCCCTTTGCGTATCAACTCTTTGGCAAGTGGCGTATTGATTAAAATTTCTACTGCGGCTCTTCGACCTTTGCCATCTGGGGTTGGAATCAATTGCTGTGCAATCATGGCTTTCATATTCAATGATAAATCCATTAATAATTGATCACGTCTGTCCTCAGGGAAGAAATGTAAAATACGATCCAAAGCCTGGTTAGCGTTATTGGCGTGTAATGTTGCCAGACAAAAGTGACCGGTTTCAGCAAATGTGATGGCATGTTCCATTGTTTCTCGAGTTCTGATTTCACCAATCATAATGACATCAGGCGCTTGTCTTAATGTGTTTTTTAACGCAACCTCAAAAGACTCTGTGTCAATGCCAACTTCTCTTTGGGTAATAACGCAACCTTGGTGTTCATGAACGTACTCGATAGGATCTTCTATGGTAATGATGTGGCCAGTGGTATTGACATTCCTATAACCGATCAATGCCGCTAAAGAGGTTGATTTACCAGTACCGGTTCCACCAACAAAAATCATAATGCCTCTTTTAGTAAGAGATAATTCTTGTAGTACATCAGGCAAATTCAGAGAATCAAAAGTTGGTATCTGTGTTTCGACACGACGAATCACCATTCCAACTGCAGTTCTTTGATAGAAGGCGCTGACACGAAAACGTCCCACGGCCGCAACACCAATGGCGAAATTACATTCGTGAGTTCTTTCAAAGACTTCTTTTTGAGAAGGAGACATGATACCAATAACCAAATCTCTTGCCTGTGCTTTGGATAATGGAGATTGTGTAATGGGTACAACGCGACCATGTATTTTAATACTGGGTGGCAAGTTTGCTGTAATGAACAGATCAGAGGCCTTTTTATGTGCCATCAGCTTTAAATAGGAATTAAAATCCATGATAGACGTCTCTTTAGTTATTAATCAAAATCAGTTTTATTGGCGGCTTTTGATCTCGCAGCCTGACGTGTTACGACACCCTTTTGTACCAAATCCTGTAAACATTGATCCAGTGTCTGCATGCCATAGCCCTGACCCGTTTGAATCGAGGAGTACATTTGAGCCACTTTATCTTCACGAATCAAATTCCTAATTGCCGGTACACCTACCATAATTTCATGGGCTGCAACTCGACCACCACCAACGCGTTTTAATAAAGTTTGAGCAATGACTGCTCGCAATGATTCAGACAACATGGATCGCACCATAGGTTTTTCGCCTGCCGGAAAAACATCAATAATACGGTCAATGGTTTTAGCTGCTGAGCTGGTATGCAATGTACCAAAAACCAAGTGACCTGTTTCGGCAGCCGTCAAAGCCAACCGAATCGTTTCGAGATCACGTAACTCACCAACCAGAATGATATCGGGATCTTCCCTTAATGCTGATTTTAATGAATTATCAAAACTCTGTGTGTCTCTATGGACTTCACGTTGATTGACCAGACATTTGTTGCTTGTGTGCACAAATTCAATGGGATCCTCAATGGTTAAAATATGACCATGCTCATGCTTATTGATGTGATCAATCATCGCCGCCAACGTTGTTGACTTACCAGAGCCAGTAGGGCCAGTCACTAAAATAATGCCTCTTGGCACATTTATTAACTCTCTGAAAATTGGTGGACAATTCAGATCTTCAAGTGTCAATATTTCAGTTGGAATGGTCCGAAATACAGCTGCACAACCTCGGTTTTGATTGTAAGCATTGACACGAAACCTTGCCAATCCAGGTATTTCAAACGAAAAATCAATCTCCCAGATTTCTTCGTATTCTTTTCTTTGGCCGTCGCTCATGATGTCATATATCATGGCGTGAAGTTCTTTGTGGTCCAAAGGAGGTAAGTTAATGCGTCTGACATCACCATCCACACGGATCATGGGTGGCAAACCTGCCGATAAATGTAAATCTGATGCCTTATTTTTAACAGAAAAAGCCAGTAACTCAGCAATATCCATAGAAAAAACCCTAGTGTTATTTAATCATTAATTCTATAGGTGTTAGGGCATAAATTCCAGAGTTTTTTAGTATCTTTGAATTTTAGTCCTATTGGTTTGTGTACAATAAATGTCATATAACACAAAACTTCCATACATCATATTTATACAATTGTGGCAATAAAAAGAGTTTTACACTTGTTAAAAACTGCATAGCTGCTATTTTTTTATCAATTTTGACCATTATTCTGATAAAATCTATTTTTCCAAAATCAGTAAAATACAGAAATTCATGTTCAATAGATTTGTCAGTTTTATTCAGCAATCCGACTTAAGCAAGTTTTTAATTGTTGAATTTATAGTCGCATTATTTTTATCGATATCGGTTCAATTTTCCATGTTGCCTTTGGCAGCACTTATATTATCTTCGATAGCAATCTGTACTCACATCCCATTTATTGAAACAAAACTTTCTTATGACCAGAAAAAACAAGTTGTTTTCAACTCACTTTTACTGTGCGCAATCATATGGGCAGTATACATGTGGAAAGATTTACAAAATATACCTCAGTCATACACTGCAGTTTTCGTCCTATTAAGTGCATCGGCATTGGTTTTATTTAAATCTTTAAAACTGAGAATCGCAATCATTGCTCCATTGTTGGTCATGTTTGTTATATTGTTATTTTTTATTGAGGAACCGACTCAAAGTGGCATGGCAATATTGGCCCTCATTACCATACCACTGTTATTGATTCACGATAAATTGTCAAAGCATAACGATCACAATGTGGTTGTCAGCAATGAATCACAGGCCTCTCAAAAACTAGAGTTGGTAGCTGATATAGATGGTTTAAGAACAGAAAATCAACAACTTCAAGATCATATTAAACAAATTGAAATAGATTTGTCTGCTGCAGAAATGGCTAAAATGGAATTTTTAGCCACCATCAGTCATGAGATCAGAACACCACTTAATGGCATCATTCCACTGCTCGATATATTATTGGATTCAGAATTGTCCAACTTTCAAAGAGACTATTTGAGTACTGCGCATATCTCAGCCATACAAATGCAAAAGTTGATTGATGATTTGTTGGACTACTCCAAAGTAGAAGCTGGTAAATTGACTGTTGAAACCAGAGGCCTAAAAATCGTCAGATTACTGTCTGCAGTCAATTCATCTTACCAGCAGGCAGCGATGAAGAAAAATCTGTCAATTGATGTTGATGTAAACAATAATGTCAGCCCATTGTTGCGCGGAGACCCAACTCGGCTCAGACAGGTTTTATCCAACCTTCTGAGTAATGCGATCAAATTTTCCAATGCAGGCACAATTAGACTCATCGCTAAAAAAATAAAAGACTATCCAAATAAAGAAGTCATTCGTTTTGAAGTGATAGATCAAGGCATTGGACTGGATAAAGAAACATGCGACAATATTTTTCTGCCTTTTACTCAAGAAGATGGCTCCAGTACCAGAAAATTTGGCGGCACTGGACTGGGCTTGGCCATCAGTAAAAAAATTGTTGAACTGATGAATGGCACCATTGGTGTTGAATCAAAAAAAGGCAAAGGCAGTAATTTTTATTTTGATTTACCTTTGTTGAAATCAGTTGGTGAAACCAGTTCTGGTTTACCTGAGACTTCAAATTATCAAGCCATTTTGATCAATACCAATCCTTTATTATTCAATAAGGTTTCACAAAAGTTGAAAGCTGAAGACATACCGTTTCAAAAAGCATTGGGGATCTCACAAGCTTATGAAATGTACAGTTCTATCAACAAAATATCAAAACAAGAAAAAAGCGTTTTGATGTTCATTGATTTTGAAACAGCAGGTAAGCAAGTGCGCAGTTTATGCACTGATATTACCAAAGACCAAGATTTGAATAATTTATTTGCCTGTATTTTAAGTGACAATAAACACATTGCAGGCATTCCAAGTCACAACAACATTAAGATGTTGAGTAAAGATGACTCTATTGCAGAACTTTTGAGTAAAATTGAAGTGTTGCAAGCCTCTATGGGAGTCACTCAGAGTTTTGAAGCAGAAAAGCCAAGTGCAATTGAAAACCTACCTCAAGACAAGTTGGATTCAATTTTGCCTGAAATTTTATTGGTAGAGGATAATGAAGTTAATCTTAAAGTAGCTGAGAAATTAATACAATATATCGGCTATCCATTTGACTTTGCTATGAATGGCCAGGAAGCCTTAGAAAAAGTAAAAGTCAATCGATACAGAATGATTTTAATGGACTGCCAAATGCCAGTGATGGATGGTTATAGGTGTACCAGTAAAATTCGTGACTATGAAATGGCAGCAGGTTTGAATAGAACGCCAATTCTTGCAATGACCGCCAATGCAATGATGGGTGATAGGGAAAAATGTCTTGATGCAGGCATGGATGACTATATGTCGAAACCTTTAAATCGGTATATGTTAGAGAAAACCTTGAAAAAGTGGGATCCATTGGCTCAATCTTCATCAAAACCACAGACAACAGAATCAACTCTGGTGAGTAAAAACGATAATGATTTGTCAGAAAAAAACCCAACGGCAACGGTATCTAATTTTGCCAAACCAATAGAGGAGAAAAAGCCTCAACCAGTACAAACTCAGACATCCTCAGCAAAAAAAGTTGCAGCACTTAAACCCAATGCTGAAATTAATCAAAAATGGTTAAGTACAAAATCTTTATCCGAAATTAAAGAATTTATGGGTGATGAGATCATCCAGTTACTGGAAATGTTCGAGCAAGAAACACCATCAATTTTGAAAAAACTCAATACCGCATTAAGAAATGGCAACATAGATGAAATAGAGAAAATGTCTCATATGTTAAAGTCCACCAGTGCTAATATTGGGGCAAATGGGTTAAGTTTCTTTTCAAGAAAGATGGAACTGGCCGCCAAGAATAACAGCACCGAAGAGTTACCTGTTTTATTCAGTAAAGTCAAAAAATCTTATACTTTAACCAGCAAAGAAATTGTCAAGTATATCAATGCACATGAAAGTGAATTCGTTAGCTGAACGTTAGCTGAACAGAACACGCTGTGCGGATTGCCAGAGGCATGAATAAAGTGGTACAATCGCCAACCTTTTGAAACTTTGAGAAAGATGTTGCGGTCTAAATGGCAATGTTTTTAAGATAGAAAATTTATGGCTCCTCTTACAATGCTTTTCATGCTTGGCATGGCGCAACAAACAAATGATATTGACAATGAAGATCGCAATGAAAACACTGATGAACAAGTTAATGTTGAGAGTGTTGTGGTCATCGCATCCAGAAAAGCTCAGGCAGTAGAAAATTTATCCACTGCTGTATCTGTGGTGACCCGCAGTGAAATTTTACAAAAAGACCTAACGTTGTTGCCTGACTTGTTGAGAGAAGAAGCTGGCGTTTACATTCAACAAACTACACCAGGTCAAGGTATCCCCATTATTCGTGGTCTAAAAGGTTCAGAAAACGTTCATTTAATCGATGGCATGCGTTTGAATACTGCGTTCTTCCGTAATTCTCCCAATCAGTATTTGGCTTTGGTTGACCCGTTTATGACCGAACAAATTGAAGTCATTCGTGGACCTGCATCAGTATTATACGGTGGAGATGCATTGGGCGGAGTACTGAATGTGATCACACGCAGCCCAAGTTTTATTGGTTCTGAATGGCAACTTGAAGGTGAAATGTTTATCTCCTATGATTCTGCTGATGATAAAACACTCAGTCATGTGGCTTTAGATATGGGCAATGATAAAGTTGCAACCACTTTTGGCCTCAGTTACCAGGACATTGGCTCCAGAAAAATTGGTGGTGGTGATGAAATTCCTTTTACCAATTACTCATCAAGAGCTTTTAACAATAAGTGGATATTCAATCTGAGTGAAGACAAGACCGTCAAATTTGATATGCAATTTTTGAACCAACCATCGACCCCAAGAGTAGATGACTTGGTTACAGGCTTTGGACAAACAGAACCTGATTCATCCTTATTTTTATTTGCACCAAACGAAAGACAATTTGTGCATTTATCCTACAATGATCAATTGCCAACTTCCTGGTACGATACTTCAGATTATCACCTCGCATGGCAACAAATTAAAGATCATAGAATTCAGTCTGATTTTGACTCCGAAGACATCAATACCGAACAAAATGAAAGTTCTCTGCTGTCTTTTCAAAGTACTTTTAATAAAAAATTCAACAGCCAATTTGATGTTGTTTATGGTTTGGATTATTACCACGATACCATCAGCAGTGCTCGTCAAAGAGAGTCTGATGGCGTTCAAATCATCAGAGAATCACGTTTCCCTGATGACTCAACAATGAGGCATTTAGGCCTATTTGCTGACGTTACCACTTATTTTGACCGTCAAGATATTACTGTAGGTTTTCGTTACAGTGATTACCGCATTGATTTAAATAGCGCTCAAATAGCCAATGACACACTGAATCTGGATGATTTAACTTGGCATGCAGGCTGGTTATATCATGTTGATGATGACAATAAACTATTTGTTAATTTAGGACGAGGATTTAGGCCTCCAAATATTTTTGACTTAGGACAAGTTGGCCCTAGACCAGGCAACCGTTTTAATATCATCAATACAGATATAGGGCCTGAAACCGTACATACTTTGGATATGGGTTGGAAGCATTTTGGTGACAATTGGACCATAGATATTGCTGCATTTTATTCTGAGTTTAACGATAAAATCACCAGTGTCGAAACAGGTGAGTTAACAACCAATGGAGAGATAATAGTACAATCTCAAAACATCAACGATGTAAATCTACATGGTTTAGAAACCAGTATCAAATACGATATAGATGAAAACTCTGAATTTCAGGCAGTGATCAACTACACATGGGGTGAAGAAAGTTCGATTGACGACAGTAGCGAACCTGCCGATAGAATACCTCCATTGAACGGCTTTATTGGTTATAGAAGGAAAATTAATGAAAAATGGACCATAAACCCAAAAATTGTTTATGCTGCTACACAAAATCGTCTGAGTGCTCGAGATGCCAGAGATGCACGAATTAACCCAAATGGCACTGGCGGTTTCGCTGTCTTTAATGTTTATGCGACGTGGAATGTGACGGATCAGGCAAATGTACGGTTTGGTTTAGAAAACCTATTTGATAAAAAATACCGTGAACATGGATCAGGCTTAGAGGCTGCGGGCAGAAATGTCCATGCCTCTCTCAACTATATATTCTAAAATCAATGGAGCAGTAAATGGTTGCTGCTCCATATAATTCAACACTTTGACATAAAAACATCAAACTATATAAGCATAGCAACCTCTCTGCTATTATGAGTTGTTATCCATATAACTTAAATAACAATTTTCTTAAATTCAATAGTTAACTCTTGTCCGTTTATAACAATGTACCAACAGCCTGAATGGGCACCAAATCATATTCAATCCAAGCAACAAAGGCGGTATTTTTGTGATCTGTATTAAAGAAATCATCAGCTAATTTGATAGAAAAATCTGAGTTTTTTGCTTCATAGGTATGATGTTTTATCACAACAAAGTCGTGTTTGAGCTTTTTGCCAATATTCTCTCCTGCACGGACTTGAGTCTCTAAATCCAAAGCAACCATTGCAACATTCACTTGATAGTCACTGAGTTTTGTTAAATTGTCAAAATGACCTTTTAATAAATCATTGCTTACTGAGACTTGAAGCGTTCCAACTTTTTGTGGAGATGGTGTGATGTTCTTATTGCGCCAATAACGCCATTCTTTGCCCGATTTAAGCACACCTGGTGTGTAGACTGAATTAATATTATTGACCAATCTGTGTTGCCTTTGTCGCATAGAGTGTTGTGCTGAAGCAAAAGGATCTTTCCAGCCAATATAGTCCCAATAATCGACATGGAATGCCAACGGTATGAAATCCGTCCACAAACCAGGTTGTTGTTTGAGTGATGACAACCAACGGTCAGCAGGAGGACAACTGCTGCAGCCTTCAGAAGTAAAGAGTTCAATCAGTTGAGTTTGGTTTTCACTGCTTTTGATGTCAAAATCTTTTCCAAAAGCCAATAAAGGTAGTGTTATTAAAAAACAAAGTGACGGTATTTTCATAGTGCAGGCCTCTAATTTATATTGTGATCATCATAGTCATAATTATTCACGCTGTAATGAATAATTCATCACAATGGCATAACAATATTATGATTAATACAATTAAGAGATTTTCTTTGAAACGTGAATAAAAGCCTATTTTAGTATTCTGCTATCGGTTAGAATGGCCAATTATTCATTAAACAGGATAACTATGTGGTTTAAAAACGCCAGAATTTTTCAACTTCCCGAAGATTTTAGCATCGATACTGACAGCTTCTCTGATCAATTGTCTCATGATGCGCTTAAACCTTGTGGAGCGCAAGATACAGCATCTCAAGGCTGGATTTCACCTTTTTCATTGAGTAATGACGAACTGTATTGCTTACAAAGTGGTCAAACGCAGTTATTTACCATGGCAATAGAAGAGAAAATCTTACCCGCAGCTGTTGTCAACCAACAGTTACAAGAAAAAGTTGAACATATAAAAATTGAATCTGGTCAAAAACCAGGGCGTAAACAACAAAGCGATATGAAACAAGAAATCATGTTTGATTTATTGCCTCAAGCTTTTACTAAACTCAAAAAAATGAGCGCCTACATAGACAGCAAACATCAACTGTTGATCGTCGATTCAAGCAGTCAAAACCCAGCTGAAAATTTGGTCTCACAACTGCGTCAAACATTGGGTTCCTTTAAAGCAACAGCATTTGGTGAATCATCAGCGATGGCTACAGTATTGACCAAATGGATCACCGATGGACAAGCCCAAGGAGGGTTGGAGTTTGGCAATAGCCTGGTATTAGAGACACTTGATGAAGCCAAAAGTGTCATACGCGCTAAAAATGTTGATTACTTAACAGATGAAATGCAAAGACACATCGAAAATGGTTATTTAGTGACTCAAATTGGTTTGGTTTTTAACGATCGAATTGAGTTTAATTTAACTTATGATTTTGCCATCAAGAGCATTAAGTTTACCGACATTGTTCAAGATCAACTAGAGTTTGAGAGCATTGAATCGGAGGAACAGTTGTTAGATTCTCGATTCACATTAATGAGTCTAGAGCTGTCAGAGCTGTATGCAGCTTTGTTCAATATTTTCCCGAAACCAGAGTGACATAATGCAAAAGTGGGTTGAATTATTTGAAGACTATATCAATAATCTAGAAGTGGCCGATGCAGCCCATGATGCTGCTCATGTTAAAAGGGTTGTGGTCAATGCCATAAAATTTGCAGAAAAGGAGCATGCCGATTTAGCCGTTGTAGTGCCTGCAGCCTGGTTGCATGATTGCGTGACGGTGGCTAAAAACTCCGATCAACGCCAACAAGCGTCTGCTTTATCTGCACAAAAAGCAGAGCAACTGTTGAAGCAATGGCAATATCCTCAACAACACATTGAAAACATCAAACATGCCATCACAGCACACAGTTATTCGGCAAATATACACCCAAAAACTTTAGAAGCACAAATTGTACAAGATGCCGATCGAATTGATTCTATTGGTGCCATAGGTATAGCACGTATGATGATGGTAGGTGGTAAAATGGATTGCACTTTATATAATAACGATGATCCTTTCTGTGAAAAAAGGCCTGCCAGTGATAAACAATGGACGCTTGACCACTTTTACAGTAAACTTTTAAAGTTAAATGCCGGTTTTCACACACAGGCAGCAAAAAATGAAGCTCAAAGGCGCCATGATTATATGTTAGGATTTTTACGACAACTGAAAACTGAAATCAGTGCATGAAGGGTTTTCTAAACATCTTCCTATTCATTATATCTGTTAATGCTCAAGCATTAACAGAACAGCAACAATTGTTTAAAAAAACCTACAAGCAAGCGCTTAAAGGAGATACAGCGACAGTAAATCAAGCCTTAAAGTCTTTGAAAAACTACCGCTTAAACCACTACCTGGATTATGCAATTCTCAAAGCTGACATCACTAATTTACCAGAAAAGCAGATTGCCACGTTCAAAAAAAACAACCCTCAAAGCCCATTGAATGATAAATTAGATACAATGCTCACCTATGAATTAGGTAAACAAAAGCAATGGCAGAAATACCTCAAACGCTATAAAAATCAAGGGAGATCACAGACCAAACATTGTTGGTATTTACAAGCACGCATTGAAACAGCAGACCATAAGGGCTTGATACAAGCCATTACAGACACTTGGATGAATGGTCTGTCTTTGCCTGCGGCTTGTGATGATGTATTCAATTGGTGGCAACAAAAAGGCCAGCAAAACGACGAGTTGCTGTCAAAAAGAATTAAGTTGACGTTTCAAGTCAATAATGCCTCAACAGCCCGTTATCTGGCTTCAAAAATGTCTCAAAAACCATTTTGGGTTGATCGTGCCATTTTGTTGATGCAAACACCCATGGAAGCATTATCGGCCTCATTGAAGTGGCCAGATGATGATGATCATCGAGAATTGGTTTTTATTAAATCAAAAACCATGGCACAGAAACGACCAGATGAAATGCACACAATGTGGCCCAGGCTCTCCAGTCATTTTAAATTTACTGCCAAACAAAAAGCTCAAGTAGAGAGAACCATTGCACTATTTGCAGCCACTGACTATTTGCCGTTTACCATTAAAGCCATGAACAACCTGCCAGCAGAACAACATGACTCACAAATTTATGCCTGGAAAGTACGTTACTATTTGTACCATGGGAACTGGCAAAAAGTTGTTGAAACCATTAATGCCATGCCTGATTTTCAACGCAAAAAAGATGACTGGCAATATTGGTTAGCAAGGGCATTAGCCAAAACAACCCAAAAGGACAAAGCCAAACAGATTTTTTCTACATTGGCATCCAAAAGCCATTATCATGGTTTTTTGTCAGCTGATCATATGCAATTGCCTTATAAATTATGCAGCGAAGACATTGCGGCAGAACAAATCACCAATATGCCAGAACATCTGCACAATGCATTTGAATTATTTGCATTAGATATGATTCAAGAGGCCCGCAAAGAGTGGATCATCGGTTACAGACAATTGAACATTGGTCAAAGACGCGCCTTGGCTGATATTGCTTATCAGAAAGGTTGGTACAATAAAGTTTCAGCAATCATGGGGGCGTTGGGTTTGTGGAGAAACTATGAGTTACGTTATCCATTGGCTTATCAAAATGAAATCAGTCAACTGGCCAAGAAGTATCAGGTGCTGCCGCAATGGATCATGTCCATCATAACACAAGAAAGCGCTTGGCAGACAGATGCTATTTCCAGAGCTGATGCCAGAGGACTGATGCAATTGATTGACCCAACTGCAAAAAGATTGAGCAAAAAACTCGGCTTGAAATATACCGGCAAATCTCAATTACATGATGCAAATTTTAACCTACATCTGGGCATTTTTTATCAAAGACAATTATTGGATCAATTCAATCAGCACCCCATATTGGCACTGGCATCGTATAATGCTGGCGAAAGCAAGGCCATTGATTGGTTGAATGACTTTCCAGTTGCGCCCGATGTTTGGGCTGAAACGATTCCATATCGAGAGACAAGAGGCTACATTAAAAAGATTCTGACCAACATTACCATCTACGATTGGTTGATCAATCAAAACCCGAGAAGGATCAGTTATTGGATGCCTACCTTCCCAGTTAATGGAAAAGTCATGAAAAAATGGCCAAACATGATAACAGCCAAACAAACCACAACAGTCGTGTGTCAGTCATGAAAATTTATTTGGTGGGTGGTGCTGTTCGCGATCAACTGTTGAATCTTCCTGTGAAAGATCGAGATTATGTTGTGGTTGGATCAACACCAGAAGCAATGATTGCTGAGGGTTATAAACCTGTGGGCAAAGATTTTCCTGTTTTTCTTCACCCTGAAACACATGAAGAGTACGCATTGGCCCGCACTGAAAGGAAGACGGCTCGTGGTTATCATGGTTTTCAGTTTAATACCGATACCAGTGTTACTTTAGAACAAGATTTGGCCAGAAGAGACTTAAGTATCAATGCCATGGCCATAGACGTGAATAGTCAAAGTATTATAGACCCATATAACGGACAACTTGATCTTGAAAACAAGGTGCTCAGGCATGTTTCAGACGCTTTTGCTGAAGACCCAGTACGAATTTTAAGGACAGCAAGATTTGCGGCCAGATACGAACACCTCGGTTTTGAGGTTGATGATGAAACCACAACATTGATGCGGCAAATGGTCAATAAAGGTGAAGTCGATGCATTGGTATCGGAACGGGTCTGGCAAGAACTCAGTCAAGCCCTCAATGAAACCACACCTTCTCAATTTATTAAAGTATTGCGTTCATGTGGTGCTTTAAAAATACTGTTTCCTGAATTTGATAAACTTTTTGGCGTGCCCCAAACCAAAAGATGGCATCCTGAAGTGGATACCGGCATTCATTGCATGATGGCGATGGATATGGCTGCACAATTAGACAATGATACCGCATTTGCTGTTTTTACCCATGATTTAGGAAAAGGCATAACTCCAGCTGAAATATTGCCTGCGCACAAAGGGCATGAGGCCGCTGGCGTACCACTGGTTGAAAATGTTTGCCAGCGCTTAAAAGTACCTGCAAAGCACAAAAAACTGGCTTTGATTGTTTGTCGTTGGCATTTACATTCACACATGGCTTATGAACTAAAAGCCACAACCATTAATAAAGTTTTCATTAAAACAGCTGCGTTTCAACAGCCTGAACAATTTGATAAATTCTTGCAGGCCTGTCAAGCTGATGCAACGGGACGATTGGGAGAAGAGTTTCAAACATATCCTCAAGCCGATTTTTTGCGGGAATGCTTCAAACAAGCACAAAAAGTTTGTGTTCAAGAATTAATAGACCAAGGTTATCAGGGAAAAGATTTGGGTGATGCGATTAATTATCAAAGGGTAAAAATGATTAAAAAAACGCAAAAAATTCACGCAACCTCTTAAAAATCAGTCAAAAGTCAATGATTAATGTGTCAAAATTCAAAAAATATTAAATAGTCGCGTATTATTCACATTGATTTTGTACAAAATCTACAAAGGAATGACTTTGTGTCAAAAACAGCTATAATGTATTAAGAAAAATTATAAACTTGGAGATTAACATGGGCATTAGTCCTTTTCAATTGGGTATCATTTTACTGATTGTTATATTGGTTTTTGGTACCAAAAAACTAAGAAACATGGGCGGCGACTTAGGCGGGGCCATTAAGAACTTCAAAAAGGGTATTAAAGATGATGATGAGCCTCAGTCTGAAAATGACCAGCCTGAAATTGCCGATGGATCAACCAAATCAAATAGTCAGTCAACTGAAAAAGTTGACAGCAAAGACTCATAAAACAATTTTTATCAGCAACTTATAAATGTGCTAAAATGTTTGATATTGGCTTCTCGGAAATGTTCTTAATTACAGTGATTGCCTTGGTGGTGATTGGTCCTGAGCGCCTGCCTGCAGTGGCCCGAAAAGTCGGTCGTTTTATTGGCCAGGCAAAAAGATCATTCAACCACCTTAAAAGAGAGATCAGCAGTGAGTTGGACAGTGAAGAACTCAACAGGCAATTGGCAAAAAATAATATTCTGGGTGATTCTAAAAAAATCACTCAAGAACTCAAAGATTTAACGGCCATTGATGCCGATGATCGTGCCGCAGTAAAAGAAGCTGTAGACAGTGTTAAAGAAATTAAAGACTCGATCAATCAAGTAGATAAAATTAATGCCAATGGGCACAGTAAACACAAGCCTTAATCAATAGGATGACATGTCAGAACAACAAACCTTTATATCACATCTGATTGAATTAAGAGAACGTTTGGTTAAAATGGTACTGGCCATTATGGTTATTGTCATCGTACAATTGCCTTTTGCCAACAAAATCTACACCATCCTTGCCAGACCAGTGATGGCATATCTGCCAGAACAAAGCAGCATGATTGCAACAGGCGTCTTATCCCCGTTTTTAACCCCTTTTAAAATGGTATTTATTCTTGGCTTTATACTGTCTATGCCAGTGATCATTTACCAAATTTGGGCTTTCATTGCTCCAGGACTTTATAAGCACGAGAAAAGAATCGCCAAGCCTTTGCTGTTCTCCAGCATTGTGTTGTTTTATGTTGGCTGTTTATTTGCTTATTTTGTGATTTTCCCAATATTATTTCAATTCATACCTTCTATATCACCTGTAGGCGTGAATTACATGCCTGATATCAACAGCTATTTGGATATTGTGGTGCGTTTGTTTTTTGCTTTTGGACTGGCTTTTGAGGTGCCAATAGCCGTCATTTTAATGATTTTGTTGGGCGTTACTACACCTGAAAAATTGTCAAATAACAGGCCATATGTAATAGTAGGTGTATTTGTGATTGGTATGATTCTAACACCCCCAGATATGATATCTCAGACTTTGATGGCAATTCCCATGTGGTTGTTATTTGAATTAGGGATTGTAATGGGTAGAATGTTAAAGAAAACACAGTCAATCGAAAGAAAGCCTAAATGAGTAAAAATTTTATCGGTGCTGATTTTTCAATTTTTACTCCAATGTTTCGTGTTCAATCAAAATATGCAAAATCGTTTTTTATGAGTTATAATGTGCAACTTCCTGATATGCTATCCTATAAAAAAATAAATGAAATCAGAAAATAATCAAGCTATTTATCGAAAAGATTACCAACAACCTAATTACTGGGTAACTTCCGTTAATCTCGGATTAATGATTGAACCAGATTTTACCATTGTTAAATCAAAAATCCTATTCAACCGTAATACCAATGGCTATGATGAAAAACTGATATTAAATGGTGTTGATCTGGAACTCATCAATATCTCAATCAATGGTAGAGTATTAGCAGCCGAAGAGTACTTGATTGACCAAGAATCATTGACCATTGATAATGTGCCCAAAGAGTTTGAATTACAGGTCGAAAATAAAATCTATCCAAGTCAAAATAAAGCGCTTGAAGGTTTATATCAATCGGGTGAATTTTTTCTGACTCAATGTGAAGCAGAAGGATTCAGAAAAATCACTTATTATCCAGACCGCCCTGATGTGATGGCACCTTTTGATGTGACCATGGTTGCTAACAAAGAAAAGTATCCTGTGTTGTTGTGCAATGGCAACTTGGTCAGTTCAGGGGAATTAAAGCACGGTAAACATTATGCCAGATGGTCTGATCCTCATCCAAAACCCAGTTACTTATTTGCAACGGTTGCTGGTGATTTGTCATTTATTGAAGAGGACTATGTTACCAGTGAGGACAAGTCTGTCAAATTGCGCATTTACGTTGAAAAAGAAAACATCGATGCCTGTCAATATGCCATGGATTCGCTCATTCGTTCCATGAAGTGGGACGAACAGCGTTTTGGATTGGCTTATGATTTGTCACAATATAACATTGTTGCTACCAACGATTTCAATATGGGCGCAATGGAAAACAAAGGATTGAACATTTTCAACTCCAAATATGTATTGGCCAGACCTGAAACAGCAACTGATGCAGACTTTATTGGTGTTGAAGCAGTCATTGGACATGAATATTTTCATAACTGGACAGGTAATCGAGTGACCTGCCAAGACTGGTTTCAATTAAGTCTGAAAGAAGGCCTAACCGTTTTTAGAGATCAAGAATTTACTGCTGACATGCAATCAGCTGCAGTCAAACGAATTGAAGATGTGCGCACATTAAAAGCATTACAATTTGCTGAAGATGCAGGCCCAATGTCACATCCTATTCGCCCAGACTCATTTATTGAAATCAATAATTTTTATACCCTAACTGTTTATGAAAAAGGCGCAGAAGTCGTACGCATGTATCAAACACTGTTGGGTAAAGATGGTTTCAGAAAAGGCATGGATCTTTATTTTGATCGCCATGATGGTCAAGCTGTAACCTGTGATGACTTCAGAAAAGCCATGGCAGATGCCAATCATTATGATTTGAGTACATTTGAACGTTGGTATTCACAAAATGGCACACCACGGGTAAAAGTTAAAGAAAAATATGACGCCAAAACAGGTACATATGAGTTGACTTTAAAGCAAAAAGCACCTGAAAATATCGATAAAAAAGACTATGCTGCAATGCATATTCCAGTGCGAACCGCATTATTTAATGGTAATGGTGAGCAACTGCCCCTAGACAAAGACGGTACAATAGAAAAAGTTTTTGAACTGAAGGATATGAAGCATAAATTTGTATTTGAAAACTTATCAGAAAAACCCATTGCATCATTGTTTAGAGGTTTTTCAGCTCCAGTGATTGTTCATTTTGATAGAGACAATGAAGAGCTGCTTAAATTGATGGCTTTTGATACTGACTCTTACAATCGTTGGGACGCTACTCAAGTGGTCTCAGAGAAAGTTATCATCGCCGCATATGAAGCCATGTGTGATGGTAAAGATGCCACCTGTCCTGCTTACTTTATTGAAGCCATCTCACACATTTTAACTGATAACTCAACGGATCCGTCTTTACTGGCTGCCGCCTTGTCATTACCTACTTTGAAAACACTAATGACATCGTTAAAAGACATAAGAATTGGTGTCTTACATAAAGCCAGAGATTTTATTAAGAAGTCAGTAGCAGAAGCACTGGAAGTAGAATTTTTATCTGTTTACAATCAAAGTTTTGTTGAAGGAGAATATCAGGTCCAATCAACAGATGTTGCTAAACGCAGTTTGAAAAACACTTGCTTAAGTTATCTGATGTGTACCAGTAATCCAGACATAGCGAGATTGTGTAAACAGCAATATCAACAAGCCAATAATATGACTGATGCATTTTATGCCCTGATGAATTGTTTTCATCACAATGCACAAGGGTGTCATGAGCTATTAGAAGCATTTTACAATCAGTGGCAAGATTCGGCTTTGGTAATAGACAAATGGTTCAGTTTGCAAGCCACATCTCCGGCCCATGGAACATTGAACAATGTCATTAAATTACTTGAGCACAAACAATTCAGCTTGGAAAATCCCAATAAAGTCAGATCCTTGATTGGTGCATTTGCCAGTAATAACTTGCTACATTTTCATCAAATATCAGGACTAGGTTATCAATTCCTTGCTGACCAAGTGATCAAATTAAATCAATTGAATCCGCAAATAGCATCAAGAATGGTGTCATATTTTAACAATTGGAGAAAATTTGATGAACAGAGACGTCAAATGATACAGCAACAATTATTAAGAATTAAAGACAGTGAAAACTTATCTCCAGATGTCTTTGAAATTGTTAGTAAGGCTTTGAATAATTGATAATTCAAGCTAAACCATTGACTTGATAGAAAGTTAACAGTATTTAACTTTACATTTTAATGTCGATTGTGAATAATATCGGCTAGGAAATGGTGGTACAAAAAATATGAATAAAATTCAATCAACGAAAACACCCAAGCAGTGTCAAAAAAGAAAAAAGTATGAAAAGCCTGTGCTTATTCCATTGGGAGACATCAGAGATGTGACAATGGGCGGGTCTCCTGGTTTTGGTGACAGTGGTGCTGGCAACCCTGAGAAACCTTTTTAGTTCATTTTCATGTGAGACACATTTGTTCTGGTCATTGGAAACCTCACACAAAAAACATCCATCACTACCTGATTGCTGACTCAAAATACCAATCTGAGACACCCTTTGCTGAACTCAGGAATATGGAAATTAAAGAGTCAAGCGAAGCTATTCCACTATCAATAAATAGCACTGAAGGACTCAAACAGCATTTGTTTTTTCATCAAAAAGTTAACATTGGCGATAACAATTACGCTCTCAAGCTGTATAAAAATTCAGTTGGTTACCTACTTGAGCATCAAAAACAACAATACCACATCTCATCAGAGGGAATTAAAGGGCCTTTAAATGATATAAACACTACTTTGTTGTTTGGCCCTGTGATGATGCTTAACTTAGCACTTAATCAGGTATATTGTGTGCATGCTTCTGCTTTTACCATAAAGAATCACACTTTCATTGTGATGGCCACCTCAGGTACTGGTAAATCAACCATTGCTCGATTTATGGATAAAAAAAAACAGGCACAACGCATTGCTGACGATATTTTACCATTAACAATCATAGACAATAGATTGACTGTTTTGCCAAATTTTCCTCAGTTGAAACTGACCTTTGATGAACAATACAATGGCCCTCAAATCAGTGAAAATATTGTTTTTCTTTTTGCACAAGTCAATGAAGTAAAAACAACAATAACACCAGTCAATCACGTGACGTCGATGAAAAAAATCATCAGTCATACTGTTGCAAGTAAACTGTTTGATACCGATGAGCTCAATGGTCATTTGCAATTCTGCCATCAGGCGAGTCAACAATCTCAACATTATATGCTGAATTATCAACACAGTGATGTATCTAGCCTTAATCAATTGTATGAGCTACTTTATGACCTATGTTGAGTTATATCAAACAATAAAAATGTTACCTCAAGCCAGAAACCACATCATGATGATAAAAACATTATTAACGCATCAATCTTATCAAAAAGCCATTAAATTTCCCTACAAAGATGGGTGTCAACACAGTGTAAAGAGCATCGTTAAAAGTTACTTTTGGGCTTGTCGTTTGATTAGGAACTGTCAATGCTTACCAAGGTCTATTGCACTATTTCAACAGTTAAAGGCATCCGGTTATGATGTTAAACATTGTTTTGGGGTTAACAAAAAAAGCGATGAGTTAGCTGCCCACGCATGGGTAGAATACCAGGGTCAGCCATTGAATGAACACCCCTCAATAAAAAAACGATTTAAAGAATTAAAATAAAGCCGAGAATAATCTATTTGATTTAAATTTAAAGAGAAAATGGCTCACTAATTGTAGGAAATTATCGATTCAATACAGGCTTTTTTCTTCAAAATATAAAGCATTTTACCGATATAAATTTTTTTTCAGATCATTATAATGACAATCACGTTATGGCAATAACGCCATAACCTCATTAATAATACAAAGGAGAAAATGATGAAAAAAATATTATTGACCGCAATGACCTCATTGATTTTACTAAGCCAAAACCTTTTTGCTGTTAACGTAAATACTGCAAATGCACAAGCGATTGCAGAAGAGCTCAACGGCATAGGTGTAAAGAAAGCACAAGCCATCGTTGAATACCGAGAAGCCAATGGTGCCTTTAAAACCATCGAAAGCTTAACCGAAGTAAAAGGCATTGGTCTTAAAACAGTTGAGAAAAATCGAGATGCTATTCAGTTGACCGCAGAATAAGCTTAACAGGTAAAAGAGCAGGCACGATTGATTAACTATTGTGCCTGCATTTTGCCATTATATATCAAAAAACTGGGTCACTTCATTTGTATAGTGGTTTCTTCGTTCAACTGCTATTGCCTTAATGTGTTTTCGTAGCCAAATCAATCCTTCATCAGCATTTTGACGCTTGTGCCATAACATTGAGATCGAGGTGTGTGGTATATCCAATGGCGTACGAAAAATTGAAATATTATCATTGTCCAAGTATTTGTAAATAAGGTCAGTGGGCAATACAGCTATGAGGTCACTGCCAATAATAATTGGAATTGCGCAGGAGAACTGGTTCACTGTATAAGCTATCCTACGAGTTAAGCCAAGTTGATGTAATGCCTGATCGGTTGGGTTTGCAATATCTCCAGATAAAGATACCAACAAGTGATCCGCAGCAGCGAATTGATCAATGTTAAGCTCAGTCTTTGTTAAAGGATGGTTCTTACGCATGACACAAACATAGGAAGTATCAAACAAATGATCCGTACATATGTTTTCTAAAGATCTGTTGCTTTGCCCTATAACAAGATCAACATCGGCATTTTCTAATAAGTTCTGAGTAGCAGCAATCATGTAGGGTACTGCATACAAATTGAGCCCCGGAGCTTCTTGCTCGAACAATAAACGCATTTCTAGCCACAACATATCAACCATAATATCAGGCAATGCTACCCTGAATGTTCGTTTAGCCATATTGGGTAAAAAATCAGAGGGTTGTATTGCTTGACTAAGGCTATGCAGAGAGTCTCGTGTTTTAGCCCATAAATTCAAAGCATAAGTGGTTGGTTTGATACCTCTGCCTTCTGGAATAAATAACTCATCATTCCATTGAATTCGCATGCGAGATACTGCGTTTGAGACCGCAGGTTGAGTCATGGACAATTGTTTCGCAGCTCGAGTAATTGAATTTTCAACCATAATGGCATCAAAAATTACAAACAACTTTAATTCATGCGGTCGCATTATGATGATCCTGATATGCTCCTAATCAATCATTATCATATTTTATAAATAAATAGTCAAAAAAATTATTCATTATATATTTGTATGAATAAAATATGATTCTAGAATTATATTTTTCAAGGTAACGCACGTAAAATGACTTTGCAATTTTCACACAATTAGAGGCCGCTTATATGAGACTTTATGTAAACGTTTTGGCATTGATGCTGTTATTAGTTCCATTTTCAGTGATAGCTGAGTTGAATAAACAGGTAAAAATTTTAGCCAGTGATGGTAAAGCTGGAGATTATTTTGGTTACAATGTGGCCCTCTTCAAAGACACATTGGTTGTTGGTGCATATAAAGTTGATACCAATAATAAAGATGATGTAGGCGCGGCATATGTCTTCACTCACTCTAAAAACAACTGGGTTCAACAAACCAAACTTATTCCAGAAGATGGCGCAACAGATGATACTTTTGGAGGCAATGTAGCGCTTTCACAAAATACAATTATTGTTGGTGTCATCAGAGATGATGATAGCGTTAGAGGAGTAGACTCTGGATCTGCATACGTGTTTACTCGCACAAAGAACAAATGGCAACAACAGGCTAAACTTTTTGCCAATGATGCCTCTAAGGGGGACTCTTTTGGTTGGAGTCTAGGAATATCTGAAGACCTTGCTGTGATTGGTGCACCATATGACGATGACAAGGGAAAAGATTCCGGTTCGATTTATATTTTCACCCGCATAAAAGATCAATGGGTTCAACATCAAAAACTGACCGCGGAGGATGGAACTGATGGTGATGTATTCGGGATTAGCGTAGCGATATCTGGTGATACCATTTTGGTAGGAGCAGATTTAAATGAAGAAAAAGGACAAAATGCAGGTGCTGCATATGTATTTACACGATCAGGTAACCAATGGTCTCAACAGGCCAAACTTGTTGCCAATGATGGAGAAAAGGGTGATATCTTCGGCGTTAGAGTCGCTTTGGATGGAGATACGGCCTTAATCTCTGCACGCAGAGATGACGATCAAGAAATGGGCGTTGATGCAGGCTCTGCTTATATATTTACACGTACTGCTAATACATGGACTCAAACTCAAAAACTGACCGCCCCAGATGGTGCCGCTGATGACCGGTTTGGCCGCAGTGTTGCTCTGAGCGGTGATACCGCATTGATTGGAGCGATGCATCAGGACAGCCAGATGGAGAATTCGGGATCAGCCTATATATTTAGGCGAATTAAAAATACTTGGCAATATGAAACCCAGTTAACCGCCTCAGATGGTTCGCAAGGAGATCTCTTCGGTTGGAATGTTTCGCTGTTTGGTGATACCGCTGTCATTGCAGCGAGTCGAGATAATGACAAGGGAGAAAACTCTGGTTCGGTTTATATATTTGATATAAAAGACATAAAGTAATGGTTTTGCTACCGCCGATGAGGCAAAGCCATGACCGAACTTGCCTCCATCAAGCTCAGCACTAACCCCACCTACTACCGCATGAGCAAAGCCTCTGGCAAAATCATTTTTGATCCCACCTTTACCATCTAAACCATGACCAATAAAACTGGTTACAGCAGCTTGAATCGCACCTCTAACAGCGCCCTTGAGATTACCTGTTGCAATGGCTCCTGACAAAGCACCTTTGATTGCAGCTTTGGCTATCAACTTATTAATACCCGGTATCGGTATGAACGCTGCAGCAATAGATAATGGCGCTCGCCACCAACCACTGCGCAACCTCGAATAACCCGTTGGATCGGTATAACTCAAAGGATTGTTCATCACATAACTGTATCTATTGAGACTTTGTGTATCATAAGGGTCCTGAATGATTGGATCAGCTTGCAAGAATCGTCCAATAGTAGGATCATAAATACGACCATTCATGTGGACTATACCAACTTGATCACTAAATTCGTCTGGAACGAATTTGAACAGCTTTAGCTGACCCCGCAGGGGCGAGTATCAGGACGATACGAGTAAACTTTGCAGTGAGATAAACGCAGCCAATATTCATTGCTTTGAACCTGTGTCAACCACAGATTCAAAGCACAAAAACGTAGCCCGCTGACCCATTCCCTCTCAATTACCCAACCAACAACATTTCTCAATCGATATCAAAAAAACTCAAGCCCAATTGGATCCAAGAAAAAAGCCCATGAAAAACATCGTTTATCATGGGCTTTTAGATTGAACCATCAACTGAATTTGTAAAATTCAGTCAAGCTTTACCAACGGTGAAGCGAAGATTGGGCGAGTCAATACTTGACCAAGTCTAACGAAGAGCATGTCCCACAATATTTGTCAAGCAAGGGTTTACAGCTCTTCTGCCAATACCAACAATTAAAAAAAGCTGCTAGAATTTAGCCGCTTTTCATCGTGAAATTTAAGATTTTTATTGAAAATGAAAATATTTATTATATTGAATTCAATAACTAAATCTTAAAACGCCTGTCCGCGTTTATTTTGTTTTATTTTTTAAGATAAATTAAACCAATCTATAATAATATTTGGAGAAACACGAATAATGGCTTTTGTTTTTATATTTTTTTCTGAATCAAATATGCATTCTAAATATTCTCCTTTATTGTCTTTGCCAATTTGAATCTTTTTAGCATTTTCCTGAACAACAGTAATAAATTCCTGTTCCTTTAATGACAATTTAACCTGTATGGAGGATTGAAAAATATCATATGAAAACCATAAACACATATCGTTTTCATCAGAATATTTAAAACAAAAAAATCCGTCATTTGTTTTACTTTCAATAGGTTCTGACTCAAAAAAGCTTAAAAAATCTTCATCATTTGGAATATTTAACATATCAATCACCTTTTAGGAATAGTTGTAATAAATCTTCTAGTGCCACCCTTTAATACCTCAAAGGTTGACTCTAAGCTCAATGGTTTCCCGGATGGGCCAATAAGTAGAGAGTTTCTTGTTTCAAAAGTGCCAAATTTATTACAATAACCAGAAAGGACAGGCGCTTTGTAGGGTAATCCCCCCATTATTAAAG
>CAYGTC010000016.1:0-76638 GCA_964352735.1 uncultured Alcanivoracaceae bacterium | reverse complement strand
GAATAAAAACAGCAAAAACAATATGAAACAGGAGTTTCATGCATAGCCATGAAAGTTAATATTCAAATAACAAGCTGTTGTTGCTATTGTCGTCCATATCTTAGCCAATGTTTCTGCTTTCATTATATCGTGTCCTCTTTTCGTTGAGTTGATCCAGTTGGATTGATCTGGATAAGCAAAGATACTTTGGTGTTATCAGCCAATTGAGGTTCAAGTTGGGTATTTAAAACATTCATGAAGTTTTCTGCTGCCGGGAGTGTAATGTTATGAGCCGTAAAAAAATAATAGGTCAAAAATTTCGGTTTAGATTGAACAACGGATGGTAATTGATAGTTAAATGGATTTTTCTCTCTTGAAAGCTTTAAATATTCTCCATTACCAATACTGAACTTCACTGTTTGTAATAGTTTTTCTGATGTAAATCTATGTGTGATATTGGCATATAAAGGTTTTGAACTGATATTATCTTCAAATATTAATTCTCTTACACTAATACCTATTTTAATATCAACAACATGCTCATCTTTTATATTGAACAAACTGTTTTTCGATGCTATCTTCGTACTCTGACAATTATTAATAGACTCGTAAGTTTGACTGCTACCAATATCATCATCTTTACCAATTTCGAGCTTCGATAGCTCAATAATGCCCTCCTCTTTTGTTGCTTTTGAATTTTGTATACATTTGGCGAGTTGGTTATCATTAACAACCCCTAAATCAAATGCATCCATATATACTTTGGGGTGGATGCTGGTGGTTGATGATGCAAGTTTAAGTATAGATTTACGCAAAGGAGATGAGTTATGATCTAACTCACTGTTTATGGCTGTGGTCGTACCTATCCAGTGATGAAAAAGTCTAGTGATATAAGGATCTTCAGATAACTTATCTAACCAGGTCCCCAGTATGATAAATACAGGGATAGCAAAAATTCCAGCCAAAAATTGCATACCCTTACTCCATTTCGGCTCATTGACCTTTATTTTTTTCTCAACATCATCTAATTTTTTTGACTGATCAGATTCAAGTTTTTCTAAGTGTTCCTTGAGACTCTTCTGTTTTTCTGTGTGTAAAGTGTTCATATGATTCAATTGAGCTTCGAGGTTTTCAATTTTTGATAAGTAAATAACCATATCTTTTTTACCCTTACTCATTGCCATACAACTCCGTTAATGGAATATTTAGTTTTATTGAAGAAGAACCACTGATACTCCATTGTGTTACCAAGCCTGTATTTTTAACAATAAAACCTTCTATTTGAGGAGTATTGAATACTCCAGAAATCATAACCGGACCATATTGAGCATTCATGCTTTTGTGAATTTTATCGCCCATCTTTTGTAAATCGTTTGATAGGTTATATTGTAAAAGAGGGGTTAAATATTGGAGTGTTTTTTTGTCAAAGCTTAATTCTATCAATTTGTTAACCAGAGTATTATTGGTGTCGAATCGTACCTCTACATCATCCAGCCTTAACAACTGATTTTCATGATCAATAACTGGTTTTGCTATGAGGTGAGTATTAAATGGTGTGGAACCCCAGTTAAACACATCAATATAACTTAACCATGAGTCATTGCTGTAAATTCTGTTTTTTGTCATCAAGTGTATTTTGCCTTCATCTGTAGATTTAACCCTCAGATTAAAAATTTCCAATACACTGTTCTCATCCTCTGAAGTTAAACGTATACCATCAGGATAAGTCTGGCTAAACAACTGTTCAATTATCGAAAATCCAACCGTGATAGGGAGTTTAATATAAGTTTGATCATTGGAGATTGAATGTTGTTTGAGTTTTACTAATGCTGTTTTTTGATGATCAGGGGTGTTAACTCCTATGTATGCAGCTGTTTTTCCTGTAATTTTTATATGCGACTTTAAAGTATTATCAGCCACCGTAAAACCAGTATAACTGACCTCTGTTGGTAAAAAATGTAGTGATGTTAAAGGCTTTTTATGGATCAATAAGGGCTTATTCAGTTTTTCCCATAATTCTGAGACTGTTTTTTGAAAATTATACTTGCTCAATTCTTTAGTAACATCCTGAGCCAGCTTATCTAATTGTTTTTGTAATTGTGGATTAACATGCCCAGCGATTGTAACTTTTACCACTCCAAAGAGTTTTAACGTTGGTTTTTTTGACCAGATAAAACTGGGGTTAACCCGAGCGATGGGCTGCCAGTTCTCATCCAGTGAAAGTGAAACATCAACAAAAATAATGGCACTGGCTTTTGCAGTTTCACTGACTAACGCTTTTGCTGAAATTTTTGCATCAATAGGAATAGCAACCCTAATTGATTGACCGTTCGCAGAAACGTTAATACGACCAGCGCGATGAACCCAACCATCTACATCGCATTTGATTTCAGGAGAGATTTTAGTTTTTAATGTTTTTGTATAAATCTTGAGCCCTTTGAACTTGGGTACTTTGGTTTTTAACCATTGTGCTTCAACACAGGTTCGATTGTTTTCTTTTATAACGGCCAATTTTTGTGGAATTGCGCTATTAATGAGGTTTTCAATGTCTTTAAAGGGAAGAATGATCTCAGATTCAACTTGGGCAAATCCATACTCAATGTGATCCTTACTTATCGCCAAATAAGGTAATGTCATGATCGCTAAAATAAGCATTTTTATGAATTGCATTGTAAACTCCTCATTTATTTTTAGAGTATTGAAAGTGAACTATTGAATAAGTATCAATAATTCACAGTGTTACTTTTACGGCTTATCTCTCACGATCATTAAATAAATGACATTTTTATAACCAGTCTAATTTAAACCCCACTTAGCTTTTAATGTTTTGAAATAAACCAATACTTATTACAACCACAATGGAAATGTGTGCTCTTTAAGTCAATAAACATCTTAAAAGGGCTTTTCTTAATTAAAGAGACCTCGTATAACTTAAAGTGCCTTTGTTCCTTACAACATAAATGATAAAAGCTAGAATTTTACAAAAATTAGTGATACCATAATGTATCAGAGTCCTTTGCATAACTATGATACTCAGGAAAAATGATTGAGTTTGTCAGTTTGTCGTTAAATAACTGGTGAGTAGCATGAGATAACACGCTATGATCATCTCTAATTCTTGACATATATCTGACTTTTCTCTTTGTTTTTTTTATGACTATTTAGTTATGCAAAGGCCTCTTTTATTATTATTCTACTAGAATCGAGTTAAAGGTAAAATCATGAAAAAAGGTGAGAAAGCAGAAAAAGTTGAAGAGGTTGAAGTGGACGTGAATGTTGAAGAAACAGAAAACCCTGACGCAGAACTACAAGCCATGGTCACAAAAAAAGAAGCGGCCCTAATCATAGAAAGACATTCTATGACAGCTATGGGCGCTGGACTTGTACCCATTCCTATCGTTGACCTTGTTGCTGTAACAGGCATACAAATCAATATGATTAGAAAGTTATCAGATTTATATGGCGTTGAATTTTCTAAGAACAAAACCAAGAACATCGTTTCAGCATTGATTGGTGGAAGCATACCTGTATTTACTGCTTTACCAATGGTCAGTATTCTTCAGGCTGTGCCTGTTATTGGATGGGGACTGGGAGCCAGTAGTATGTCAATTCTTTCAGGCGCTTCTACTTATGCTGTTGGTCGTGTATTCAATAAGCATTTTTCAACAGGTGGCAGTATCTCTAATTTAGATACCGATAAAGCCAGCAATTATATGAAAGAACAATATAAGCAAGGCAAAGATAAAGTTGGTGCATTTGCTAAAAGTTGATGACTCAAGAAGTACCTAAGACCGATCAGCCATCGGATTCAAAGGATTCAAAACAAAACGATCACTTAAGGTTTCTTAGGCCTCAACTGATCGTTTCTTTGTTAATATTTTTATTGTTTTTTATCTTTTTTATTCCTGATATTTTCATCAATGTCAAAGCTGGTGAAGCAGCAGTGCATTGGCAACGTTTTTTTGGTGGTACGGTCACCGAAAAAGTGTATGGCGAAGGACTGCAAATGATCTTTCCTTGGGATGAGATGTACACTTATAACGTTCGTATTCAGGAAGAAAGCATAGAAGTTGCAGCCCTGACAAAAGAAGGCTTATCGGTTGATCTCACTGTATCATTACGCTATCACCCTGATTACTTGTTATTGGGCAAACTTCATAAATATGTTGGGCCAGAATATAAAGACATTATTGTGGTGCCTGAAGTGATCTCGGTATTGCGTACCACCATCGGTAAATTGAGTGCTGAAGAGCTCTATACCACTCGATACGATGTTATCACAAAAGTGGTCAATGATGCACTTGAGGAAGTGACCTCAAATTACATTTTGGTCGATGATGTCATCATCAAGAGCGTTGTATTGCCAGAGCACGTCGCCAATTCTATCGATGACAAGGTTCGTCAAAAACACATTGCTGATTCTTATGTTTATCGTATTTCTGCAGCACAACAAGAAGCAGAAAGAAAACACGTTGAAGCCAAAGGCTATGCTGCATACAATACAACCATTGGTGAATCATTAAACGCTGAAGTTTTACAATGGGAAGGTGTCAAAGCCACCAAAGAACTTGCCACATCAGAGAACACTAAAGTCATTGTGATCGGTAACGATGGCAGCGAACTTCCTGTAATTTTGGGCAATAACAATTAACCAATAAGTCAACTGACATGATTTTGGCAATAACTGGCACAAACACATGGTTCTGAAGTTTATACACATTTTTGTTTATCTTTTGCCTCTTGCATGTGGTTTTCTTCTGTATAAAATGTATCAGTGTTGGAAGACGAAGGATCAACGGGACTGTAGTTTATTGTTGATTTTATTCATTTTTTTCTCATTGCTCAGCGTTTATGTTTTTTGGCATTTTTTTCATGATTTTGAACGCATCAGTGAAAAACGTAACTCAAGAGCACTGGATGACAGCCAACCCATTGATATTGCATTGGTCTGGGACAATGCTGATGATGGCTTTTTACAAGGCGCCCAACTTGCTGTAGATAAAATCAATAAACAAGGCGGTGTCGAAGTAAAAAATCAACAGGGTGACCTCAAGGCTCGAAAGCTCACATTAAAGCCATATATCAATGCTGAAGAAAACGATCAGTCAAGTATTGCTTTTGACAGCGACATCATGGCCGTTGTTGGCCACAAGGATACACAACAAGCCATTAAAGGCTCATTGTCTTACCATCAAGCCAACATAATGTTCATTGCCCCACTGAATACAGATACCATCTTTAGCAACCATGGCAACAATACCAGTATTCAAAGCATGGTTAATCAACAGAATCAAATCACACACATCATTGATTTTGCCTTACAACGAGACCTTAAAAAAATCGTGATATTCAAACCCAAAAACAAGCATATCACTACATTTAAACCGGTTGATTATGATTTCAGAACTCAAGATAAAGACGATGTGACACCACTACAAGTGACCACTCGTTCATACGATGATACAACCAACGATTTTCAAGAATTTGTCATTGCCAACAAATCACTCGATTTTGATGCGATTTATATTGCTGGAGATATTTCACATGTGTCTCTACTGATTAAAGAACTCAGATCTCAAGAGGTTAAAGCCCCTATGTTGGGGCTGAATTATTTCGATACTCAACAGTTGTTTGATATCGCTGGAAAATGGTCAGATGACGTTTATATCGCTTCTGTTTACAACGAACAAGCACCCATACCAAAAAGGACTATTTTTGATGGTAACTTCAAACAGGACTTTTTAACTTTCACAGGTAAAAAAGCCACTTACGTTTCTGCAAAAGCTTATGAAAGCATCTATTTATTGGCTCAAATTTGGAATAAAAACAGAATCATCGACACACAATTTAATAGCGCAACGTTGAGGGCCCAAAGTCAATGGGAAGGGCTATTTGGTGATTTGGACTTCGATGAAACAGGCCAAGTATCGAATCACCCTGTATTCATTAAGAAATCGATGAATCAACAATTCTCACCAGTACATTAGAGGAGTAAATCATGCATCCACATTTATATATTTATCTTGTTATTTGCCTAGTTATTGGTTTGTTGGGCTCTAAAAGAAAAATGGGTTTTTGGGGCTATTTTTTTGGTTCAATAGCCCTAACACCGATCATAGGAGTCTTTTTAGTGCTTGCATCTGGTCCAAAACAAAGAAGGTAGTCTGTCTCTTAAAAGAAACCACTGTTTGAATGATTTAATAAAACATTCTGAACATTTGAGTTACGTAACAATTTGTCCGTAATCCAGTTTGATTAAACGATCAGAACAGTCCCAGTATTGTTCATCATGGGTTACGACAATCACTGTTTTACCTTTATTCTTGAGATCTTGAATGATCTCTTTGTAGAAAAATTCCCTGAAATATTGATCCTGATCAGCAGCCCATTCATCAAAAACGTAAATGTCTTTGTCCTCAATAATGGCAGCAATCAATGCCAAACGTTTGCGCTGTCCTGTGGATAATTTCAAGGTAGAATATTTGCCATCTTTAAAACTCACCTTATGATCCAGACGCATGGTTTTGATGAGCTTGTCAACCGTAGATTTTTCAACATCCGAATAACCATAGAAACGATCAAGCAAATGAAAATCTGTCAAAATAATAGAATACAATTCTCTCAGACACTGGACATTCTCGGGCTTTATGGCCTCATCATCTATGGTAAAAGAGCCATCATTGGAGCAATACAAACCGGTCAACAGTTTGATTAATGTCGATTTTCCACTGCCATTACCACCAACAATGAACAGTGTTTCAGCTCTTTTGATCGTTAAGTTGATGGGACCAATAGAGAAAGGGTGAGAGTCCAGTTCATCCACATAGGTAAACCTCAAGTCTTTGAGCACAATTTTGTCAAAGTCTTTAAATTGTTTCAGTGTTTCTTCATCACAATCATTGTGGGTTTCAGCATATTTATCCAGCTTTTCTTCGATGATTTGTATGCTATCCAGCGCTGAGTTGGCTTTATATATGACAGGAATGACTTCTAAAAAACCAGACAGATAACCCACAATGAATAAAACAATGGCTGTGATCTCCATTAATTCATCATTATAACTGTCATTGAAAAGTGGCACGATGAATACAATGATGGCCAAAATCAAAAAGAACATGCCCTGACTCATCACTCGAATTTTATTGAATTGATTGGAACTGCGAATGCTTAGTTTACTGATTTTATCGACCAAATCTATATAAGTTTGATTTAAGTCAGATGATTTTAATTGATTAATTTTGAGTTCTTTGAAGGCTTCTAACAGGCTGTTGACTATGGCCGATTGTTGCTCATCACCATTTTGCACTTGTAATTTTTCTTCTTTGTTTAAACGGCTGTTAAAATGTCGAATCACTGCAATCAAAGCCACACCAGTAAATACAATGACAAAGGATGTAAAGGAGATGAACATCAAATAAATGGTGCAACTCAACATCATGATCATGGCTTGCAAACCATAAACAATGCTGTCAGACGATTGTAAAACCTGGCTGATATTAAGCGATGTTTTAGTGATGACCTCTGTTTTACTCATGTTCTCCATTTGTACAACTGGAGCATTCATCAGTTTTGTAAAAATCCTTTTACGCATATCGGTCATGACTTTTTCAATCAATGATTTGCCTTTTTTTTCAGACATGATTTTTGCATACATAAACAAAATCAATGTCACCAAAAACAACATAAATTCCCAAGTCACCTCACTGCCGGCAAAAACCGAGCTGGCTCCCATGTTGATGATAGCAACCAGTCCAGCATTCGTTATACCAGCAATAAAAATCATAAACAAGATGAATTGTGTTGCTTTTTTGGATTCTGCTTGTAATAAATGAACCAGTTTCATTATTTTTATGCCTTAAATTTCATGAATCAATGTTCCAATAAGTATTATTGGCTATTTTATGATCAATTTCCACTAACATTTGATCAGTAATGTCTGCCAATAAATCCACAATCACAGGCACGCCATTGTCCTGCATTTCTTTTTTTTGCCAACTCCAATCAGCTTGCAAAGGTACGCCAATGAAGGCTGTTCCCAATTGTTTGGCATGTGATGCGACTGTATTGACATCATCAATGAATAATACTTGTGTGGGCTCTAGTTGGTACATGGCAATGATTTCTTTTAAACCTGGGCGAAAATCATTGGTACAAATGTATTGCTCAAATAGCTCACTGACCTGACCCAATTCTTTTTTCATGTACTCTTCAGGCATACCACCATAACACATTAACCGACAACCAGAATTAAGAATGCGTTGTAAAAAGTCAACCGCTCCTGCTTTGATGTGCATGGGGTTTTCATCCAAATAGGCTTGTCGAGTCCGAAAAAAACCTTCCATACTTTCCTGTTCGGTTTGTTTTTTGATCTCTTCTGGCAAACGGTCACCATAGTTATCTGTGATGTATTTTGCTCCCACTTCTCGGGGTTGTGAAAAGGTGTTGCGTTCAAATTCTCGTGTGTATTCCCAGCCATATGAAGTACAAATTTTATGCAATATTGGACTAAAAGAATCAGATAACAGTGGTCCATCCAAATCTACGGCAACTAATTTAATGTGGTTTAGGGGTTGAGTCATGATCAGTAATCCTATTGTGTATTGGTCCATTTTTTCAACAATGAGTCACTCATCATTAAAGCACTGACTGTAAAGGAACCGTGTTTAACATCATCATATATGATATCACCAGATAATTCAAAATATTTGGCACTGCCAGTTTCTGATAAATGACAATCATTCAACTCAATCATGATCGGTTTATCTGCATAAATGGGTTTGTTCAACTTAAGTGAGATGTCTTTTAAAAATGAATGGTATTGTTGTGATTGTTGTTCAAAACTGGCCATAAAATCGGGATAGAATGCTGGCACAGCTAACCTTAAACTTTGTCGTACGGCCTCTGTGAGCACAAGACTATCGACATGTTGGCCGGTAAAATCATGGTAATACACGGCATCAGGATGAATAATGACTTCACAGTGCCTATTTTCACCTTGCTGACGCAGTTGCGTAAGCAATACGTTTGCTTGTTTGTGTTTGTTAACCAAGCCAGGTTCAACCACCTCTTTTTTGTCTCTTTTTACCTTACTATGTGCCTTATTATACCCCTTTTTATCATGATCACTGGTGGGTTTAATTGGCCTAATCACTAAAATTGCCTTAGCCACAACTTTTGAGTTTTGTGTGATTTTCGCATCATAATGATCACCATTGTCTTCGCTTTTGATTAAACGTGATACCACTTTGCTTTCATCTTCTTTATTGCAGGTGTTGGGAAATTTAATGTCAATTTCCTGAATCAGCAAAGCACTGTCCTGAGGTAGTTTGTGATGATTCAAATAACTGGCTTTGGTCACATCACTCATGGCTTGACTCAGGTGCATGCCTGAAACATGATCAAGAGGGTGGTCAAAGAAATAAGGGTGTGATTCATCCACTCTCAACAATCCAACAGCAAATACCTTGCCTTCGCTGGTGCCTTCAATCTTTTCAACCACATGATTGATGGGGTTGTCTTTAATGGTGGGTTCAATTTTTTTAATGGTTGGCAGGGTTGATACACCATCCTCTGTGGCTTTTTTCTGAACCCGCGCTTTACTTAATTTGATGTCTTTGGAAAGGATAATCGCTGATAAATGTTCAATGTTTTGCGCCAACAATAAGGCATCACTTTTTTTGTCCCATGCATAAGCAGGATAAGATGCAGTGAGTTGCGCAATGAAGCGAATGAACCCGATTGAATCAATGCCCAATTCATCAAAAGAGGTGTCCATATTGACCATGGCTGAATCAAATTCAAAGAATTCAACCAACATCCCCATCAAACTTTGTTCATCTGGCACTTTGTTTAGTTCAGCAGATTTAATGGATTTCAGGTAGTTCAAACAATCAGCTATGGTATGTGCTTGAAGCAAATAATCACTGCCATCTTTGTCGATTGTGCCAATATACATTTGATTAAAACGGGAAATCACTTGCATTTTAGTGATGGAATCAATGCCCATATCGACAAAACTGTCTGTCACATTAAGCTGACCTTTATCCACTCCCAGTTCATCAGCAACAATGTTCAGGAATGCATCATCTGGTGCGCCTGTATTGATGGGCTCATCAGTTTGTGTCTGTTGTTGGTGCTTTGTGGGTAAATCTACCCAGCATTTGTGGGCATCAAAAACATAGCTTGGTATATGAATCCTTTTCAATTGATGGCCTGTGCCAACTTGCATCCAATCAAATACTGAGCCATTGACCCATTGTTTGGCCATGGCAGACAAATGGGCTTTTTCGTCAGTATGCGCCTTGTGATCTACTGCTTCGGTTTCAACAGCATTTTTATTATGACGCTTCACAATACCAGTGAACAACAATGGGCAAGGCTCCCCAGCAATATAACGTTGTAAAGCGTTTTTGACTGCTGCAAAATCCTCAACCACACATGCCAGGCGATGTGACATTTCATCACGCCCTGTTTTCAAGGTCCAAGCCATATTGGCCAAATTAATTGTAACATCGTCAGTGTTTTGATGCTGATCAATCCAATCTGATAATTGTTCACACATATGCAGTAAACTTGTCTCAGATTTTGCTGAGACAATCAGCAATTCAGGTTTATTGGCCGGTGATTGATTGTCATGTGTATGTGAAGCCTGATGGTTTTCAAGCACGACATGGGCATTGACCCCACCAAAACCAAAGGAACTGACCCCTGCTCTTAAAGGCCATTGCTGTTGTTGATCCTTATCCTTGTGTGGAGCAATCCATGGCCGGGTTTGATTGTTGAGATAAAAAGGCGATTGCGCAAAGTTAATATAGGGGTTGACTGTATCGCAATGTAAATTACCAACCACAGTCTTGTGTTTCATTTGTAGTAACACTTTGATGACACCCGCAATACCTGAGGCCATTTCCAAGTGGCCAATGTGGCTTTTTAAAGCACCAATGGCAATGTGCGGTTGTGATTGACTCGATTCATCATAAGATTCGTACAGTGACTGATAAGCTTGTTTCAACGCATCAATCTCAATCGGATCACCCAAACGCGTGCCAGTGCCATGTGATTCGATAAAACTAATCGATTTGGGATTGATTTTGGATTTTTTCATCACCGAAGCAATCAATTCAGATTGGGCCTTGGGATTTGGTGAAGTTAATGAGTTGGCCTTGCCTCCGTGATTCACCCCGGTACCCAGTATCACACCATGAATCGGGTCGCCATCGGCTTGTGCTGCACTGAGAGATTTCAATACCAACATACCAACACCTTCACCCCGTGCGTAGCCATCGGCCTTTTCGGAAAAGGCATGACACCGTCCAGTTGGGCTTAACATACCAGACTGCGAAAATCCAATGTGGCCTTTTGCGGTGCTGATGGTATTGATGCCACCAACAATAACCATGTCACTTTCTCCGTTGTTGATCACCTGAACACCGCGGTGCAAGGCGACTAAAGAACTGGAACAAGCCGTTTCAACGGTTTCACTCGGCCCATGAATGTCGAGCAAATAGCTCATTCGATTCGGCCCAACCGATGCAACATTTCCTAATGCGGTTCTGCCGCCAATGGCTTTTTGTGCCTGATCAAGCCTGAACGCATAGTCGATGGCCACTGTGGCGATGACCAAACCAGTATTGCTACCGGCCAAAGATGATGGCGCATAACCGGCATCCTCTATGGCTTTGTAAACATGCATCATCAACAACCTTTGTTGCGGATCTAAAATTTCAGCTTCCTTGGCAGACATGGCAAAAAATCGATAATCAAAGTGGCTCATGTTGTCCATAAATCCGCCCCATTTGATATTGGTGCACCCTTCTTTTAACAAGGGGTCTCCGTAAATGGCTTGCCAATCCCAACGGTCTGATGGGATTTCACTGATGCCGTCTTTTCCTGACAACAAATTGTGCCAAAAAATGTCTATATTTTCAGCCTGTGGAAAACTGCCACTCATGCCAATGATGGCCACTGCCTCTTGTGATGGTTGGTATTCGGGCGTGGTATTTTTGACCTCTGGCCTACTGGAATCCAGTGTGACAGGATAACTTTTCAAACCAATCAATTTTCCGCACACCTGACCGGTATGATCACACAGTATGAAATCAACACTCAATTGATGATTGATCACTTTGACAAATATTTCTTCAGGTAATGGCCCATCAATCACAACCGAGGCCAAAGAGAAAGGCACATCTGTTCTACTCAATTGAAATTGACCCTGCTCATTGGCCAGCAGAGCAAGAGAAGCTTGCAACACACCATCCAAATACATCGGGTTAACAATCCAGTGTTGATTGTGTGAGGCCTCATGGCGACGCAACTTCGCCAGTACGCCATTGGGTGTTAACCACAAGGATTGAAGGCTTTGGTGTGATTGACCATATTCAACGCCAATGGTACTGAAAGCTTGATAACAATCATCAACGGAAATGTCAATCATGCCCTCTGTATTGATGAACAGTTTTTCTGATTTTAATGCCATAGTATCAGCAGCCACCAACTCGCCTGTGGCATGCACCACCTGCTCTTCATCGTGTTGTGTGTAGATTTTGAATGTTGAGCCACCATCAGCAAAAGCCAAAAATATTTGACGCTTTTCATTCACAACACACAACTGCTGCCAGTTAATGTTTTTCACCGCATAACGTTGAGATGGCTCCATCATCTGACGCGCGGCCAATGCCATTTCGATGTAGGCTGTACCAGGAAAGATTTGATCGCCATTGATCATGTGATCGGTTAACAAGGCTTCTTGGCCTGTTAAGGTCACAGAAAACAGATCATCGTTTATGCGTTGATCGATCAATGGATGGTCTGTCAATAAAGGTGATTCGATTGTTTGTGCAGTATTATTGCTAGATGCCTGCATTTGTGCTGCAACATAACCGGACAGTTCTTTGATCGTTGGGTAAGAGAAAATATCTGAGGGCTGAACGGTGACATCAAACACTGATGAAACCTTGGCCGCTAATTGCGTGAAGGAAATGGAATCAAAACCATATTCGCCCAAAGGCAACAATACATCGACTTCTGATTGATCTACCCTCAAAATTTCAGACACCAGTGACAATATCTGATTTTCAACATCTGTGGCATCAACAACATTGCTTTCAAATTGTGCTTGCTCATTATCCATGTTTGCTGGATTATTAACAAAGCCATTTACAATGTCATCTACAATACCATTATCGACACGTTGCATGATGGTATTGGCGTCACCATAAGCTATCATGATTTGATCACAGTGAAAAGCATAAGCCTGTAATGAAGCACTCACTCCAACTTTCGCAGGCATGGCCGCCAAACCATAATTACTCAATAACAGTTGTTGACTGCTGTGGTCCATCTGCATACCGTCTGATTGCCACAATGGCCAATTGATCGATAGGGTTTGCCCAGAGCGTTGTTGGTTTAAGACGTGCTTGTTGCGGTCTTTGGCAAAACCGTCTAAATAGCCATTGGCCAAGGCATAATCACACTGACCAGCATTACCAGTGACTCCGGCAATGGATGAAAAGCAAGTAAAACTGCTGAGTTTCTCTTGTTTTGTGACTTCATCCAGCACCATAACACCGATTAACTTTGGTGCCAATACTGCCCGAATATCGGCCTCAGATTTATTGACCAGATAACCATCTCTCAATACTCCAGCACAATGGATCACATGATCTACGCCGCCATATTGTTGTTTGACTTCATCCATCAAGATTTGCATGGCAGGTTTGTCCGAAACATCTAGCGCTCGGTAAATGATGGAGATGCCCAATTGTTTGAGTTGCTGCATTGCTGTTATGCGTTGTTGAGATAAAGCTGAGCGTCCCAACAGAACCACCTTGGCTTGTTTGACTTGATTGACAATCGCCTGGGTGAATATCCAGCCCAATCCACCAGCACCTCCAGAAATCACAAAGACTTGATCTGCTTGCCAAAGTGGTGTGGATGCATGCATTGATTCACTCACCTCACAACGCTGTAAATGTCTGACTTGTCTGTGTTGTTCATACCTGATCGCATCGGCTTGTGATTGTGCTTCTGCACTTAACAGGCCAAGCACATCGATGTGATGATGTGTGTTCACTGCGATCAATTGACAGTGTATCTCGGTTGATTCTTGATTGATACTTTTCAGCAATGCGGTCAATGATGAAAATTCAGCATTCAAAATATTGCTGTTGACGAGCACTTGCACTATTTGCGCATTTACATGACTCATATCACCGGTATCTTTGGCATTTTCTGTTGATTTTAGCAATGACTTGAGTTGCTTGATCAGGCCCAACACAGTCTGCACAAAATCATCTTGGTTGATCAAGGAGTCAATCACATTGATGTCTTTATGTTTGATCAGCTGTTGTTTTAAGTCATCAAATCCATGAGAAAGCATAATGACATGGTGTGTTGATACATGTTGTGCAGATCGTTGTTGTGACTTGTCCAATACCTCATCAACCCATTGTGGTTTGATGAACAAATGTTCATGCTGATGCTGTGTTGTGATGGTTTGAGGAGAATCCATTGTTGCAGGAGCCCAGTATGCTTTGCGTTCAAATGGATAGGCTGGTAAAGCGATGCGTTGTGGAAGATCAGCACCATAAAGTTTGTGCCATAAGACATCACTGCCTTGTACCCATGCCATGGCGATGTGCTGTAAAGAAACGTCTTGTGGATCTTGTAGGGCCTTGTTTTGATGTCTTGATACCTTTGATACCTTGGCCTGATGCACGGGTACCGGACTTTTACGCTGTTCTATCAAAGATTGTAAAACACTCAAACACTGTTGATGATTATCCACCACACATGCCAATCTGTGTGACATCGCAACTCTACCGACTTGTAATGTATAGCAAACATTGCGCATGGATGCCGTCTGATTTACATGGTGTTTCAAGTGTTCATACAAATTGACCACCTGTTGTGATAACGCCTTTTGCGTTCGTGCCGATAACACCAATAAGCTGGCGGTATTTTGTGGCGTTATCTGAGGTTTTTGCACATATTGTTCTATAATCATGTGACTGTTCACACCACCAGCACCAAACGAGCTGATGCCTGCTCGCAGTGGTTGTGCATGGCCTTGAGGTGTATACACGGGTTGCCATGGCATCAAGCGAGATGGCACATCAAAAGGTGTGGTCGCAAAATCTATGTGTGGATTGCGTGGTTCAGCATACAATGAGGGCACCAGTTGTTGGTGTTTCATCTGCAATAATACTTTACTCAGCGATGCCATGCCTGCTGCGCTTTCACAATGCCCAATGTTTGATTTCACAGAGCCAACGGCACATTGGCCTTGGCCAGCTTGTTCTCCATAGGATTGCATCAAACCTTCGATTTCAATCGGGTCACCTAAAACTGTCCCTGTTCCATGTGCTTCTATATAATTGATGTCTTGTGGACTGATGCCTGATTGTGACAATGCCGAACGTATCACTGAAGCTTGAGCCTGAGCATTGGGCACTGTGTAGCCGTTGGATTTACCACCATGATTGAGTGCTGTGCCCTTTATGACTCCAATGATGCCATCACCATCTTGTTCGGCGACATTCAATGGCTTTAAGATCACCGCTCCAACGCCTTCTGCTGGAACATATCCATCACCACTTGCACCAAAGGCCGCACAATGACCATTTCGAGAAGAAAAGCCGCCAATGTTCAACATTCGGTATTTGTTTTCGTGCAAGGTTAAATTGACGCCACCGGCAACAGCCACCGCACAATCACCATTTTTTATCGCCTGACAAGCCAGATGAATGGCGCTGAATGATGATGAACACATCGAATCAATGGCCAAACTGGGTCCATTAAAATCAAACAAATACGAAACCCGATTGGCAATCGATGCAGGACTGCCTGATAAGGCCATATTTTGACCTTGATTGTATGCCTCAACGCCATGTAATTGGTAATCTTCATACATGACACCGACATACACGCCAACGTTTTCACTGTGATCGCCTGCGCTGCTTGTCAGATTTTGTGGCGTATAGCCACTGTTTTCAATGGCATGATAAACCATTTCTACAAACAACCGTTCTTGAGGGTCACTCAATTCCGCATCGGCTGGCAACATATTAAAAAATGCGGCATCAAAGTATTGTGCATTCTCAATAAAACCACCTTTTTGATCCGCACCGGAAAACCGCTCATCGACACGCCACCGATCTGTTGGCACGGTGCTGACAGCATCTTTGCCTTGTGATAAATTATGCCAAAATTGTTCCAGATCATCAGCATCCGGATAACGACCAGCGATACCAATGATGGCAATGTCTTGGGATGAATCCGTTTTTTGATTCAACAAGGACACCGATTCCGAATGAATTTCAGTACTGTGGTGCTGTTCACTTGATGTAATGCCATGATCGTGTTGTGTGTCATGTTGCGAAAGCATCTGGGCAAATTCGGTCAGTGTTGGGTACTCAAAAATAAGTGTTTTGCTCAATGGCCCATAACGATCAACCAAACGGTCCATTAACTTGATGACCATCACCGAATCCAAGCCGTAATTTTCCAGTGGCTCCAAAGCGTCAATGTCATGAACAGGAAGCTTTAACAGTTCAGCAATGTGCGTTATTAAGTCATCAATGACAGGAAGTACTGTCTTTGGATTATTGACTTTTTTATTGCTTGTGTGCTTATGCGTTTCATTGCCTATTTCATTGTGCGTTTGATTGACTGATTGAGTGACATGACTCATGCTTACATTGGTACGGGTTTCTGATGACACAACTTGCTGATCAGCTTTATTGTTTATCCAGTATTTAGCATTGGCAAATGGGTATACAGGCAAGCTGGTCCTTTGCACTTTAGTGGTTCCTCTGACCACATGCCAGTTAATCACATAGCCTTTGACCCACAAAGCGGCAATTTTTCGCAGCGATTTCTTGTCAGTCCAGGTTTTGATTAATTCATCGATGGCTTCATCTGCTTCGAGTGCATTTTCTTCCGTAACAACAGACTGTATGGCAGGATTGCTACTGAGTTGATAATTTTCAAGATCATTGATTAAACCTTGTATGTCATCACACACAAAAGCCAGCCTGTGCGACATGACGTCTCTACCGTTTTGTAATGTCCAGGCTAGATTGGCCAGATATTGTGATGATGCTTCAGTTGATGGCCATTGTTGCTGCAAATGCTCATGTAACTGGTCAACCATTGAGGTTAACTGCCCTTGAGATTGTGCCGATAACACAATGATTTGTTGTCCCAAAACTGCTTTTATTTGCTCAGTATTGCGGTATTCTTGCAAGACCACATGTGCATTGGCCCCTCCAGCACCGAACGAATTGACGCCTGCGGTCAATGGTTGAGCCGAGTGTGTTGTTTCATCGCCCCATGGTTGTGTATGCTGTACCAGTTGGAAAGGAGAACGGTCCATATCTATGTGGGGATTGATCTCCTTGCTGTATAAATTTGGCACAATTGTGCGCTGTTGCATTTGCAAAACCACTTTACAAATCCCTGCCATTCCTGCCGCGCTTTCTAGGTGGCCAATATTAGTTTTGACTGAACCCAAATAGCAAGTATGGTCGGCGCCTTTTATGGATTTAAAGGCCTGATTCAAACCTTCAAATTCAATGGGATCACCCAATTCAGTTCCCGTTCCATGGCCTTCAATATAACTGACATCACCTGCTTGTACTTTGGCATTGTGCCAGGCATCTTTCAATAATTGCGCTTGAGCAGAGGCTTTTGGTGCGGTATAACTGCTGCTTTTGCCTCCTGCATTGAGTGACGTACCTTTGATGATGGCATGGATATGATCACCATCGGCTTGAGCGTCTTTTAATGGCCTCAACAATAAGGCCCCGACACCTTCACCAATAGCAATGCCATTGCCTCCTTTGCCAAAGGCTTTACATCTTGCCTCTGGGGACAGCAGGGACATGTCGTCCAAAATTTGTAGATGCTGAGGATCCACGATTAAATTCACTCCACCGGCAATGACCATATCAGCAGAACCTGACCTCAAGCTTTCTACCGCTAAATGTACGGCTGTCAGTGATGAAGAACAAGCCGTGTCGATGGCCATACTTGGGCCTTTAAGATCCATTAGATAAGACACCCTATTGGCCACTGACCACAATGCAGCATGTGGCGCATAATGAGAATTCATGATACCAACATACACGCCCACCTTATGCTGAGCACCAATTTGTGAAGGTGCGTACCCAGCCTCTTCAAAACAATGGTAGACTTCTTGAATGAACAACCGCTCTTGCGGGTCCATTTGTTCGGCTTCAGCTGGCGAAAGGTGGAAAAACAAGGGATCGAATTCATCTATGGCCGACATAAAGCCAGCCTTATCAAAATCTTTATACGCTTGCCACTTGGCACGATCTTGAGAGATCGGGCGTATTGAATCCCGCGCTGTGCTGATGTTTTGCCAAAATTCAGTTAAATTATCGGCATCGGCAAAACGTGCAGACATGCCGACGATGGCAATGTCTTGAATGTTGTGATTGTGGTTCTCTTCAGATTGAATCTCTTTTGACGCTGGTGTCGCTTGTCTGTCTTGTATCTTTTCAGAGGCCGGCTTATGGTCTGGTTGTTCATCACCGTTTACCGATAATGGCACTTCCGATACACCCATTTCCGATATTCCCAGGGCTACTGAGAGTTCCTGTAGATTGTGTTCGATTAAGTAATCACTCAACAAATCCAAGGTGTTCACTTCAAACAATAAGACCGATGAAATTTCTGTAAAATGCTCGCGCAATGCATTGATTAAGGACAGCACCAACAAGGAGTCCACACCATAACGTTCAAAACTGATGCTGGCTTCAATTTTTTCCGCGGGTATGTCGATGGTAGATGCAACAATGGTGCGTAAAAAAGAGATGGCTTGATGTTTATCGATTTGTGTTGATAAATGTTTATAAGATGAGACAAGATCATCATCAACGGCTTTTTGAGGCGCTAATTTTTGAGAATCTGGTTTTTCAGATCCTGGATTTTGAGCAATAGATTTGACCGTTATTGCTTGTTTTTTCGCGCTGAGCAGTGATGAATTCATGGGTGGGATGATTTCTTGTTCTATCAAGCCATTACTTTCAGCAATGATCAATTGTTGACCCAAATGATGCGCTTTATCAGCAGCAAATGCGATGTTGACAAAACCTTGTTCGGCCAAAACCCGCTGCCATGATTCAGCACTCAACGCAGGAGAACCAACGATGCGTAATTCAGGATCATCATAATTCCACCACCCCTCCAGTAAACCAAAAGTCAGATGGCTAAATAATGCATTATCATTGAGTTCATTCAATAAAAACAAGCCATTGGTGAGTAATGCTTGTTTGATGTGTTTGATGCTTCTCTCAATATTTTGCGTAGCGTGAATCACATTGGTCGCAATCACAAAATCATAACTGGCAGCCTCAATGCCTTGCTCTGTGACCCCGTTATCGGCATTGAATAGACAGGTTCTCAGGTATGGCGCATCACTGCGATAATTCTTTTCGGCATGAATCAAAAAGGCCTTTGATAAATCGGTATAACAGTATTCTTCAATGTGTTGCTGATAGGGTTTTAAAGCTGCAAAGACCCTTTTGGCGGTTCCACCAGTGCCCGCACCGACTTCAAGGATGCGTATTTTTTTATGCGCATCAACACTCAAATGCTTTTTAATGCTGATGACCAGAGTCTCGCACAATACCTGATTAAAATAGTCCGCTACTTTGTTGTCTCTGTAAACGCCTTCAACCAATTTTAAAGAAGACTCAGGGAACATGATATCGGTGGCTGGGGTTGCGCCCACAACAATATCCGATAAGGCAAACATCATGGTTTCAGCCAAAATAATATGAGATTGAATGTCAGGATTATTTAACAGCGGTTTGGTTTTAAGACTCCATTCCTGCCAGGCTGTAGCGCTACTGACTGGAGGCTTCAGGCGCACCAGTTGTTTATGCTCATCTGATGCCCATTGCAAGTATCCATGTTTGATCAACACCCGTATTGACTCTTGCATCCATGGCTCATACAAAGGATCGATCAGGCTTAAAATGGTATCCATGGGGGTTGATTGTTGATTAAATAGCCCTGCCTCATTGAGTTGTACAAACATCAATTGCGCCATCTCATGATCAAAAGCACTCATTTGATCCCCAACCACAGCGCTGATTTGATCAACGGTATCTTGCTGATTCGGAATGTTGGCAATCACTGAATCTAAAATTGAATCATAGTAACGGTCTGATTGTATTGAGCGCAAGGTGTTGTTCAGTGTTTCAACAGAACCTTGATCTGTCAATGCCACCATGGCCAACTGAGGTATTTGTATGCCCAATAAAGTATCCAACCCCTGGCTCAAATCGTCAGCGTCTAAACTCAATAGACCCAATTTTTTCATGCGTTGTTCCATTTCAGCCGAAGCCACCACGCCGACTTGTGCCCAATACCCCCAATTGATGGTTTTGGCATTAATGCCCTGTGTCCTCAAATAATGACAGTAACTGTCCTCAAAGGTACAGCCCGCAGCATAATTACTTTGTCCAGGCATTTTGGCAAAGGACTGTATGGAGGAGAAAAACACAATGAAATCAAGCGATGACAAATCAAAACACTGCGCCAGTCTTATGCTGACTTCAACCTTTGACTGTGAGGCCTGAATGAATTGCTCACGGTCCATTTTCATCAAGGCATGATCATTCAAACTGATGGCGGAGTGAACGATGCCATCTAAATGACCGATTTGTTTGACCTGTTGACTGCACGCCAACATTTCACCGTAGTCACTGGCATCGGCCTGTATGTATATCGGACGAGGTGCATCAAGTGCAATCTCATCAATGTATTGCTTGATTTGATCATTAATCGCCGAACGCCCCACCCAAATCAATTGCACTTGATGGGAGGCAGCCACCAATTTCGACCAGGTACGGCCAACACCACCGGCACCACCGATGACCAGATAAAGGCCCTGTTTTTTATACGGTGTATTGTGTATTGATTTATTCAATTCAAAAGGCACCAGCTGTGACTGATACCACTGATGGTTTCTGTGTGCCAGGCTACAACTGTCAGTGCTGATTGGCAGGGCATTGATCTCACCCAAAATGTTCTCTGACAATGATTCGAGATCAACAATTCGACTGGACCACAAGGCGAATTCTTTGCTCATTGAACCGATCAAACCATGCAACCCCGCAGCAGTTGGGTTACAGACGGTATCATTCATGATCATGTGCGTGTTTTGCGTCACTAATGTCCATTGAATGACTTGAGCGTCTAATTGTGCTGCGACCATCATTTTTATCAACGTTAAAACCTGCATGGCCAAATCATTGTGTTGATCGATCAGCGCATCCATGTCTTGATCTGGCATTGCTGGTAAAGCCAAAATGACGACCTGTTTGGGTACGTCTGCTTGAGACACATGGTGCTGCAATTGTGCTTGAGTGATGCTTTGGTCTATGATGAGATGTGCAGGAAAATGATTAAGCAATTCAGATGATGGGTCATGACTTGTGCTCATCACCCACGTCATATCATTGTTTAATGAAGAACCCTTTGTATCGATGGCACGCGAGATTTTTCTCCAGTGTGGCATCAACATTTGTGCTGGTTTTTTTGTTGAGACTGGTCGATAAAAACAGCCTTGCATACGAATGCATAATTTTCCTGTATCATCAAATACATCTGCAGCTATGGCACCATCGATGCCCTGAGCATGGCACAATGGCACAGGCATTTTTGCCCACATGGTAGCTGTCATATCACCCAGAATTTCAAATTTTTCGACCATAAAAGGAACACTGGTCAGATCATCAACCACAATGCCTTGATCCAATAAAAACGCCACAGACATCAAAATCACACTGTCCAAAATACAGGGTTGCAAGCTTATATTGCCCTCACCCATCAATTGATCAGGCATATTCAATTCAGCCACACCATAATCTTCACCGATGATCACTTTTCTTAACGACCGCATCATTTGCCCGTGCTGCAAACCTTGTTGTTCGGTCAATTCATAACATTGTTGGGCTGACCATTGTGATCGCGGTTTGACCGACTCTAACGTTTCAAGATCAATGCTGATGTCACGCTCTTGGCGCCCTAGATAGTTGACAGTGCCTTGTGTAAGCATGAGCGAATCATCACGCCTAGAGCTGCGCAGTTCAAAAGCAAATGATGAATCATCTTCTGGTAATTTTATTTTTAAATACAAATCAGCGTGGTACTGTTTGAGAACGGGATTAACCCAAACCAATTTATTCAGCTGCCATTTTTTCACTGTTGGTGACTTGATGGCGATGACAGATCTCAATAATTCAAGGCTCATCACACCAGGCAAAACACTTTGCCCATTGACTTTATGTTGTTGAAAAACATAGGCCTGTTTGGCAAAGGTGACATGAAAACCAGCATGGCATGGGTTTAGAGTGAACAATGGTTGTGGCTGAACTTGTGATTGTGCTTGTCTTTGGGCTGAGGTCTTGACCCAATAACGGTCCTTGGCAAAACCATAAGTCGGCAAGGGTATGCGTTTGACCATTTGTCCATCAAAAAGTGACTGGTGGTCTATGACACTTCCCTGTATGTAACTCGCTGCCAGATGATGAAGCATGTCATTATGATTCGCCTCATGGGTGTGGTTTGTCATCGATACTGACAGCAGTGAGTCATCGATAAGGTTACTGGGGGATTTTACATAAGCCTGATATATTGACTCATGATTGATCGTTTGATTTTGATCATGATGAATGTATTCAGCCAAGCGATCTTTCAATTCATCGAGGTTCTGAACAACAATGGCCAAACGGTGTTCAAAATGGCCTCTGCCAGCCATTAATGTGAAGGATACATCACTCAGTGCAGCCTGCGAATGGTTTTCACACCAATGACGCAATTGTTCTGCATTATATTTCAATGCATCCAAAGACCTTGCTGATAAAACGATAAGTACCGCCTGACCATTATGCATTGTGGTGTGTGTGATGGGTGGTTCAGCAATAATCACATGGGCATTGGTGCCACTGGCACCAAAAGAACTGACCCCAGCCAAACGTGTTTTATTGGCCTGTGTATTCCAAGGTTTTGCTTGGGTATTGATGAGAAACGGCGAATCGGCTATTGGCACGTCTTTATTGGCTTTTTTGAAATTGACGGCAGGTGGAATCTGCTGATTTTTGAGCGCCAAAATCACTTTAATGATGCCAGAGACACCCGCTGCAAATTGTGTATGGCCGATGTTTTGCTTGACAGAGCCCAAGGTGCAGTATTGTGTTGTGGGCGCATTGTCAAATGCCTTGAGTAATGCGCGAAACTCTATTGGGTCACCCAATTGTGTGCCAGTACCATGTGTTTCAATATAGTCAATGTCTTGCACATTGATGCCATGTTTCTGATACACCTCAGTTAACAATGATGCTTGTGACTCTGCACTGGGCGCTGTTATACCATTGGTGGCACCATCGTTGTTTAAACCAGAACCTTTGATCACCGCGTGAATGTGATCCCCATCAGCCAAGGCATCATCCAAGCGTTTCAACAACAAGACTCCTGCCGCCTCTCCAGGCACAAAACCATCGGCTCGTTCGTCAAAGCTATAAGTTGCTCCAGTTGGTGACAGCATATTGGCTTTGTTGGCAGACAAATACAGTTTAGCGGTTGACTGTACAAAAACACCACCGGCAATGGCCACATCGGTATCACCACGCCTTAAATCCTGACAGGCACTGTGAACTGCCACCAATGAGCTGGAACATGAGGTATCTATGGCCAATGCAGGCCCTTTTAAGTCAAGCAAATAGGCAATTCTCGAGGGAATCACTGAGCCCATATTGCCCCACAAAGATTGAGAACTGGGTTGATGTGGAAACAGGTCTTGATAATCTCCATTACAACAGCCAACATAAACCCCACAGTTTTGTCCAGACAAGGCATTACCCGCATAGCCGGCATCTTCTAAAGCCGTCCAGACTTGTTGTAAAAAGAGGCGTTGTTGTGGATCCATATGGGTTGCTTCAATACCGGATATATTGAAAAACATGGCATCAAACGCTGCTATCTCATTTAAAAAACCACCTTGCGTACAAGCATTTAATGAGGTATCCAAAGGCCACCGTTGCGCATCGGTGATGTGGTGATGACCTGCAATGATTTCTTGCCATAATTCATCGACATTTTCAGCCCCGGGGAAACATCCAGACATGCCAACAATGGCAACATCGCTTATACTACTTTCCTGCTGTTTATTATCAGTACTCTGTTGATCGTAAGCAGCATTTTTTGCCGCTGAAGATTGCTGTTGATGTACACGGGCAGATGACTGCCGAGTATCAAATGTTGCTTCAATGTATTGTGCGAGTTGGTTAATACTGGGGTAATCAAACAGGGCCGCGGTTTTCAAATCTATCGACAAATGCTCATTCAATTGTTTGACCAAACCAACCGATAAAATCGAGTCCAAACCATAATCGGCAAAGGCCTGATTGGGGTTGATGTCATCTTTGCCAATCATCAAGGATTTTTCCACACACAATGAAATGACTTCTGCAAGGCTTGTTTGATCGTGACTCACATCCTCCTGTTGTGCAATTTTTGCTGGTTGTTCAGAAGATATGCCATTTGATAAGCGCGCTGTTATTTCAGATGATCCTTTGGCTTGTGCATTGGCTGTGGTTTGTTTGGGTAAAGCATCAGCTGGCCACAAGCGTTGTTTGGTAAAGGGGTAATTGGGTAAATTAATGATGCGAAGGTGATCCGATGGTCGTTGCTGATACAGTTTGTGCCAGGCAATGTTCAAACCTTTAACCCACAAAGGCAGCATTTTTTCAAAATTAGTCGATTCGATCCACCGATTAATTAATTGATTTATTGCAGGCGATGATTGCAGTTGAACAAGGGTTTCCTTTTTGGCAGTGACTTCATCATAGAAATAACCAGCACTGGAGAGATCGCTTGTATTGTGCTCATCATTTAAGAAGGCTTGCCATAAAGCCTGGAGTTGTGATGTTGACTCAACATTCATGGCCAATCTAAATGGCAGGGGTTGTCGTCCTGTTTGCAAGGTATAGGCCAGATTCATCAGGTCAACTTCTGGTGTGTTGACATCAGTGCTTTCAGATGAATTGTTTTGTAGTATATTCAACCAGTCTGACAAGGTTTGTGAATAAACCATTTCACCTGAAATGTCTTGTACCCCAAATGAGGACTCGAAAGCTGAAATAAGGTTTTGTAGTTCAAATGCACCAAAATCAAATTCGGAAATCTGCATACTTCCGTTTAATTGCTCAACAGCTATTTTGGTGTGCTCAGCAACAATTGATAACATTTGATGTTCAGTGATTTCGGTGACCTTCGATTGCCCGACAGCGCCTTTTTCAGATGGTAATTCAGCCTGTTCCATCAACCAGTCAAGATGATTGCTGACCATTTTATGCAACTCATTTTTGGTTCTGGCAGATAAAATAATGGCGTATTTATCAGAGTTGCCTATCGGATTTGTTGTGTCTGAACTTTGCGGGTATTCTTCAATCATGACACAGGCATTTGAACCACCAGCACCAAAAGAACTGACCAATGCTGTGCGAAGCTGATTTTCAGCAACACGCCACGGCATTGCATTTTGCACCAAAGTAAATGGTGATGAGTTGAAATCTATGTGTCGATTGATGACTTTAGCATGAAGACTTGGCACCAATTGTTGGTGTTGTATTTGCAAGACCGTTTTGATTAAACCGGTAATGCCTGCAGCAGCCTCCAAATGACCAATATTGGATTTCACCGAACCAAGGTGGCACTTTTGGAGATGACTTTTATCAGATTCAAATACATTTTTCAGGCCCTCAAATTCGATCGGGTCACCCAATTGCGTGCCTGTGCCATGCGCTTCAACATAACTGATTGTTTGCGATGAAAGTTCAGCGCGAGACAATACTTTCTCAATCAATTGACTTTGTGCTTGAGGATTTGGCACCGTAAAACCTTGAGCATGCCCACCATGATTGATTGCAGATGAGCGGATGACAGCCAGTATATTGTCACCGTCTTTTTGTGCAAGTGATAGAGGTTTCAACAATACGCTGGCAACGCCCTCTCCGGGCACAAAACCTGTTCCACCTTCTCCAAAACTTCGACATAAGCCATCTTCTGACAGCATGCCACTGGCACACAATTCAAAATAATTGTGTGGGTGTTGATACAGATTGACACCACCAGCCAATGCCAGTTGGCATTCACCCTTTTGTAAAGATTCACATGCTTGATGAATGGCCGTCAATGACGATGAACACATGGTATCAACAGGTATGCTTGGTCCATTTGCGTCTAAAAAATATGACACGCGATTGGCCACTGAACTGAATGATGTGCGCGGTTTAATGGCACTACCGGCTTGATCAAGATCTTGTGCGTAACGCTCAAAGCCTGTTTTTGTGACCCCGGCAAAAACCCCTAATTCTCCATTGTAGTCTTTTTGTATTTGAACTTTAGTGACACCAGCCTGTTCAAGCGTGCAATAACAGCTCTCTAAAAACAAGCGCTCCTGTGGATCCATATCAAGCGCTTCTTTGGGTGAAATATTAAAAAACAAGGGGTCAAAATCAGCAAATCCATGCAAAAACCCACCCCATTTGCTGTAACTTTTACCTCTGTTAACCGCCTCTTGTTTGTCTGAGACATAAAAATCAGCCAAGGACCATCGATCGGATGGAATTTCACTGATGCAATTTTTGCCTATGACTAAATTGTTCCAAAACTCATCAATGTTTTGTGCTTGAGGAAAACGACCACTCATGCCGATGATGGCAATGGCATCATGTGATGCTGGCTTATGTTTTTTGCCGCTCGTTTTTTTGCTCACATCAGGCATTATGAATACCTCATCTTGGCCCATTGCATCGTGCACTTGATTGCCCAACCACATGGAGGTGTCTTTATCATGATTTTTAAGCAAATAATCTGCCAAGGCTTTTATGGTAGGACATTGATAAAAGATAGATTTTGGCACACCCGTGTAGTATTCAGCCAACTGGTCATTGAGCCGCGCCACCATAATTGAGTCAATGCCATACAATTCAAATCGTTCTTCGGCGTCTATCTGTTTAATCGCAATGCCTGTGTGTTGCGCAAAAAGCGCTTTAATGGCGGTGATTAATTGTTGTGTTAAAGTGAGATGATTGGTACTGCCCATGTTATTGCTCTTATTATCATGTAACTTATTGAGAGGGTGAGGAAATGCTGTGTTTCTTCTGGTGATGTGTTGGTAACATTGTGCGCTGTTTCCGTAAGTCACAGCAATTTGACTGTGGTCGCTACCCATAGCCATAGCCATATACAATGCCTTGAGGGCATTTTTTTTGTCCATGGCGACAATGCCTGATGTCTCATACAATCTATTTTTGGCATCTTGGCTCATGATCATGCCGCCATCTGCCCACAGCGGCCAATTAATGCTCAGGCTTTTACCATAAGCCTTGGCTTGTCTTACTTGTTGGGACCGCCATTGAAGAAAGCCATCCAAGTAACCGTTGGCAAAAGCGTACTCTGCCTGTCCGATATTTCCTGTGATACTGGCCAAAGATGAGAAGCCGATAAAAAAGTCCAAAGGTTCAGCACAAGTCACTTGGTGTAAATGCTGCAAACCTTGTATTTTCGGGGCCAAAACTTGTTCGATTTCATCTGGTTTTTTGTTGATCAGATAACCATCTTTGATGACACCTGCACAGTGGATGACACCTGTCAATGGCCCAAGACCCAGCCTAGTCGATTCGGTTTGAAAACATTGGGTAAGTGCATCGACATCATTGATGTCTATCGACCAATAATGAATGGTGGCATTTGACCCAAACTGCATGGCTTGTGTTTGTAAGGCTGTTAATTCCTGTTGTTTTGCTGATTTCGGTGCACGTCCGATTAACACCACTGTTGCCGATTGCACACTGCTCATGATATCCAAGGCAATCAATAAACCAATACCTCCCATGCCTCCTGAAATCACATAAACGCCTTGGTTTTGCCAAGGGATCTGGTCATTGTTAACCCTATCATTTTTAAGCGTATCATGCACATCAAAAGCATGTACTGCTCTGTTTTCGCCGGTGATTCTAACGATGGTATCATCCACAGATCCACGCTCAGCAATGCACAAATTGATCAATGCCAAATGATTGAGGGACGGATCAACAAACAGGATCTGTCCGTCTAGGTTACTTTCGATTTTTAATGTGCGCAACAGGCCCAAATAAAGGCTTGCACAATGCTCTGAATCTTGGAAAGGTAAAACAAATTGAATCAGACAATGACTGGTTTTTTTTATTTCATTTTGCAAAAATGCCAACAACCATTGTCCATGTGCCATAGGGTCTTGTTGATCAAATGAGTTGGGTTTGTCTTTTAAAGCCACACAATCAATCGTTTCATCTATTATTTTGGCTTGAGCCGACAACTCTGCACAATCCTTTATCAGTGGCTCAGCAACAATCAGTACATTCCTATCGTACTTGATCTGATCAGTTGCTGTTTCCCTGGCTTTGGCTGTCCAATTGGGTGTGAAAAGTATTAATTCATGATTGTCATTCACCGCTATAAGTTTCCAACTGAGTCTGCTACGTCATCCAAGTCCATATGTCCATCAATCACATCCTGTAACATTTTCTCTATCTTCTGTTCTTTAGGCTTTTCATGCTGATCTGACAATTGTTGAGCCGCAGTGTTTTGTACGTTAAACCAGCAAGTATTTTGCTCAAACGGATAACCAGTCAAGCGTAATCGCTGTACTTCAAAATCTTGCCAATACGATCGCCAATTGATGTTTTTACCTAAAAGCCATTGTGAAACGTCTTGTTCCATGCTATCAAAGCTGCTGTTGCTTTTCTGGTTGACATGAACAATCGTCATATCTGGAAAACCATTAATCAAGCGCACTTTTGTTGCATCTCGCGCATCATTATCTAAAGACTGCCTTAACTGTCGTGCTAAATCGGTCAGAGAATCTGTTTTCAGTGCCAACCGATACTCCATTGCCTCTCGGCCGATTTGCAAGCTGTAAGCCAAATGGGCCATATCCTGGTCTTTGAGATGCACAATATCATCAAGTAGATTGATGATTCTCTGCTTTAATGCCGATGCTGTTCGGCCTGACAACACAATCCATTGTTGCTGACTGACTGCATGTGTTTTGTTTGGTCGCTGATAACTCTCGATCACCAGATGTGCATTGGCCCCACCAAAACCAAAACTGCTCACCGCGAATCTGTGGCGTTGTTCAGCATCCAGATGACGGGCGTGTTTTTGTACATAAAATGGGCTTGAACTGCAATCAATGTGTTGGTTGGTCACTTGACAGTTCAGGGTTGCTGGTATCAAATTGTTTTGACAACTCAGGATCAATTTGATCAAACCAGCAATGCCCGCAGCCGATTCTAAATGGCCAATATTGGTTTTGACCGAACCCAATCCGCAAGTATCTGCTTCAAACTGGCTGATGTCGTGTTGTTGGGCCAATTGTTGATAGGCTTTTTTTAAGGCTTCGATCTCTACCGGATCACCCAAATGGGTGCCTGTTCCATGGGCTTCTATATAACTGATAGAGCTTGGATCCAAATCGCCCATTGCAGAAACAATAAGATCAGATTGCGCCTTAATATTTGGGGCGGTCAGAGAATTGGCTCTACCACCATGATTAACAGCGGAACCAACAATCACCGCTAAGATGTCATCTCCATCCGCTTGTGCCTGAGCCAATGGTTTAATGATGACCACACCTGCGCCTTCACCACGAACATAACCATCGGCATCATTGGCAAAAGTTTTACATCTGCCCTCAGGACTGAGCATGCCAGCTTTATGCGGTCCAACAAAGGACTCCATACTCAAATTAAGATTGACACCACCGGCAATGGCCATCGAACAGGTGCCATGGGTGATGGCTTCAATGGCTCGATTAATGGCCACCAAGGAACTTGAACAAGCCGTATCAATGGCTTCGCTGGGGCCATGAATATCAAGAAAATAAGACAAACGATTGGCCAACATGGCATGCGAGTTACCAGTGGCCATATAGGCATCAATATCAGCGCCATGATCTTTTAATAAACCGACATATTCATTGGCTGAAACCCCAACAAAAACACCGGTTTTTTTATCCAAGTCAGCAGCTTTGTAACCAGACATTTCCACAGCATTCCAAGCAACTTGCAAGAACAATCGATGTTGCGGGTCCATCAATTGTGCCTCTGAAGGTGAAACATTAAAAAAGTAGGGATCAAATTCTGCAACGCCGCGCACAAAACCACCTCGCTTACAAAAGTCTTGTTCAGCAATGAGCGCTTGATATTCTCGAGAATAGCGATCTAATGGAAAGTCACTTAAGGCATCGGTTTCTGATGTGAGTATCTGCCAAAATTCTTGACAGTTATTGGCGCCGGGAAATTTACCGTCCATGCCAATGATGGCAAATTTTGTGGGTGAGTCACCGCCACGAACCTTTTTATCATTGCTGTGAATATTTTTGTGCTCATCTGAATTACGCGCATCATTACTGACAACGAAAGCATCGGGAATCTCAGTGCGCTCTTTTGCTTGATGAGATTGATTGTCTGATTTGCTATTGGCATCGAAATTATCTATGGGTTTGTTGAGGCTTTTCACACCCAAAGCCACCACATAATCGGTCAACTGTTCAAGGTTCTCAACTTCATAAAATAATGCCGGTGTTAATTGTGTGGCATAATCACTGTTAATTTTTTCGGTTAAGGTGGTCAAACTGATTGAATCAAAGCCAAGCATGTAAAAGCCCGTTTTGGCATGGATGTCAGATTCGGGAAACTTGACAATCCCCGCCATTTGCTTGCGTAAATAATCACTGAGTTCTTTTTCTATGGATTGCGAATCTAGCTGATCTGTTACCGAACTGGTGTGTTGAGTAGTGTGAATAACTGCCGTTAAATCTCCAAATTCAATGCCCTCAAAACTGGCCAATAACTGCGCATTTGCATCCAGTAAATGAACATCCACCACTAAACCGTGTTGATCATGTGTGACTACTGAAAACCGAAGTTTTTCGCAGGCGTTTATTGAAGCGCCAGATTGAGTCAACTGTTTTAGATTTACCAAATCGAATTCTTGCCAATTAGCACATTGAAAATAATGACCCAACAGTTTTCCCAATTGCTGAATCAGCATCAATAAATCTGCACTGAGTACTTGATGGTTGTGGTGGCTGTTTTGATGCAACTCAGTGTGCGTGAAATAAATTTCTCCACCTTGATGTTCATCAAGCATAAAAGCTTGTATATTATTATGATACGGCGCAAAGGACAATGCGCCTTGTTGCCAAATGTCCAATATGGCTTGGTGATCAAATTGATGTATCACCTGACCCAGCGGCTTTAACAATGGCTGATGCCCATGACTGGCGTTGATGGCGCTTTTTGCATCAAACCACGGTTGTTTTGTACCATTTTTGTGCCAAAAACCTTGTATTTGCAATTGCAAAGCCGCTTTATCATTACTGTGGTTTGTATCAGATAGGATACTCACTTGATAGTTCAAATGATCGGCTTCGTGCAATTGACAGGCAGAAACAGACAATTCCGTGACACAAGCACTTTGAAACTCAGCGGTGTGATTGACACCAACCAACTGGCTCAATGCCAGCGCAATGTCTGTCACAATCAAAGGGGGTAATCGCACTTGATTGTGTTGCTTGTACTGATAATCCAGCACATCATTAATATTGAATTGCAGTTCAAAACTCAGACCATGGATATTGGAGGTATTGGTGCCGATAAAGGGGTGCAGTTTGCGCCTGAATGCTTCGGGGTTGAGAATATTTGGTGCATCCTCATAAACCTCATACCAGCAACGCACTTGATCAAATTGATAAGTAGGCAGTGAGATTTTCAACGGTTTATTGTGCCACAGTTCGTCCCAATCCAGCTTGGCTCCATTGACCCACGATTGTGCCCATTGGTTTAAATTTCCTTGCAACAGCCGATCATTCACATTTGATTGTTGTTGAGGCAGTTGTGCATCCAATACATTTTCAATAAAAAATACCTCGTCCTGCTTTTCAGCATTCATGAACCCATCGATCTGATGCATCACATCAGATAAGTTATGCGCCATAAATGCCAATCGACAATTTAAAGCCGTGCGACCCACTTGCAAGGTATAAGCAAAACGATCCAGGTTAATGTCTTTGTGCTGTGTTAACCACGATTGATATTTTGTCAATAAGCGCTTTAAGGCGGTAAGATGCATTGCAGAAAAAATGATCAGGCGCTTTGTCTCGCTGCCCACCGATGATGACGCTTCTGGCATCTCGTATTCTTGCAAGATGATGTGCGAATTCATACCACCAGCGCCAATAGAAGTGATACCGGCGCGACGCGGAATCTGCTGTTTTATTCCGTCGACTTCTAAAGTTGGGCGTTGCCATGGCGTCAGACTTTGTTGCACAACAAATGGAGAGTTATCAAAATTTATGGCTGGGTTAATCTTTTCAGAATGCAATGACGGGACCAGCTGTTTATGGCGCATCTGCAATAAAGCCTTGGTAAAACCAACGATACCTGCGGCAGCCAACAAATGGGCAATGTTGGATTTTACTGATCCAATCGCACAAAATGCTTGATCAGAAGTGTCTTCTTTGAAAGTTTTATTCAGCGCTCTGATTTCTATCGGATCACCTAAGCTGGTTCCTGACCCATGTCCTTCGAGGTAACTGATGGTTCTGGCGTTGATTTTGGCATCATCAAGTGCCAGTCTAATGGCTTTTGATTGCATGTGTGGATTGGGAACGGTAAAACCGTTTCTGACACCTGCATTGGTTATCGCAGTGCCTCTTATAACGGCCTGGATATTATCTCCATCACGTTGTGCGTCTTTGAGTGGTTTCAATAAAACCGTTCCTGCGCCTTCACCCAAGATTGTGCCATCGGCCCCCACACCATAACTACGAATCACCTCTGCTGTTTTGGTGGTGAAATGTTCTTGCGAACTGGAAACCAGATTATTGGGGTGCAACAACAAATTGATGCCACCTGCCAATACCATTTTACTCTGACCAGTGCGCAACATCCGCACGGCCATGTCAATACAAGTGGCCGCTGCCGAACACATGGTATCAACAAACACCGAAGGTCCAGTCAGGCCATAATAATAAGAAATCATATTCGGCAAAGTGCCAGTATAGCTGCCACTGGCTTGAGAGCCGCGCGTCAACATGTTTTGAAAGCCGTAGAGGTTATAATGATTGCTCATGGTGCCTACCAGTACACCCACGTCTCCATCCATTTTCTGCTGTATGTATTCTTTGGAGTAACCCGCGTCTTCAAAGGTTTCAACCGCGACTTGTAACATCAACCTGACTTCTGGTGACATCAATTCTGCTTCTGTCTGAGATATGTTGAAATAGCGCGGATCAAACTTATCAATGTTATCCAAAAAACTGCCGGTTTTAATGGTTGATTTGCCTAAAATATCACGCTCGTGATGATAGATATCCTGATGTTTCCAACGGTTCTCTGGCACCGGTTCAAAAGCATGTTTACCAGCCTTGAGGTTTTGCCAAAATTCATCCAAATCTTTGGCACCTGGATAAATACCGCCTATACCAATCACAGCAATGTCATGAAGGTCATGGGCAATTCCAGCGGCGAGTCCAGTGGCAAGTTCAGCAGTGGTTTCTGAAGTGTTTTCAGCTTTACTTTCAGTTGACTCATCAACACGGTGATCAGATGGTGGGATAGGCATGTCATTTTGTTGCACAGTTGATTCAACCTGAGCGACGCCATCATGAGAAAACAACTGGTGAACTGTTTGTTCATGCTCATCCATCAACCACGTCACAACACTGTTGAGGTCAATGTGTTCAAAAAATAATGTTTTTGGCAATTCGCCAAAATCTTTTTCCAGGCGCTCAATCAATTCAACAGCAATAATCGAATCAAAACCATAGGTATCAAAAGGTGCATCCATGCGTATTTTGTTCGGATCCATGGCCAGTACATCGGCAAAATTTTTGCTGATCATTTGATTCAAGGCCATCTTGATGTCTTGTTGACTGTTTTTCACTTGTACATCAGACTTGCTGCTTGTGACCACAGTATTGGTTTGGCTTGTAGCAACTGGACTGGTGGCTTCTTGATTTGTGGATTCTTGATTTAAGTTTCTTTGATTTGTAACTGCTGTACTTACTTTTGCTTCTTTTTTGAGATGAGCAGCAGTGCTTGTGGCTTTTGTATTTTCAAAAAATCTTTTGATTGTTGCTTGATCACCATAAGCCACAGCCAACTGAACACAATTGTGCGAAGTCGCGTAATCAAAAGCCTGAAATGCAGGATCTTTTGTCAAAGGGACCACGCCCATTCTTTGTTTCATGCCTGCTAAAATATTGTCTGGCACATGCATACCACCCTCAGCAAAAATCGGCCAATTAATGGACGAGCTGTGACCGAACCTCAATCCCAGCTTGGTTGCTGTTGTTCGCCAGTGCATAAAACCGTCCAAAAAACCATTGGCAACACAGTAATCGGCTTGTCCCAAATTACCAAAAGTCGAGGCAATGGAGGAAAACACCGCAAAACAGTCCAGGCGAATGTGCTTGGTGGCAATGTCCAAATTGATGACGCCATTAATTTTTGGTGCCAGCACTGCGGACATATCGCGTTCATTTTTATGGATCAACAAACCATCATTGATGATTCCTGCCGCATGAATCACACCAGTTAGCTGTCCCTCTCTGCCTTTTTGGATTTTTTTCAAGGCCAACGCCACTTGTTCACGGTTGGTAATATCAACCCGCAGATAACTTATGTGCTGTTTGATATCAGAAAGTGTATTGAGCTTATCAGCGATTTCTGTTCGTGACGAACGGCCACTCAAATAAACATGATCTACGCCTGTATTGATCAAGTGTCGGGCAAACAGTTGTGCAAGGGCTCCAGAACCACCTGTGATCCAGTAAACGCCTTTTCTTTTGATTGGTACTGGTTGATTATCACCCGTACCTTTGAATATTTTCACTAATCTTTGATTGGTTTTGCTGTACAACACTTCTGCGTTATCCTGCGCTATCAGTAATTCATTGCTTAACAACTCATCAATGAGCTCAGGTTTGCTGTAATTTTGTAAGCTCACAATGCGGGCTGAAATTAAGCTGCTCTCAAGGTTAATGGTTTTAAATAAACCCGACAATGCAGGCGACAGCCATGAACTCAAATAACTGGGCATGGCCAATATCAATTGTGTTTTTTGTGATGATTTGGTGAGGTTCTTAAATTTATTCACCAGCAATAATAACACTTGCTCCAAAGCAAAAGTATCGGTGATCCTGGATGGCAAGAATAAGGGTTCAATAACACAATCCTGTGCCTGAGTTTTTTCAAGTGTTGGCAAATACCGATACTTATCGGTCAAACCAAACAACATCACTGTTTTGATCACCTTATTGCTCGAGTTGTCACGCTTTTGGAAATTGATCGCTTGCCAACTGGGTTTGGCCAAAATCAGAGACTCAGGGTGTTTTTCGCCATCGTGCTGAACAGGCAATTGTGCTTTATTCAGTGCTTTTGTCGCTAGGTTGCGTATGATGACGCTTATTTCATTTTTTGAGTTATAGATGTCAAGATCATAACGACTGACACCCGTGCGTTCTTCGCCATGATCTATTTGGCGAATCACGGCATGTGCCCTTTTGCTCAGAGCATTGATGAACGTCATTTTTTCAACTGAAAAAGGAATACCAGGTACCGTTGATTCAGGCAATAAGGCCACCACCGCTTGAATCGCTGCATCAATAATGACGGGATGTGTGTGCCAGTTGATGTTGTCATTTTGCGTGAAATCGTTGATGCATAGTGATACCATAACAGCATGGTCTTGGCGTGAAACCTTATCCATCACCTGAAAGGCTGGTCCATGATGAATACCTGCCGATTGCAAGCGTTGATACACTTGTTCTGTGTTGATATCTTGGCAGGAATCAAACGCGGCGTTAATCAATTCCATAGGGTCATCTGATGCTGTGGCACTGATTTTACCTTGGCATAACATCAGCGGACTTTGTTCGGCATTTACTTGAGCCGATACTTTAAATGTATTGTCTTGTATATCAATGCGAAAAGTAACAATCGATTGTTGTGCCATGATGGGTCTTAACCACACCACATGACTGATGGTGATTTCAGGCTTTTTCAATACGTATTGACTGGCGATGTTCCTGACCAATTCCAATACAACCACTCCTGGTAAAATCGAGGCACCAGCAATGATGTGATCTTTTAACAAATAATGTTGTGATGCCAGTGCAACTGAATAGCTTTTTTCAGAATGTTGTATGATGGGGTAATCTTGCTGATTCATCGTGACATGCGAAACATTAGGTGATATATCAGGCATAACAAACCAGTGCCTATTCTTAGCAAAAACATATACTGGCGCGTGTATGCGACGCGGTAAATTAGATGGATCATAACGTTTTTTCCAGTCTATGGATACGCCTGTTGACCACGCTTGTGCAATGGCATCGTTATCATCAGAATCCAGTAACACCTTAATGTCTTGTTCATCAGCATCATGGTTTTCAATCACTACCAAGGAGCCTTCCACAAAACAGACAGATCCAGCTGAGAGTATCTGCTCATTGAGTTGCGACAACCCCTGCATGAGCTCATCCAATGATCTGACAACAAATGCGGCACGTTGTGGCATGTGATCCCGTGCAATCTGCAATGTATACGCCACATTTGATAAGTGCACTTCATCATGATGCGATTCAATAAAATCTCGCAAAGATTCAGCATATTTGATCAATTGTGTGTGGTTGCGAGCGGAGATGGGCACAATATAAGTGTCTTGTTGATGATTGCTCATCATATCCTCTGTGGCACTCATGGCTTGTAAAGCCACATGGGCATTGGTTCCACCAAAACCAAAAGCACTGACCCCAGCCCTCAATGGTTTATTGTCTTTGGTTTGCCATTTTTGGGTTTCTTTGAGCACATAAAATGGACTGTCTTGCAGTTTCAACAAGGGGTTAGGTTCGTTGAAATTGGCATTGGCCAATAATGTTTTATTTTTCAGCGATACCACCGCTTTCAAAACCCCTGCCATTCCTGCCGCACCTTCCAAGTGCCCCATGTTGGTTTTAATGGAACCCAAGGCACAGCTGCCGGTATTGACAGTTTCTCCTTTTTCTTTGCTCAATGCTTCAAAAGCCATTTTTAAACCCAATACTTCTATTGGATCTCCTAATGGCGTACCCGTTCCATGCGCTTCAATGTATCCTATGGAATCCAGTTCAAACCCATTGTTGCGATAGACATCCTGAATTAATGCGGCCTGTGCTTTGGGATTGGTAACGGTTAATGAATTGGTCTTGCCACCATGATTACTGCTGCCACCATCAATGATGGCGTGGATTGGGTCTTGGTCTTTGATGGCATCGGCCAAACTTTTCAATAACAATACACCGCCACCTTCTCCCCTCACATAACCATTGGCAGCCTTATCAAAAGCGCGAGACTCGCCAGTTTTTGACAACATGCCATTTTTGGCAAAAGCACTGAAATGATTGGGTGATAACAATAAATTGATGCCTCCAGCCAAAGCTTGGCGGCACTCGCCCAATTGTATGGCTTGAACAGCTTGAATGATGGCAACCAGCGCACTGGAACAAGCGCTGTCATTAGTGACACTGGGACCGGTAAAATCAAAATGGTGCGAAACACGATTGGCAATGATGGAGTATGCCAGCCCTGTGGGCAAATAGGCATCAACATCTATGCCTGTTTTTTCAAATAACTCGGCATAATCCCAATGACAAACACCCATAAAAACACCCGTATTTGAACCTGCTAAATCACTGGGTGCATAGGCCGCATCTTCTATGGCTTGATGAGAAAGTTCCAGCATAAACCGTTGTTGTGGATCCATGGTTTGCGCTTCACGAGGCGACACATTAAAAAATTCCTCATCAAAACCATCAACATCCTCAACAAAGGCTCCCCACGCTTTATCGGGCTTCTTTTCTGAGGCAATGTTTTGCCAACGCTCATCAGGCACTTCGGTAATAAAACACTTTTGATCACGTAAATTGCGGAAAAGCTCATCCAGGTTGTTCGACCCAGGCAAACGCAATGAAATACCAATGATTGCAATTTTTTCGTGAACAGGTTTCATGAGTTATAACACCACTTGTACGGTTATTTTATTTTTAATTGTGTTACTGACGTTTTTTTGTCGGCCTTCTGCCAACACAAATTGTCGATACAGCAACACCGATGACAGCAAATAAATGAAGGTTTGATTTTCTCTGGTGCTGATTTTATCCACAGGTGTGGTCAGGATTTTATTCACCAGTGCTGAGGCAAATATCGGATTGATGCATTCAATTTTCTTCAATTCATCTTTTGCCAGCAAGGCATCAAAATAATCTGGCTTATTTGACACAAAAGCAGCGCTGTCGGGTGCTCGGTAGGAGTGTTTGTGTCTATTGATGATGGCTTGCGGCAATTGATCTTTGAAGGCCCGTTTCAAGACTTCTTTACTGGTGTACTGCATCCCAAAGCTGGCATTAACACGGTGACTGAGACCAACCACATGCGGATCGAGAAATGGACAACGATTTTCAACGCCATGGGCCAGACCCATGCGCTCTCCTTGTGTTGATAACAAATAACCTGACAACAAGGTTTTAAATTCCAAATATTGGGCTTTCTCTACCGCACTTAATGCTTTGTAATGATCGCTGTTATTGATCATTGTGGTAATGTTTTCAAAGGGATTGATTTTTACATCTTTAAGCAGTCGCTTGGCAAAGCGTCCATTTTGCAAACGCAACTCATGCGAAAACAAGCCGGGCAATTGTTCTTGTGAATATTGTTGGTACAAACCCAATAATGAACTGGTGTTTTTTTCGTCATAATGTTTAAAATCGGGATTCAACAATGAGATCTGTTGTTTGCGTTTTTCCAGACTTAATTCATGCCATTGTGATCGCATCTGGGTTTCTCTGAACAAACTGTAACCCAGAAACACTTCATCAGCCCCTTCGCCACTTAAAATGGTTTTAATGCCACAGCTTTTGACTTTTTTTGAGAGCAAATACATCGGCACAAATGCACTTCTGAACACCGGCATTTCGGCGTGATACACAGCGTTTGGAAAATGATCAACAATGTCTTGGTTATTGACGCTCAAAGACACATGATCCGTGCCCAAATGCTCTGCCATCAGATGTTGATATTTGGATTCATCAAGATCAGGATCATCAAAAGCCACGCCGAAAGTGCGCACTTGTTTGTTTGACAATTCATGAGCTATGGTTGCTGTTATGGCCGAATCAATGCCGCCAGAAAGATAAACCCCCACTTCAACATCGCTTCTTAATCTTAATTTAATGCTGTCATACAAGGCTGAGCGGACCGCATCGACACTTTGAGCTCTGGACATGCTTTCAGTATGCTCATCAAAATTTAAAGCATAATAGTGATGAATTTTGCTGCCAGATGCATCAACTTTCATCCATGAACCCATGGGCAATTGGTGAATGTTTTTAAATGGGGTTTGCTCTGGTAAAGGCGTCCAATGCCCATATATGGATGCCAATTGCTGTGGATCAAACTCAAATTGGAAAGAAGACCAGGCGTTGAATGCTTTCATTTCTGATGCAAACAAAAAATCATTGCCACAGCGGGTATAAAATAACGGGCGCTTACCAAAACGGTCGCGTGCCAGTATTAAAGAGCCCTCTTGCCGATCATAAATTGCAAAAGCAAAGGCTCCATTGAATTTATTCAAGGCATCACTGCCCCAATGAATCCAGGCTTTTAGCAGTACTTCAGTATCACTTTGGGTTTCAAAACTAAACCCATGCTGTTGCAGTTGGTGCCGCAATTCCAAATAATTGTACAATTCTCCGTTGTAGGCAATCCAGTACCTTTGATTGTGTGCAGAAAGTGGCTGTTGGCCATTGTGGGTATCGAGAATACTGAGCCTGACGGTGCCAAGCGAGATAGAAGCATCTACGACATAACCGGCCTCATCTGGGCCCCGATGGTCGATATAAGCCAGCATGTTTTGTATGCGCGCGATGCTTTGTTCTTTATTTTGCTCTTGAGATGTTGAAATAAAACCAGCGATTCCGCACATAATGATTTATTCTTGCTCCATTTTTTTATCAATTGACTCAACAATTTTATCTAAAGATTCCAAGATATTGGTTAACATTTCTTCATCACTATAATTCACCGAGAAAGTATCTTGAATAAAAGCCAGTAACTGTATATAACCAAACGAATCAATCACCCCAACTTTAAATAAATTGGTGGAGGCGGTAATGTCATCATCAAACTCAAACATAAAGTTTGAGCATAAAAAGTCACGGATTTTCTGGGTATTTTCATTTGTCATTAGTTGTCTCTTTTTTTATTCATTGATACTTTCTTGCTGCATTACACAGCAGTATTTCGGTTTCTTTCATTAGTGTATAAGCGATGTCATCTACGTGCCGTGCTTGCCATTTTTCCATGGTAGTGCCTTCGACCCATTGGTTAAAAGCGCCCAATGCTGGGCCTGTGTGAATTTGAAAATCGACTTTTCTTTCTTTATTTCCCGCTAAAGCAAGTCTATTCGACAAAGCAAAATACCACTTAAAAATATAAGCCATATAAAGTTTTGGATTGGCCATTGCCCGCTGACAATCTGCATCTGATCTGTATTCGCGACAATCATCCCAAACCTCTGCGATGCTTTTTTTAAAGTATTCTTTTTCTAGCAAATCAATGGTGGCTTTGTCGATTTGGTCAATCGATTCATGGTGTGTATACAAGTCATAAAGTCGATTGGCACGGGCAGGAAAAAAAACACCACGCTTCAAAACCTGAACCCTTGCACCCAGCTCAAACATATCACCGGCTGGCGCATAAGCCGTGTCCTGAACACGCATGTCCTGCAACATGGATTTGACGGTATCACTGGTGCCCGCTTCAACAGTGCACTGATTGATCGAGCCTGTTAAAATAAAATCCGCACCCAAAATAAAAGCCGATGCCGCAGAAAACGGCGTTCCGATACCGCCACCAGATCCCACACGAATAGTCTGCCGATATCCATATTTTTTCATGGCTTCATCACGCTGTTGCAAAATGGCCGGGAGCAACACCGCTGTCACGCCCTGATCGGTATGCCCACCAGAATCTGCTTCAACACAAATGTCATCTGCCAGAGGGGCTTGTTTGGACAATTCGGCTTGTTGTGCAGTTATCTTGCCTTGTGACAACAACTTATTGACCACATCTTCAGCAGCAGGCGCGAAAAAATATTCAGCCACTTCTGGACGAGACAATTTGGCCAATACTTTGTGTTTGATGATGAGTTGGCCATTGTGACTTGCCAAGCCTCGCAAGCGATATAAAATCAGCGGTTCGGAAGGTATGATATAAGCAGCAGCTTCAATGCGGGTAATTTTGTGTTTTAAAAACAGGGCAACATTATCACTTTCTCTTGAACCACTTAATAAATTCACCCCGAATGTTTCATCATTGGTCAGTTGTTCTTTAATCTGTATAATCGATTGTTCAACCCGATCAGGACGCAGCGCACCCGTGCCCAAAAAGCTTAAAATACCAGATTGAGCACATTTGATGACCATTTCTGCTGAAGCAATGCCGTGTACCATTCCGCCACAGACATAAGGCAATTGCACATGATGATCGCTTAAAAAAGCGGGATCACCGATTGTGCTTGTTATGGATTGGCGTCGTTTGTGGTTAATATTTATGGGTTCTGTGACTTTAGGTTCTGGGTTGTTTTTTTCTGGGTTATTTGGCTCTGAATTGTTTTTCTCTGGGTAATTGTTGTTGTGCGGCTGATCAAGTGTTGGATTTGATTCTTGTGGTTGTGATTGATCAGGGTCTTTTTCTTGGTTTTTGGACCAATGCAGCCTGATTTCATTCACCATTTTTGTCAGCACTTTTTTATCGGACAACTCAATAAAATCATCAACCCCTTGATCCAATAAGAACTGAACACCATGCAACCAATCAACAGGCTGTGTGATTTGCTGTTCTAACAAAGAGGCGAATTGGTCATCATGCGGTCTGGCTGTGACATTCGAAATCACAGGTATTTCGGCTTGTTTAAAATCAATCTGATTTAAACATTCCGCATATTCATCTGCCGCCTCTTGCATCAAGTGTGAATGAAAAGCACCACTGACTTGTAAAGGTATAAAAGCCTTACAACCTTGTTTTAAAAACGGTGCCTTGGCTTCAGATATTTGGCCTGAGTGACCAGATATAATGGTCTGGGAAGGTGAATTTTTGTTGGCAATGTAACACTCTGTGAGTCCGTTGTTTTGTAGTAAAGCTTGAATCTCTTGATCAGACAGACCAATCACTGCTGCCATGGAACCCTCTGGGGCTTGAGACATCAGCTCAGCCCGCTTTTTGACCAACTTTACGCCTTGTTCAAAGGTGATGACTCCAGCAGCAAACAAGGCATTGTATTCGCCCAGACTGTGACCCATTACAAAATCCGGCTTGGATTGTGTTTCAATGTAGTCTAAATAAGCCAAGGCATTCACAACAAATAAACATGGCTGAGTATACAGGGTTTCCTTGAGGCAACCATCCGGATCATTCAAACATATTGATTCAACCGACCAGCCTAAGATATGATTGGCTTTTTCGATGTAATCAGAATACTTCGAAAAATAATGCGCTCCCATGCCTTTAACCTGAGCACCTTGACCAGGGAAAATGCAGGCAGTTTTTTTAGTGGGCAACATAAACTTATCCTTCAATAACGCTTCTTTATAGTCAATTAATTGATCTGTATAGGGAGAAAATACCGTTTTAAAGTCAGCATTAATATCATCATCTAACAAAGCCTGAGTTAAGGTAGTAAGACTGCTTGATGGTGCGATATCAATGAATGTTGTGTGACAATTTTTATTGTTATTTTCGTCAAAGTATTGATAAATTGTATCAGGGAAACGAATCCGATTGCAAGCAATATTAATAAAATGCTCTGCTGACAAATGCTTTATTTTGGAGGCCGTTTCACAGGAATAAAACGGTATTTGTGCTGCTGTAAATTCAGTTGAAACACTTGATTTTTTTAACGCACTTGCACATTTGAAAATCTCATCACTGTGAAATGCATGTATTACGGGTAAGCGTGCAGTAACGATATTCAACGTTTTCATGGCCTGTTGTGCCAACTGTAATTGCTGATCAGATCCCGAAACCACAAAATTTGTGTCTGAATATGTACCGGCCAAAGACAAGCCAAACGACCTTAAGTGATGTTCAAAAACATCATTTGCACCCAAAACCAATAACATCCCACCTTTTTGACAGGATTCATTGATGATAACAGCGCTGTTAATAACAATTGACAACATCTCTTTTGCTGAAATTGTTCCAGCAATAACCGCAGCCGCAAATTCACCCAAACTGACACCAATAACCACTGAAGGCTTAACCCCAGCCGCTATCAATGCCTTAGCAAGAGAGACTTCAAACATGAATATGGCTGGATGCGTTATTATTGTTTGTTCAAATGGCTCTCCTTTTGCTTTATCTGGAGAGTACAGTTCATAAAGTATGGAATGATCAAGTATTGTGCGCGCAACCTGATCTAGATCTTGCATTGATTGACGGAATATCGTGTTGTTTTCGTAAAGTTTTCTACCCATTTGCCGGTACTGTGAACCTTGTCCTGAAAACAAAAAAACCGTTTGTTGACCATTGGTCATACGCATGAGTGACACCTGAGCCTTAAAGCTTTGTTAATAATTAATGGGTAATTATGTTCTTTAAAAAGACATAATCTTTTTATTATGTTATGAGTAAACATCACATACGATGCGGCTCATGATTTAATTAAAGTGTAGTTTTGCAGTATTGAAAATGTTTATTGAATCCAGTTATTACCGTGAATGCATATCCATTATTGACTCCCATCATATAACGTTACTATCTGTGATTCCTTTATCGAATAAGTATTCACAAAAGGTGAGATATTTTCACCTCTTCTCAGCACAAATGTATTTTAAAACGATTCAATTTTATTTAATAAAGAATTCCTACCCTCAATATTATAATATCATTATTCACTGAATTATTACAGGGGTGATTTATAAAGTTTTTTTCAACAGAAACTCATTTGACATATTGCGATGATTTAAAGACTTGCCAATCACAGTTAAAACATATGGATTTAAATAAAATGACCTTTGCTAGACATGTTAATGAAAATAAACGGACCTAAAACCCTAAATTATTGTCACAAACAATACTTATTTTAAAAACCAAGGAAAAATTATGAAAACGCAACTCACATTATTGACACTTTTAATCGCTTCATTCAGTTGCTTTGCTGATGAAGGCAACAAACCTTCTCAATCGGTTGTATCAAACAAGGCTGGCGCTACAGAATATATTATCTTATTGTGTGCAGCACCTGGTGGTGAAAAATTCATCGTCCGAAGCAACAGTGATGGAACAGGCATGCCATGCATAAAAGCCACAGACAATGGAACAGGGCGTTAAACTATAGATCAAAGGGTCTCTATTGAATTGAGGCCCTTCATTTAACACAGTGACCATCAACAATAAACGCCTAACAAAAAAGCCATCTATTTTAGGGTTAATTCAAGTAGGAGCAGCTTTTACCCTACTATTCAGTATTGCAAGCCTGTTTGATCAATACCACAGATATCTGGAATTGTTAGCACACTTCAAACTCCAATATTTGATCATTACCAGTTTTTGTGCTGGCATTTTTATGCTATTGAAAAGTTTTAAATGTGCTTCAGCATTGTTATTGGCCGCACTGATCAATGCTACGTTTGTTGTTCCCTGGTATTTTACTGACTCAACAAGTTCATCTGCAAACATCCAAACAGAATTAACTATCTTACACAGCAATGTACTCTCGAGTAATGAACGATTTGATGATTTCATCAAGCTGATCAACCAACAAAACCCCGATCTCTTTGTGATGCAGGAGGTCAATCAAAGGTGGTTAACTGAAATCAATACACTCAAACAAACTTACCCTCACCAATTAAGCATCCCACGCAATGATAATTTTGGTATCGCACTGTTCAGTAAACGCCCTTTTACATCCATACAACAATTCGACTCAGGCTCTTGGCAATTGCCCAGTATCAAAGCCAATCTTTCTGTGGCTGGACACACCATAACCGTCATCACCACCCACCCTTTGCCACCGATTGGCGAAGCCTATTTCGATGCACGAAATGAACACATCAATGAGATCGCTGACTTTAGCCGCAATCATCAAGGCCCATTGATCGTGATTGGCGATTTCAATATCACCATGTTCTCAAACGATTATTCAACTTTAACCAAAGACACCCATTTGCGCAATGCCAGACAAGGCTTTGGCCTGCTGCCCACATGGCCAACACAATTATTGCCGTTTATGATCCCGATTGATCATTGTCTGGTCTCACCGCATTTTACTGTTAAGGACATTAGCGTTGGTCATGATATTGGCTCCGATCATTTGCCATTGGTTGTTACGTTGGGTTTGATGGATATTAAAAAGAAGTAAAAAATCACCGGGTTTCACATTTGATTTCAATGGTGATATTTTTATACCCTCCCCATTCAAAGTTACTTCTTCTTAATTCTCTTTCAGATACACCATGTGCTGCCCACCTGATTCCATCTGTCAATGTTTTGTTGATCAAAACAAAACGTCCCTTACCTTTACAAATGTTAACCGCATCAACTGTAATCAATGCGGTCAAATAATCTTCAATATAACCATCAAGCTTATCTTCATTGTTCATAAGACTTTTGCTCAAAACATAATGAAAATCATTTATCTTTTGAACTTCTGTGGCATCAAATGGTATATATCTTCTTTGAGTACATGAAATTAGCATCAACAGTACTAGTGAAATAAGTTGTATTTTGGTTAGAATCATAAAATAATCTGTTTGATATATTGACGATAGTTATCTGAAGAGCCCTTTACAAAATATTCGCTTATAGTATATTAATTAACATGGAGAAAAAACAACAAAGAAACTCACTGATCACCAAATTCATCAATAAATTTCGTTCGCGAAAAAATACCCACACTAGCAATCGAAAAATCAGTCCCAATTCTGATGTTCATTCCATTAGGGACATTATTGATCGCTTAAATCATTGGGATGGTTATACCAGAGAGAAAGCGATCACCTGGTTAGCGCAATCAGAACATCCTGATATTATTTCAGCGCTTATCTCGAGATGTAATGACTGGGTGCAAGAAGTTCGTAAAGCTGCCAAGAAAGCCATACTCAATTTAACCACGACTCAATACACACAAGATTTCATCAAAGTATTACCAGATATTTATCATCTAAAAAATTGTGGTCGAGAAAATCATGATGATTTTATTCATGCCATTGAGAGATTCCTCATTTCAGAGGAAAACAATCACCATTTAATCGCTGGGATTAACAGCGAAAACTCAAAAGTATCAAAGTTATGTTTTTCATTGGTCTTGGACAATAAATTAATTAATAATCATGAATTACTCTTTCTTGGAATAGGTAGTCGCAATGTTTCAGTGCGTCTAAAATCATGTTATTTGATTGATGTCATTGATAAAAAATCACAAAAAAAGGCCCTAGAAACCGCCATTAAAGATGATTTCATGCCTGTCCGAAGATTTGCATTAAGACAATTTATCCACAATGGCCTGAGTGAACAGGCTTTGAAAAATTTTTTGTTTGATAAACACAAATCAATCAGGCGTATTGCAATCAACAATTTACCTCGTATAAAAAGTAAAAATCTTTATATTGATCATCTGAACTCAGAATCGTTGGCCAAGGTTTGTTACCCCATATGGGGGTTGGGAGAATTGAATGACACAGACAGTGCACAACTCATTAAAACACAACTCACCAGTGCTTTTCCTTCCATTCGCAGGTATGCTTTGACAAGCATAACCAAACTGATGAAATCAGACGCAAGCACTATTCTCAAACAGTACTTAATTGATGATTCACCAAAAGTCGTAAAAGAAGCATCGAGACTGGCAAGTACAATTAATATGGCCTTATCTGCTGATGAAATGTTAACTCTGATTTCATCAGACAACCATCATAATTCATTGAAGTTATATGCCAATATTTTCTATAGAATGAACAAGTGGGAACGCTTGATTTTTATTTTAAACTTACTGAGTGAAGAATACACAATTACGCAAAAACTCATTGAGGATGAGGCACATTTGTGGCACAAAAATTTCAACCGGAAATTAACTCAACCATCAAACACTCAAATTGAAAGCCTATTACAGTTATTTAATAACTATCAACATTTGTTAAATGCAGATGTAAAAAAAATCATTCAATTTACATTGAGTACTTATGGGGGAAAAGCTTAAATTAGATTTTTTCACACGAAATCAATGGTATCATGTAATTTAATTGAGCATTGCCGAATCTGACAAGTTTTCATAAGGCTTTGTGTTTTTATTGCTCTATGTCTTTTATGCAAAATTGTTTTTTTCAGAATGTCTTATTTCAATAACCACATGCTTTTCAGCTGCACAATCATTGATTAGCGCAGAAATCCTATCACGATTAGCAGCATCTAAATTTGTATCCCATTCATCTATCAATAAAAAGGTTTCATCTCGATTATGAATGAATTTCTTGATCGCTAAATACCTACTTTCGCCGCTAGAATAATTTTTAAATTGACTGAATATTTCTCCTTGATTCCACAAATATATAGCAGCCCTATCTTTAAGATGCTCTTTTAGCATCAATAATAGCGAGGTTTTTCCTGATCCATTCTTACCTCTGATTGTAATTCTTTGTTTTTGTGATTTTGATAAAAGCTCAATTATTCTTTCCACATCCAGTCTTTTTGTTTCCCCATTTATGGTAATGTCATCAATGTTTACTCTTTCACTTAAAGATTTTTTATCAGATGAAGTAATACACCCTTTGATGATTTTCAATTGACCTATTACACTGCCAAATGCAGCAGCCATTGAAACAATTTGTCCTGAATTATTAATAATTTGTAACAATTTAGGCAGCCCAACAAGCATGGTTATTCTTAAAGCCGTATCTGCTTTATAACCCAAATATAAATATAATGAAACAGAAGGAATGTAGCAGATAAGCAGTATTAACAGTTGGACTTTCAAAGTAAAGAAATTATTCAAGACAGCAGCTCTCATCCATCTGTTTACCTTAACAAAATAATTTCTTTGCCATATTTTATAAATTTTCTGATCTCCTGGTGTCAATATTGACCAAGTTTTGCCCATTACTCCTCCAAAAGCTCCCCTCGTCTTAGCTAAGTTTGCACCAAGTTTAGTGAGTTTTGGACCAAATTTTAAAATGATAATTATTGATACAATTATCGAAGATAAAAACACTACCAGAAGTGAACCTGATAAATAACTACTTAGTATTACAGTATTAACCAAGGCTAACAATGCCACTCTAAAGAATGTACTGATAAAATTTATTGTACCCTGAATTATTTCTATTGCCGGACCACTTAATTCCCCACTTCTTTTTTGTTCATCTGATTTGTCAGTAACTATATCCGGCCTAAAGTAAAGAATACTTGACGCTTGTTTGCCAAATTTGTTCACAGAAACTGTACCCCACAATATAATAAAATAATTCACAGAAACATTACTTACTAATGATAGGATTAATATTGAAATAAAATAGGGTATATATACATGGAAATCTTCAATATTTGATGCAGCTTGACCCAACTCAAGGATGACATATGTCATAGAGCCTGCGATGATTGCATCAACCAAGATTGAGATGAATGTAAAAACACAGGCCTTATTAAAAAATAAATTTAATAAAGGTTTATTGCTTACACTTATCATTATCTAAAAAAAGATTCTAAAAGAGGCTGACCCATTAAGCTTTTATCAACATTACTAAAATCAGCATTTATAATGCTAAGAGATAAATTATTAATCTCGCTTTGGTCCAATTCACCAATAAAGGAATTTTCCATAAGAAGCGTAATCCACTCTGAAATATTATCATGTAATGTCCCTTGCTGATTATCTGTTAAATATTTGATGATTGACTCTCTTGTAGGTAAATTCATTAAGCATGCTAAAATTGTCCTGCTCTTGGTATCTTGAGTTTGGGCACGTAAATTAACCATATGTCTTATAATTTTTTCTCTTCTGACCACCTCTAATATTTCTTTGCCGTATTTTGTATTAGCAACTATTGAATTTATCAATTCTGCTTCATCATCAGTAAGTTTGGCAAAATCAAAACCTCTATAAATCCAATATAATTCATCAGGTGAACTTTCATTAATTGCTTGCTCAAAAAGACTCATAAATTCTGGAGCATTTATTGATCTTAGAACACTCAATGCCTGAAATTTTTTAACAACACAAACATCTTGTTGATCTGGGTCAAGACCTATATACGGAAACCGATACTCTAACTGCGGTAATGCATCTTGATTTTGATATGTTCTAACAACCAAACTCACTGATGGTTTATCTAAATGAAAAACCGTATGTATGAGTCCTGTCCCTTGTTTAATTTTTCTAAAATCTCCTTTTTTAAGGTGCTCAGCCACATTAATAGAAAAATCACCAATTCTAAATTTTGAGTTTACTTTATCTTTTTCTTTAAAATCATACTCAATATTTAATGATTGACCATGCACCACATAAAAGCATCCAGAGAAAGCATGATTGTGAGTGGTAGTGGTTCCATTTGACCAAAATAAAACTTCAATAAAAAATTTTTGGTGTTTGAATACATTTATGGGTAAGTCACTAAAATTATAAAAAGATTGGATGGGTGCTAAATCATTAGGCTTAGACATATAAAGAAGCAATTCATAAACATCTATATCTTCATGTATTGCATTATTTGTAAAGTACTCCTCTGCTACATCTGGCAATGTGTCTTCTTTATAGTCATGTACTTTCCACTTGGCTGTAATTTCATTTCCCATATGTTTAAAATAATCATAGAAGTTCATACAACCACCTCATTTTTTTGATTTAAATCTTGATGAATAGCTCCTGCATTCATTCTTATAACCCTTGATGACTGCTTTGCAATTTTGTCAGAATGCGTCACCAATATTATCGTTTTACCCTGTTTATTCAACTCTTTTAGAGTTTCAATCACATTGTCCCCAGACTCATTGTCTAAATTTCCAGTAGGTTCATCGGCCAATATTATTTCTGGTGATGATATTAAGGCTCTTGCAATGGCACATCTTTGTTGTTGACCACCAGACAATTGGAAAGGTAAATGATTAGCTCGATGAGCTATGCCTAGTCTCTCCATCACATCTGAGGCCAGCTTATTTTTAATTTTTTGGTCACGGATTCGATAATTGACGCCAATCAATATGTTGTCCAGGATACTTATATCTTCTATCAAATAAAAACTCTGGAATATAAATCCAAAATTTCTTAATCTGATTTTTTTTATTGCCTTTCTGTTATTAAAAGCAAGTTCATCATCATCAAATAAATAATGACCGCTTGAAGGTTTTTCTAACAGACCAATGGTATTCAGAAGAGTTGACTTTCCACATCCTGAAGGTCCAACTATTGAAAGAAACTCGCCTTTAGTGACGCTTAAATTAATATCATCTAATGCTTTTGTTTTTACAGTTTTAGTCGTAAAGTACTTATTTATATTTTTAAGTTCAATCATCTCTTTCTCCTAATTGATCAATATTTTTTCAACATCCTCAAATTCCTTATAGGATGAAGAAATTATCTTTTCACCTTTTTCCAAACCCTTCAAAATTTCAACCTGCCTTCCATTTGTTTTTCCAATTTCAATCTCTCTTTTTGTCGCAAAGTCTTCACTAGAATCTAAAACAAATACATAGTAACCACCTGATGATGACAGATAGTCATCAAATTTGAGAAATATTGCATCATTTGATGAAAATTCAAATCTAACTGTTACCTGTTGCCCTGGAATGAACTCTTGTAATTTTTCACTTGTAATTTCAAGATATACTGGAACAGTACCATCGCTTTCAACTTTTGAGAGTACACGGGAAACATTTAAATTTAATGTCTTATTATTAATATCTACCAATGCCTTAAAGCCTTTATTAAGTTGCGGTATATAAGATTGATCGAGAAAGACCTCCAACTCTAAAGAGTTTGGGTTCTCTACTCTTGCAATTCTTGTACCAGGTGATACCTGTTGGCCTTTTTCTACATTAAGTTCGGTAATAATCCCCTCCGCAAATGACTTTACATCCAAGTCATTCAATACTGAACTGGTCAAATCTAATTTTTCTCTTAGGATTTTTACCGTTTCACGAAGCTCTCCTAATTGTTTTGAAGATAATGCCTCAAAAACCCCTAATAACCCTTCATTAGTTGCTATAATTTTCTTTTCTGACTCTAAATCGATTAATACATCTTCTAATTCTTCAATTGAAATGCTGCCTTTCTTTATCAGTGATCTAAAACGTTGCTCTTTATTTTCAAGTTTCTTTAATGTCCTATATCGATTGATTAATTCAAGCTTTCTGTCTTGAAGTGATGTTTCAAGAGAGATTTCTGTAGTCAGGAGATTATTTATTAAATTAACAATTTCTGCTTGTTTTGCTGCAGCATCCAGAATTATTTTTGGATTTGATAATTTAACAATGATTTGATTGGCTTCAATTGTATCTCCAACTTTATAAAAGACATCATCAACCCTTGCAATTGCTGCTGAATCAATAAAATTAATTTCATTCGAAATCACTTTTCCTAATGAAACGCTCATGTCGTAGTATTGTCCAAAAATGGCCGTTGTAAACCTTAAATTATTTCTTTCAATACTTCTTAGTCGTGATTTGTTTGAAAATAAGTCATAAATCAAATACATGACAACAAATAGAAAAATTGATAAGGCAATATACTTCAGTATATTGGGTTTTTGTTTAATTTCTTGATCCATTTACTTACTCATAAATTATGTTTCTTTTAAATTTGTTATATTTAAATTCTTTGAAACATTGTATGTCTGAATAGTTAAAATTAAGATAATCGTAACAATAATGATTACAATTGGGAAAATCACATCAATAAAGCTTAATTGATATTGTGATGGGAAATCACTCGACCACTTTTTGAACATTGTTATTGATATAAGTACAGCCACGAGCATGGAAATCCCAATAAAAATCATCAATTTTATGCTGATTTCATATATTCTTCTGGATGAAGACGAACCTTCTAACGTCTTAATAATGGTTTCTCTTTTTGAATAGGCAAGTTTTTGTGCGACATATGAACTCAAGGAAACTAAAGAAATCAATAAGAATAACAAACAGGCATAAAGTAATATTTTACTTGTTATCAACTCTGATTTTAAATGTCCTTTCCACATAGCATCAACACTCATTGCATTTTTTAAAGCGTGATTTATGTGATCATTATATATTTCAGATAATTTTGAAATATCCTTTTCGTTTCCATCTGCTCTCAATTTAACGAGCAAATTATCACTAATATTTTCATCCCAGATTATTGCCAAAGGTTTTGATTCCGAGTTTGGCCTAATCATATTTGTCTCTTCAATGATGGCATGAATTCTAAAATTTAGCACTTGGTTATCCAAAGAAATCTTAATAAATTTACCTATTGTTGAAAAATCCATTTTAAAGCCAAGGTCATTTATTACAGATTTCGAAAGGACGATTGAACCAGATGCAGCTCCATTGGTTTGTGAATTATATTTTTCAGAAATTTGATTTTCATTAAATGGCTTTCCTTCTAAAAATTTAATTCCTAGTAATTGTGTTAAATTATCCGACCCTCTAATTATTGATACTGTGCTAGACATTGATCCATCAAATTTTTCAATATTTGTTTGTGGAGGAGCCCCTATTCCCGGTGTGTAATTTGATAAAACCACTTTATCAACAATCCCTAAGCCCTTATAACTTTCAGCAACACTTTTTATCTGTTCTTGTTTGATTGCACCTCGATTATTTGCCTCTACAATTGCATAAACTCCATTTGTTTCAATATTGTTTGAATCACTAAGTAGCTTATTAAACTGTTGATTGACACCTACAGTACCTATTGCAGCAATAGTCACAAAAGAAACCATAACAATAATCATTGTCGTTGCAAAAATACTTTTTGAATTTAAAAATGGCGAATAACCTTTAAGACTGCTTAAAATATCTGTTTTATTGACATGGAAAAAAATACCCAACAGAGAAATCAATAATGAAACAAAAAACATTGATACAATAATTATAGAAAACTGCTGGTTCTTAAAATTGGCTACAACAAAATCATTCGTTAAAAAGCTTTGTATATAGTTACTTAAAAATTGATAAGTTAATAAAGATAAAAGAAATGCAAAAACCACTAAAAGTGTTGTTTTAATAACAGTTGGCTTGCAAATTTGCAAAGTAGATGCACCTTCTAATTTTTTAATGGCAAACTCAGTATTTTGATTTAAAAAATGGGTATTTAAAATACCAAAGGAGCTGATAGATACTATTATGAAAATCACAAAAGACATGACTATCAAAATATAAATTAATTCCTTGTTTTGAGAGGCTTTCAAACTCCCTTCGATGTTATCTCTAAAGTGTATACCTGTAATTTTACTTATATTTAAGTCTATTATTTCAGCTGGTGATTTTCTCTTTGGGTCATTTCCATATTTGCCAAGTTGTTCATTAACAGATTTATCCAATCTTTTGACTATATTATTTATCTTTTTTTCACTTAATTCTTTTAACTTTATATAAGTATAAGTTCCCAACTGAAACCACTTACCTAAATTATCAGATTTTTGTGGTGTAAAATTACTCGGCAGCGGTTCAAGCAAGTCAAACTGAAAGTGTGTTCCCAGAGGAAAACCCTCAACAATAGCTTTAATAATCTTTGGTTCTGCCAATCCATTAATAATAATTTCTTTACCTACCGGATTTGATGAGCCAAATAAATCACTGGCAAGTTTATGGCTGATTATCACTTGATTTGCTTTGAGGTTAGAATCAATTGTATTAGAGTTACCCTTAAATATTTCCCCAAAAAATTGATCTATTTGAAGAATTTCTGCTTCAAACTTTATTTTTGAGTTTAATGAAAGTTGCACTGTTCCATTTTGTTGTCTAAAAGAGGTTACAACATCTATCAAATCAACTGAGTTAGAACGCAATTCATTGATAATCGGTTCGGGCGCAGCAGCAGTTAAAATTGATGGTGCTCCAGGTGGAGAAATTGTAGTTTCAACCCTGAATATTTTCTCATAACCATCAATCCAACGATCAAAAGAGCTTTCTCCTATTGCCAGTGAAAGTAATGTTATTGATGGAAGATACCCAACAAACAAGACAATAAAAGAAATTATTAAAATCCAAATACTTTTCAAAACTTACTCCGAGTCAAATTGCGAAAGAAGTTTTCTCTCGCAATTTCTTAGGTCATTATCAAGCAAAAAATTTATTGCTGCGAATTAAATGAGTAAGAATACGCATTTCCAGACCACGGATTACTTGATGTTCCATTGAGTGAAACTGTATCTGCATTTATTTCATCACCTGGACGAAATTTTTTAGCTACATCACCTTCGAAACAATCAATTAAGGCCTGATTAAACACTTTTGAGTCGTTATTCAAACCTGACTTAAAATCAACTTTTTTCATAATTTTCTCCATTAATATTAAAAACCCAGAGTCAACTCTGGCACTATACAACTGATAAACACTAACTGAGTATTATCATTTGTTCTTCTAAGATCGAAATCAACTCATTACTTTTATTTTGAGTTGCTTAATTGTTGATGGTTTTTCTTTAATTGAGTAACTATCAAAATCTTCGATTGTTGCAAATTGATCCTTGTCTAAATGATTTGGGTCTCTATCTCCAGCCCTTAGACCTCTTGCCTCAAGAGACTTTTCAATATGTTCATAAATCTTATACAGACTGGGGCAATAGTAATCACGCGTATGAATATCACCAGAAAACTTATAAGATCTAGCCAAACAACCACCATGACAAACGTGTTGCCATTTACATGTTGAACATTCCGGGTCCACTTCTCTGTTTCTATAATCTTGGGCAACTTTACTGTGCATTATCTCAGCTATTTTATTGTCGTTGATATTGCCCCATTTCGTATCCTCTAAACCCGATAATGATGCACAGGCATAGACATCTCCCTCTGGATCTACAGAAATATTTGAAGTAGCGCAATAGGCCAGTCCCACACAATCGGCAGGTTTACCATGAAGAATGGCTTTTGTTTTTAAAGCAAAGTCCATAATGTATATATAATCTTCATTTGAAGAGCCAAACCACTTATCATACATTTTAATCCAGACATCTGCATATTCATCAGCATCAAGTCCTAATTCATCATACTGATCGGACGCAGAACCCGACTTATTCATTGGAACAACATTGAAGTGAATTTTATTTTTTGACATAAATTCGTAAATTTCATCAGCGTGATTTATATTTGCTTTACTGATAACAAGACAGGAACCAAAGCCAACATTATGTTCTTTGAGAAGTTGCATTGATTTAAAAACCCTATCAAATGTGCCACGCCCTTTAAAGTCAACCCTATATACATCATTGAGATGTTTAGGCCCATCAATAGAGATACTGATTGAAAATTCGTGTTTTTTGAAAAAGTTTATCCACTTCTCCTTTATTAAGGTTCCATTGGTTTGAATTGAGTTTTTAAACTTAAGGTTTTCAGTTGTGAATTCTTTTTGAATTTCCATCACTTTTTCATAATACTTCAAGCCGACAACCATTGGCTCTCCTCCATGCCAAATCATATCGATGGTATTAAATGATGATGGGAGTTTACTAACGTAATCTACAGCTTCTTCAATGAGTTTTCTTAATGTATCCTCATCCATAATGGGTTTTCTAACATCTTCATTGTAACAATAACTGCAAGCAATATTACAAATATGCGTAGGTTTTACAACAATAACAAAATTCATTTAGACTCTCCTTTTTAGATACATGTATGTTTGGTATTTAAATACGTCAAAATATGATAGCACAAAAACCACCAATACATGGATAATGTCCTTTTTTTGTACATTTTAGTCCTTAATTATAAAAAAATTTATGCTTTTATATCTTTTTCATTGTGAATTTATATCAAAGTTAAATCTAAATACCCTTCATTTGATCATCATATTTGTCGTTTTTGATTAATATTTCAAAACCATAAACAACAATAAAAGACATAATTATCCAAACCAACCATTTAAAAATATTTTGTACTAATACAATTTTCAGTGGGTTTCCAATAATATAGTCCATTAAGGGTTGCCTTATTAAAGCACCATTTATTGCTACCAGAATCATTGAAAACAAAATAAAAGCTTTAAATCGCCCAAAGGTTATTAATTTTTCTCTAACAAGGTAATACAATATTATCGTGGAAAACCCATATTCTAATGATGTGAGTAATGCAATATACCGCACACTCCAAGATGTTTGGATTTGCGTATTTTGCATCTGAGCTGCAACCCAGTTTGGCAGCCACTCAACAGTAATCACATGTACAAAAAAACTGCTTGATGAAGCGATTACTGCAATTAAAATAATTATAAATATTTTCATATACACTCCGAATATTTTGTGAATAATAAGATCAATCATAAATGATCTATAAATATACCCTAGTTTAAATAAGCTCATCATTAGAGACCTCAGCATAACTAGATGGCGAAAGAAAAAATAGAGATTGTTATTAAATTGAGGCAAAAATCGCAGGTAATAACTGGCTATTGACCAGATTTTTAACGATGAGTCCGAATTTTTAATCAAAAATTCGGACCAATGGATGAATTTAATTCGGCGACATTCACTTACCAGTGACATTCGCCTCATTTTTTATTCGTCACTGTAGTTATGCTGAGGTCTCCATTAATCAATGGTAAGTAAAATAACTTGAATTGATCAACAATAACTTTTATCTTACTCCATATAAAAGATGGAACTTGAGTCCACATCTGCCTACTTAATAGAGAATCTCCATTTTCAGATATTGCACAACTTTTATCACCAGAATTCGACACTTTAGTATTCCAGTCCATTTCCTTTGTGATTAAATCGTTTTTACATGTCACCTACTTTTTGCGATCATTTTATCTAATATTTTAACACAAGCATCGCGATTCTTTGAGCGCTTAAAGTGGTCTGGCAAATGATACAACGCTGATGAATATTTGCTGTCTCTATAATTTCTGTCTACTGAGAGAATAAAGGCTTTAATCGCTTGCGCATGTTCTAAATTCCATGCCCATAATGTTTTTCCTTTGACATTACCTTGGTAAAAAGCATCGACAGGCCATTGTAGTGTGACTGTGGTCGTTAATCCACAATGCAAACAACTGATTTGGCCTGAAAAGAAATCTGTGACTATTTTTTTCAGTGGCCTAAATGGTCGCTTGATATTTTTTTTAATCTGGCTGGGGCTGTTTAAGTCAGCGAATTTACCACAACAGTTGCAATTCACCGCTAACTTATCAGGCCAGCCATACCTTTGATAAATTGTGGTCATATTAGATTATCCTATGCGCTTGATTACAGGGGCTATTTATTTCTTTTTCTGGCAGGTTTTCTGAATTCTGATGGTGGAAATTTTTTAGATTTTACTTTTGCTGACGATACATCTTCAAACGGATTCCCACGATCAGGGAAAAATCTATAACCATTCAGGAATAAAGGTTTTAGATTACTCCATTTCCTATTGTTGCTTGATTTTGGAGCTTTAAAAGCACTGCCAGTTTCATACATTAATTCAGAACATTGAGGACACTTAGCTTCAAACACTACATCTGTCCAATTACCTCTTTTATCTTGTATAAATTTGTGCTTTTTAAAAACCTTTCTACAATCCAAACAAGCATAAGTACTGGTAATATCTTTTTTATGTATCATTCACAATTCTAACATTGAAGTGAGAAAGGACAGGATTCGAACCTGCGTCTGTCTATGATGCACAGAGCATTCCCTTCCGGATGATGCCCACCTTCAGCCACTCAGTCACCTTTCTCAAATTATGGTCCTTACTACTGATCAACCATTATCCATGTAAGTCAATAAACAGGCAACAGTCATGTCAAAACCATGCCATATATTTTTAACATCAATTGCGTTGTAGAAATGATAGACAACTCAGGTCACTCAAAGCCACTGCCAAAGATAAGATCATCAATAATGGTATTATTGGTCAAGTTCCTGTTGAAAGGGCAAACGGTATTGCCTCCAGGCATCAATGTATAATATGACGTGGCACAATTGCCGTCATATTGACCGACACCAGCTTTGTGTTTCCAGCTGATAAAGTCGACATTGGGCTCATCTATTTCGATCGGATCATTGTCAAAATAAAGAGAATAGTGCAGATGTGGGCCTGTTGAACTTCCACCCTGACAGGTCGCTTGTGCCAGATTATCAGCGTAATTTGACAAGCTTTGATTAACATTCACATTGTCCATGTCTTCAACTTGTACATTATCCAAATGGTAATAAGAACTCACCCAACCATTTGGGTGTATGACCTGCATTGAACAGGTTGAGAAAACCCGAGCAATACCAGCCCCTGATGCACTGACCCAAGTCTCACTGGTATCACCACCCCAACTGACAAAAGTTTTAAAAAAATCCAAAGAGTTTCTAGGGCCATTACCGCTACCAGTATTGGAGTGTACGCCACCACCTGCCCACAGTTCGCCTTGTGGCCATGGCGGATGAAAATATGAATACAATGGAGGTCCTGAATTGCCCCTAAAATAATCGTGTTCAACCATCACTCTTTTTGTTGCTAACTCTGCATTCAAATTCAAATCAAATGCATAAACATCAGCAATGGCATTGACCGCTTTACTTGCCGCCAATAAATCATCTTTTTGTTCTTCATATCCCTGATTCAATCCAGCAGCAATTTCAAATACTTTTTGTTTATGTTCGAAAGCATTATCTACCGTTTTACCATAGAAATAATTGTTCATTACTTCAGATAACAATCGGGGGTGTATGGAAAACAACGCTGCCCAAGTGTCGATGGCCTCTCTAATCGGCAGCAGTTTTGGTAAATTATGGGTCAAATACTCATCTGTGTAAAAAGTAAGCCTGTCAGATGCTGTGTATTCAAAGCGGCTGTTATCAACAATGACCGGTCCTGAATAATTCAGACTCAACTCTGGTCCAGTGTAATTAAATTCTGAAGAAAATGCTGACAGTGTTAACATAACACCGCAAAAAATAATCGTCTTAAAAAAGCGTAATTGAGACCGTCTCATGATGATTTCCATAAATTTTTTGATAATTTTATTATAATGTTTTTTTATTCATAAGTCACCAGCACTTGACAAACTCATGACTCTGTATCATTTAGACATTAAATTTTATCATAATGGGTATTTTTATGGATGTAACTAGGGTTTTTATGCCGATTTGTGGCAGTTACTTTTAAAGGATTAATAGTGTGTAAGAACACCTCTGATGCAAAAAACTCTTGTTGAATTCACTTCCCAATGTTTTATTTTCATCAGTAATCAACTTGGTATATGGTTATCTCGCAAAAATATTCAATTACAAAATTTATGTGCTTATTCCCTATATAACCTTCAAAAAATTGCCAACTGTCGCTGATTTGTGATAGGTTAATGTACTAGGTTCATCAAGATCAAGCCCAAATGAGTATCTTGAACTTTATGCTTATTGATGTCCTTTGTTGAGGAAGCACTACAATGTTTACTCTTTGACTTTTACCATAGATCACGAATATGTCAGCCATAGACCTTGAATCAAACACACATAATAAAATGTACAGTCAAACAATTTCAATCAATAAACCTGCGCAAAAAACATTGCTAAACAGAGCATTAAGCGTTGTTAATGCTAACAAATCGTTAGCCAAGGTTCATTTGATGATTAAATACTGTTTGATTTTATTGCTATGCACATTTGACTCACAAGCATTCGATTGTTCCAGTCCGCAATTGGATGTTTCTGTGATTGAGTGCGAATCAATCAGTGATTTGTATCGCGCTCTTGAGGGTGACAGCTCATCCATTCCTGAAATAATCAAAAATCAGTTTGTTGACCCAAATGATGCAACCGTTTGTGATGCCAATTTTGAAACCAAAGACGAAGATTTAATTGGTATTTTTTGCTCACAAGGCACTTCGATCACCAGCATAGATTTTGGGGGCATGAACTTGTCTGGATTCATCTCCGCAGACATTGGAAACTTTGATGCATTGATAATCCTAAGGTTGTCATCCAATCAACTCACTATGTCCATACCAACTGAAATAGGTCAATTGAGCAACTTGGTGAGTTTGGTCCTAGGCCGCAACCAGCTGAGTGGCCCATTACCTGTTGAGTTGGGAAATTTGACCAATTTGCGCTATTTATACCTGAGCAACAATCAATTCAGCGGTTCATTATTGCCATCTTTAGGAGTGCTGAGTGACTTAATTGTGTTACGCATTAATGAAAATCAACTGTCCGGTCAAATACCGCCAGAACTGGGCCAATTAAGCAATTTAAGAGAACTTGACTTGGCTGACAACGATATTTCTGGCTCGATTGCCACCCTTACAACAATCAACAGTCTCAGAATCATACGTTTGCAAAACAATCAGTTAGATTCAGCATTGCCAACCACCTTGAGTGACATGACAAATCTGTCATTATTGAACTTGAATAACAACAGGATTCCTGGGCATATTCCCCTTGAAATTACCACCATGGCCTCTTTGAATTATCTGTGGTTGCGCGATAATGATTTGATCGGCTCAATCCCACCAGAAATGGGCTTGTTGGAGCAAACTCTATTGTCCTTGAATTTGGGTAATAATCGACTGACCGGACCCATTCCTCAAGAGCTGTCACAATTGAACCTAATGAATTTTCTCGTGCTGGATAACAATCTTTTATCTGGATCCATCCCTGAGGACCTTTCAAACATCAGTTGGTTATTTACGCTAGATTTATCAGGCAACTTGTTATCAGGAGAGATCCCGTCCAAATTTAACGAATTTGAACGATTGACTTCACTGTACATCAATGACAACAACTTGTCTGGACCAGTGCCTGACCTGACCGACACACTGCCACTCACAGGTACAGACTTTTTAGCAATTCAAAACAATTGCCTTTTGGGCTTTCCTGACACATCACAACAAATGATCGATTGGCTCGATCAAAGAACCATACCCGGTGTGACAGGAACCGGTATCATGAACCAACGCGCAGTCGAGTTGTGTGATACCATTTTTCAAAATGGTTTTGATGAACAATAAAAACACTTTGAACACTGCAAAAGTTATCATTTTTAATCGCTGATTCACTTTTGGTGGTGGTTTTTATTCTCTTGTTGAAATGTATTCACTTAAATTGGAATTAAGCACACGGTAGAGTTCCTTTTTATTCTGTTGCTTTGTCTCTAAAAATACAAAACCAAATAAAGGGTATTTATTGATGTCCAGCTTTCTTATTAAAATGGCTTTTTCAAAATCATTGGCCAGTGTTTTATAATCAAATTTAACGACATTTTCTGGTGTGACGCCTATGCGATTATCTAAAACAACAAGGCTGAATATTTTATCTTCTTTTCCTTGATAAATAACATCCCAGTCAGGAATGGTATTGTCCATATAGCATTGGTAAATATTTAAACCCACAGCCATTCCTGATAAATCGGCCGAGGTACACCAACCGCCAAATCGCATTGGGTTAATTTCAATGGGTATTATTTTACCATTTTCATCTATTCTTACCTCAGCGTGGGCTGGGAAATTTCGTAAATTCAGTTGACTGCCTATTTTAGTTAAAAACTTTTCTAATTCGTTTTTATAACGGGTCACTATTTCTTTTGATGTGCAATACAATCTATCACTTGTATCTTTTGCTGATGAGAAAACATGATGCAAAATATTCAGTATTATCACTTCTCCCTTGTCATTGTGGTAATAATCGATGGCATACTCTTGGCCTTGGATAAAATCCTCAATAATGAAATAAGAGGTATCCAGCACATTTTTAGGGAAAATACTTTTTAAATTTTCTGGGGTTAACTCTTTTTGTGCATTTATCCAATCATGTTGATTGTTAATGATATGAACACCAATACTCAAAAAACCCACCGATGGCTTAATAACAAAAGGGTATGACAAATCTACATGTGAAATTTTTTGAATGTTTTGCAACGTGATTTTTTCAAATTTAAAATCAGGAAAAATGACTTTAATCTGTTCTCTAAAACTGACCTTATCTTTAAAGTTGTTAATCTGTTTTGATAATTCACTCCCCTGAAAATTGCTTTCTATCCAACTCAATGCGTTTTCTGAATTGGTATATAGAGGCTGACGAGGGTTATTTTTTATTGATAGATAAGCGTCTTTCTCACTGACCCAATTCAAAGTACTGTCTTGTGCTAATGCTCGAGCTTGTTTTGTGGCTATTATTTTGTAATTATTCTTTTTTATTGTCTCTAAAAGAAAATCTGAAGCATAGGGTTTGTCTATTAAATACATTTTTGATTCGGCTTTTTTTAATTATCTACAATAATCATTGAGTATTATACTGACCTTAGTTTTATATTTATCTTTCGTCTTAATCTTTAAACAAATTGCTAGATAAAATTGATTTGATCACATTGAAATGACATGATTATCAACAAACAAAAGATTAACTGCTTATCTCTTTTACAAAAATATGAAAGATTTAATGACACTTTAAAATGAAACATGAAATAAGAACCAACCTTCCAAATTCATTACTATTAATTATGGACATCGAAACAGGAATCATTCCCGAATCAATGAACAATAAATTGGTTGCATTTGATAAGTCATGTATTGCAATTGCAATTGCAACATTGTCATGCATAGATGGAAAAACTCAAATCATATTAACCAATGAAACGTTATTATTATCTGAACAATATTTTTTGGTGCATAGCGGCATGCTTGATTTTCCTAGCAAAAAATTATCAATTTGCAATATTTTTTATGAAATAATGATTGAGATGAATGTTGAAAAACAATGCCATATTGCAATTTATGCCAATGATCAATTTGAACCTGATTCGATTTATATTGTGACTAATTATTAACTGCATAGAATTTAACTATAGAAATCATTGAATATATTTAATCAAAGAGGTGTTTTTTGTACAAACAAAGACTTAAGGCAAAACACAATTCATGAAAAGCATAATTACCATAAAACTTTTCGATGATAAAAATGAGTTTAATAATCTGTTTCAATTGTATTTATTATCCGAATCTAAGTTTGACTGGTTTATTAGGTAGCTTATTATTTAAGTTGTGGAATTTCAGTAGATCAAGCATTTAACCAGTGCCTTTTACTTTTGGCACCAACCTGTATAAGTCGGTGCCTATTTGGAGACAGTCATTTTTACTCAATCAACATGTCATACCATCTAAACTGTTACATTTTGACTAAAAAGTAAAAGTTTTAATATCGGTTTGTTTTACCGTTCCATATTGTTGGGCTTTTTCTTTGATTTCTTCTGTTTTGCCAATCAACACAAACTGTAAAGCGTCTTTAGGAAAGTTTTCTGAGGCAATTTTATTGGCTTTTTTAACGGTTAATGAATCAACCGTTTTTTCAAAATCATTGATGTATGCGTCGCTGAGGTTTAATGACCACATCCTTGCCAATAATGCAGCCAACTGTTCACTGGTTTCATAACGTGGTGGAAATTGGCCTTTAATATAAGCTTTTGCTGATTCCAGTGTTTTCTTGTCTATGCCTTCATTCCATAGTTTGCGATAAGTTTTTAAGGCCAAATCAATGGTTTCGAATGTTGTTTCGGTTTTTGTGAAGGTTGAAATGATAAACGTTCCCGCTTCGGAACGGCTGTTGAATCGGCTACCAGCGCCATAAGTCAGTCCAGAATTCACACGCAACTCATCATTTAGCCACGATGTGAATCGCCCACCTAAAATGGTATTGATCACTTGTAATGCTACGGCATCCGGGTGATTGGCAGTGATGCCTTTGCCACCAATCATGAGGGTTGTTTCTTTTGCATCGCCTTTATTGACAATCAAAACCTGTGGTTCTGTTGGTATGGATAAGTTTATCAAATCAGTTTTCACACCATCTTTTGCCTTCCATTGAGAAAATAAATTTCTTACGAGGTTTTCCATATCAGCTGTTTTAAAATCACCTACCACTATCAATGCGCTGTTATTGGCCACATAAAATTGCTGATAGAAAGATTTAATTTGATCAAGCGTGATTTTTTCAATGCTGTTCATGTCACCATTAACGGGGTTTCCATAAGGATGGTCTTGATAATACATGCGGTTAAAAAGATCAGTGATAACACTGCGCGGTTGTTCGCGACTTTGTTTAAGTTGATCTACATACCTTTTTTTTGCTTTTGAAAATTCAGTACCATCAAAACGCGGATTTAGAATCATGTCTCGAAAAACGGGCATTAATTTTTCGGTGTCTTTATTGCTTAATGACAGTCCTATACTTGATGATTCCATACCAACATCACTGCCATAATTTGCGCCATGAAAAGCCAATAAATCCTCAATGGCTTGTTTACTTAAATCAGCAGTACCATAACTGAGTGCATCACTGGTAAAGCTGGCCAAGCCATAGGATTTTTCGTCATGGATTGCACCAGCTTTGGTGACCATTCGAATATCAATTAATGGCACTTCGTGTTGCTCCATTAACAATACTGTTAAGCCATTTTCTAGTGTGATTCTTTTGTATTTGGGCAAAGCAAAATCTGCAAAAACCACATTGCTGATCAATAAGGTGAAGCCACTTAAGGTAAGTAAGAACTTTTTCATATGATAAATCTTCATGTTATAAATCTCCTTGTGCACTGTCTTTTTCTGCTGATAATACGCCAACGGTTCGGTTGGCTTTGACCAGGTATTTATTCGCCACCTTTTTAATGTCATCAACAGTGACTTTATTCATGTCATCAATGGCGGTAAACATTTTTGTGTAATCATCAAAAAATAAAGCATAGGTTCCCAAGGTATTTGCCTTACCATTTATGGTTGATAATGTGCGATAAAAATCCACTTGGGCAATATTTTTGATTTTAGTTAATTCTTGTTCAGTAACTCCTGAAACCATGATTTTATTGACTTCATCAATGATGGCTTGCTCTAAAATACCTGCTTCAACGCCATTGGAGGCACTGGCATAAATGTAAAACAAATTTGGATCAAAAGAATCTGGCATATAAGTAAAGAGGCTGGTTGCCAGCTGTTTATCATCAATCACACTGCGATAAAGGCGAGAGCTTTGCCCTTCTCCTAAAATAGAGGCCAACATGCTGAGGGCGTAATAATCTTCATGTTGGGTTTCAGGCACATGAAAAGCCATCATGATATTTGGGGCACTGACCGAAGGTTTGTGTACATATGTCCGACGCTCGCCTAACTGCTCTGGTTCAACGGTGTGGACACTGCGTGGTTTGGGTTGCGCTTTTATGGGTTCAAAATATTTTTTGGCCAATTTCTTCACTTGTTTAAGCGTCACATCCCCAGCAATAACAACCACGGCATTATTCGGTGCATAATAGGTTTTATGGTAATCCTTTAAATCCTGCATCGACCAATTATCAATATCTGATTGGTGGCCAATAACACTCCAACTGTAGGGGTGCGCACGAAACGCGACGGCTTTAACCTCTTCACTCAATTTTCTGAAATTTGAGTTTTCCAGGCCTGTTGACCTTTCCGATGTGACCACACCGCGCTCGCTTTCTACCATTTTTTCATCAATGCTGAGGTTTTCGATGCGATCGGCTTCTAGTTCAAAGATTTTTTCTAGGGCATTTGCAGGAAACCAATTGGTATAAGCGGTAATGTTTTCGGTTGTATAAGCATTATTCGCCCCGCCTGCGGCTTCCATCACTCGGTCAAATTGTTTGGGGCCATATTTTTTAGCACCATTAAACATCATGTGTTCAAAAAAGTGTGACAAGCCAGTAATGCCTGGGTATTCATTGCGTGAACCCACTTTCCAAAATAAATACATATTAGCATTAGGAATTGAGTGGTCTTCGAGCACCAATATTGTCATGTTATTTTTTAAGGTGAATGATTTCACATCATCTTGTGTGGTTTCTGCACTGATTGAAAGACTGATCATCAATGCAAGTAAGCTGATTAAGGAATTTTTCATTGGTTTTTCTTGTATTAAATTTTTTGATTAGTCTAATGGGTTTTATCAAATATGCAAGTGTTAAAAGTCATAATATTTCTGGTATTTGTCTCAAAATACCAAGAGATGGACTTTCATCTAAATAATTGATCGAATCAATTGAACCTGCCCCCACTGATGGCGTCAATTTAAAAAAGCAACACTCATACTCAGTTTATAAATTTGGTAATGAACTCAGCAGATGTATTTTGTCATATTGGGTTTTTTCTAACATTGTTCAGCTGTTGTTAAGTAAGATAAATCTATAATTTTTTAATGAAACTCTTTTTATTCTCATGGCTGCTTTTAGGGTTGATACACTGTCAGGCCAGCGGTACAGCCAACGCTGGAAGCACACACGAATCTTCTGTCGGCAATCAAATCGCCATCAGCCCTACTGATAAAGCCCCTCAAAGTCATTTGATGGCATTATTTCAACGCCATGAAGTCTGGCAGAATACCCCACACAAAATTGGAGGATTTGATCACAATGGGGTTGATTGCTCTGGTTTTGTGGTGCTGACTTTTGCTGAAGAATTTGGTATTGACCTACCTCGTTCAACCCAAGACCAAGCAAAAATAGGCAATGAAATTCCTGCACATACAATGAATACAGGTGACTTGGTGTTTTTTAAAATACCAAACCAAAAACGCTATTACCATGTGGGTATTTATTTAGAAAATCAAAAGTTTCTACATGCCTCATCATCAAAAGGCGTGACCATTTCAGATCTCAACAACAGTTATTGGCACAGCAATTATTGGAAATCTATCAGGGTATTGAAATAAACAGAAAAAATACTAAAAATAAATGCTAAAAAAGCCTGTCCTTTGTGGTTTTACTTTGTGGTTGTCTTGTGTTTTTTGCTTTGTGGTTTTAGATAAATTATCAGCTTGTTCTTTACAGTACAGTTACTCAATCATAAAAGTGTGTGTTAAAATGCCAAAAAACATAATAATAAAAATCACCCACTGATGAATAACAATAATAAAAATCGATCCCAACAAATATCGCTGCCCGATTATTTTTTTGAAAGCTTGGCTGAATTACTCCTAGAACTGGGCATGGATGACCAACAATTTATGGATGAATTTGCACGCCACTATGTCATGACTGCAGCAAAACACTACGAACTTAAAAATGCCCAGTCTTTGATCAATCGAATCAAGCAATTGTGCGAACAATCTGAAGATGGCAACATTCCTGTTCATGGAGAAAAAAATTCCTACATGGCCGCTTTTAATGAAACCAATCCAGCCACAGTTGTCAGCGCAGCTGCATCTACACTGGATAAGTTGGAAAAAGCTGGCCTTGTTGAAAAAGTTGATAATGACAAGATCAGATTGATTACCAGCCTGAGCACTAAAGAACTCAATTCAGCAGATGACAAAAGTACGCTTTTGTCAAATCTATTCAGCCAGGCACCATCAACGGCTTTCGATAATCTATCATTAGAAGACATAGAAGAAGTGTTGTTTCAGATGGCTTAATTCGGTATTGTTGTGTATCGCGATAATCTGATATATTCATTTGATCACGCAGATACACAGGCCTATTTACAGTGTCTAGGCCTGTCCTTGTGGTTTTTTGTGGTTTTTATCTGATTTTTGTTGATGATTTTTTATATCAACGACTCTCACCCATTTGATTAGTATATTAAAAAGAAGTAATAATGTTAATTGCCATAGGGTCATTAGTTTTTTTAAGCGATTCTTTTGCAACAGAAGAAAATTCGGCTGATGGTTTCATTAAATCTAATACTTTATCTAATGCTTCTTCAGCTTTTGATATCATTTTAACATTACTGGTTTTTTCGGCATCTGCGGTTAATCGTAAATATCTATTAAACAACAATCTTGCTTGTTTCCAAACTTCTTTTCTTCTTCTATTTAATAAATTGTGATCCAAACCAAAGCGCTTTACAGTTAAATTCACTCGCTTCTTTTGTAATGTAGTGCAACCAATTGCTGGTTCAGGTTCTCCAATATCATTAAAACTCAATAATAAAGTATCATTTGATGACAGTGGATCTAAGAATATTGGTATTTCATCTAAATGGCATTCATCACAACATTTAGCTCTTTTTGACTCATCAACAATTGGAAAAAATGTTCCTTTCTTTCGGTTTGGCATGGGTTTGCAGAGCCTATAATTGGTCAGATTAAATGCCAACCAATAATAACCATCATTTGCTTTTGAACTGTCTTCTTTCTTTGTATTTTTCTTGGGTCGAAAATGTTCAATTTCAGGATAGTCAGCACCATGTTTAACTTCTGTGTACCAGCACTTATCTTTACTCAATTTCAACATCCATTCTTTTAAATCTTCATCTGCCCACAGATGTTTATTATCATCTATGTATTGATGGTGGTCTTCAACTGTTTTATTTTTATTTAATTCTTTGTTAGCTTCTTCGACCTTTTTTAACCAATTTTTTATATTTTGTGGAATTTGATCGACTCGATCTAGACTCAAATAATCTTCAAGTAAAAATGGCACCTTAATCCTAATCATCTGAGACTCCCTTAGCTAGAACCTTTGCCAATAATTTACTTGAAAAGGCTTGGATTCTGTCATATTCTTCATCGCTGAAATAAGGTTTTTTAAATTCATCATTGCGGCTCAGAGCTTTAGCAAAGTTTGAAAAATATGGATTGGGGTGTGCTGATGTAAAACCTGCTTGATCAAGCTCATCGTTTAATTTACTAAGTTCTTGGTTGTGCTCATCTAACTCTTTTTGACTTAAATATGTTTGAGATTCAACTATTTCAGACTCTTCATTCATTTTATAACCGGACAGTATCGAGAGAATTTCATTTCTTCTATCAATTTTCTTTTGAACCTCTTTATCTAGCGAAGTGCGTATTCCATAGAGTTCTGATTGAATAATCGCTTCAACACCTAAGTTGATGGGGTCTTCTTCTGGCGCTTGGGCAATAATTAGCTGATTTTCTTCAGTTAACACTCTGACTTGTTTGGCTTTTAAGGATGTCAGCATCAGCGGATCATGCGTTGTTAATATCACTTGACTAGAATGAAAAGCTTTTTTGTTGGTTCCATCAATCTTATGATCTAAGATTTTTTCAATTTGATCAAAGTAATCCAGTTTCCATTTTGGATTTAGGTGGGTATCTGGTTCGTCTAACAGAAACAAGGATTCATCATCCCTAGTGAATTTCATCAGTCCCAAAACGGTTAGTAATTGACGTTCACCTTCTGATAATTGATCAAATGTTAAGCTTTTATCATTTTCTAGTTTTACAGTAACACTAACGTTTTCAATTAAATCGGCAATGTAGGTGCTTTCCAAATTTTTAAAAAAATCTGTGGTATTGGCAAATTTACTAGCTACGCTCCTCAATGCAGTTTCATTAGGCAAAAACAGATATAAGCGCTCTTGGTTCTCCGACCGACCTCTAAAATCAATGGTTTTTCTTTCTTTATTATCAATGGGTGCAATGGACTCATTCCACAATAAATTCAAAAAAACTTTGACCACACCGCGCGAATACCAAAAACGAGGATCACCTTCTTCTTTTTGAATTTTTGAGGGTTTGCCTTTAAACCAATATGGTTTTTTTAAACAAAATAGCACCGAGTCCAATTGACCAATCTTGAGTTTTTTTAGGATTTTTTTACAAGCCTCATCATTATCTACAAGAAAGGCGATCAATACAAAAAAACTGTGCACATCCCTACAGTAGAAAAACCGACGAATCAATTGGTCGTCACCTGCTGTTAGTGCTTTATAAAATTGGGTTTGGTGTTTGACAAACAATTCTTCAACTCTTTCGTTGGTGCCAGAATAGTAGGTAAAGATGTTTAATGGTAAATATTCGTTTGCATTAGACTTTATGTAGGCCAAGGATCTTTTAACATGATCAATTTTAACGATATTATTCATGGAATTTTCATGATCATATCTAACCTGTATCTCATGATTTCGGCATTCGTAGATGATCGTGTAGCTAAAGTCCAAGGCATCATTTAAATCAAGTGATTTAAATATTTTGACAATGATTTCTATCAGGTTGGATTTACCAATGCCATTTTGACCAATAATGGTGGTTATTGGAGAATCCGCGTCAAATGTTATGTGAAAGTCCTGAAAACCTTTGTAATTTTTTATAGTGAGATCTTTTATTTTCATGGGCAACCTTTAAATATGCTCTGTCATGGCTTTGAGTGGTTTATAAATATAACCCGCTTCAATTTCCTTTTTTAATTGTTTATAGAACTCGGGAAGATTAAGTTTGGAACGAGACCAGACCAATTTTGCATCAGCACTCCCGCCCTCTTTTTTAATGATTGCGGCCAATGATTGGTCATTGAATGTTTGATTGTCACCAATACTGAGGGTTGTTAATATTTTCATTTCAGTTTTTGCTTCTTTCTTTTGACTGGTTTTAGTTTGAATGCCAAATAATTTTACCATTAAAGAATCTGTTATTTTTGTTTGAGTTTTTTTAGAATCAATTATTTGGGATTTCATTTGATCGCATAGGGCCCTCAATTTATCAATTTTTGATACAATTCGGAGTTGTTCTTTTAATGGAGGTAATGGAATTTCAAATTGTTCCATAACTTTCTTACTTAGTCCTTCTCTTGCCACCCCTACTTGACGACTCCATATCATTTCTTGTACATGTGGGGATAAGATACAAAAATGCATAAATCTAACATCAACCTGACTTAATAATCGTATTATCGAAACGTGCTGGCTAACATTAGCCTCTTGATACATTTCTGGAAAAATTGTACTCCTGCCTAAAGAACCACCAGTAATATTTAGTAATAAATCATTAGGGTATACTGTTGTATTAGACATTTTTTTATGAATTTCATCAGTAATGTATGCAACATCAAACATCTTCAAACCACTATTTCTTATATTTTGAGATCGTAAAAAAGGAATACCTTTATCTACATAAGCATTTTTTCCGCCTCTTGGGGTTGCTCCTGAGCCCATTCTTATTGCTAAATTTGCAAACCTTACAAACTCCCAACCCTCAGGCAATTCAAAAGGCTTCTCCTCTTCACTGATCTCAGGCAATGGTTTTTGTTTTTTAATTGCGCCTTGTTTGATGAGTTTTTGTTTTTCTGTGGCTATTTTCTTTAATAGCTCGCAGGCGGGTTCGTCATTGGGGTCTTGGGGGACGAGTTTGCCCATCACGGCGAGTTGCAGGATGGTTTGTTTGAGTTGGTCGATGCTGTGTTCGGTGGTGAATAAGGTGTCAAAATGTTCGGTGATGCGTTGCCAAGCGGCTTGAAAAGTTGTGTGGTCTTTGGCTTGAATTAAGGCGTTTAGTAAATTTTCTACCAATAGTTTATGAGCTTTTATGCTGGCATCGGTATGTTGTTCTAATTGGTCGCAAAGTACCATGAGTTCATCGACTTTGGTGACTATGCGTTTTTGTTCTTCTTCTGGAGGAATAGCAATAACAATACTATTCATTTTTACTTGATTCATTTTTGGCTGTGCTGTACCAGTTATATATGGCTCTAATGTTATTGAATTTATAAATAAAGCTAAATACTTTAAAAACTCTAAAGAGATACCATCAATAACATGTGCGTGATTATTAACCCAATATTTACCATGTGCCAGAAAAGCTATTGGAGTTTTTCTACTAATTAGATTTGCACCATCTTCACCAATCAATAATAGAGTTTTATCAAATAAATAATCATTCACTTTATCGATTACGCCAGATGCTCCATAATAATCAAATTGACCTTGCATGTTTTTCCTATTGATTTGTGAGACCGGCTTCCTTTCACCATCACGATTAAATGTAACATTTCCAAATCTGGAAAATCTCCACAATTTAGGTATCTCAAAAGGAATTTCCTTATCGTTAATTTCATGGAAAGAATATTGATTTCTGATTTTCTTTTCTTTAATTAATTGTTCTTTTTCAGCAGCAATTCTCTTTAACAACTCACTGGCTGGCTCATCATTTGGGTCTTGTGGTACCAGCAAGCCTCTGACGGCCAAATCCAGGATCAATGCTCTGAGTTTTTTGATGCCATAGAGTTCGTAAGTTTTGTTGGTGCCTCGGCCGGTTCGGCTTTTTGATTGGATAGCTGAGGTCCAGATGTCGAGGTTGTTTGTTATTAGGGTATTGATGTTTTCTGTTTTAAGGTTCACGTCTTTGTTATTGAGATTCCCGCCTGCGCGGGAATGACGTGCAAGATTTTTGATGGGGTTGGATGTTTGTTTTTTTTGTGTCATAGCAGTTGCCAATGGCCTGTTTTATCTGAACCGATGCGTTTGAGTTGGTTGTTTTGTTGCAGTTTTTTGATGGCACGGGCTATGGTGCTGAGGTTATTGCCGATGTGTTGTGCCATTTGTTGACGTGAGATATGTGGGTTGTGTTGAATTAATTTAATAATGGCCTCGGGTGTTTTTAATCCTACTATATCAATATTTATGGCATTTACAGTGGCGTTTACAGTGGCGTTTACAGTGGCATTTACAGTGGCATTTACAGTGGCGTTTTTGTTAAGTGTTGCCAATATGGCTTGCAACATAAATACAATAAAAACCGTTGAATTAGCGGCTTTATCTGATTGAGCCAATGCCTCATAATAGTCTTGTTGATACTTTTTGATCACGCTTTCCAGTGGCAAGTCTAAAAACATCGGTTGCCACTTTGAAAGGATAAGGGTTTGCCACAATCGGCCTATTCGACCATTGCCATCCATAAATGGGTGTATATACTCAAACTCATAATGAAATACAGAACTGACAATCAATGGGTGTTGTTGGCTGCTTTTTTGCCACGCCAGTAGATCTGACATCAAATTACGGACTCGATTGGCTTGCGGTGCGACATGAATGATTTTTTTATCTTTGTAAATTCCAACGGTTTTTTTACGGAATTCACCAGCGTCGGTAAGTACATTTGTCATCATTAATTTGTGACTGTTTAACAAATCATCTAAAGAATGCGGGTTGAGATTTTGCAGTTGTTCATAGGCAGCTATGGCTCCTTTGACTTCAGCCAGTTCTTTTTTTGTGGCAAAGACCTTTTTGCCTTCTAACACTGCTGAAATTTGTTCTTCATTGAGTGTATTGCCTTCTATGGCGAGTGTGCCCGTTATGGTTTTAATCCTGTTTTGTTTACGCAATTGGGGTGAAACGTTAATAAAATCTCTTTTGATGAAACCAATGGCTTCACTGATTTGTGCAATCAAATCAATGATTTCTGTAGTGATATCAAAAGGCGGTTGATACTTCATGCCTCACACTCACTTGCCAACATATTCATAATCAATCGAATCATGGGTTCTTTTTGTTTGCTCATCGTTCTTTGGCCTTCTTCTTGAACTGTTGCATTTTTTGCAACAATTGCATTTTTATCCAGCTCTTCTTTATAGATATTGCGTAAATATCGCGATATCACAGATTTATCACGATCAAACAAATCAGATAGTTGGTTCAGATTCAGCCACAGCGTTTCTTCAATTGTATCGAGTTGTACTTCAATTTCTTTGTTGTCTTGTTGATATATTAAGATGGTATTGGTCATTTTTTATGTCCTTGTGTTATTTGGTCAGTGCTTCGTTCAGTATTGCTTTGAGTTGATCGCGAATTTTTTGGATGTTTTGTTGTTGTTTATTGTACTTGGCCAATAGTTCTTCAGGATCGTGTTGAACCACTTCCTCAACATGTGGATTTTTGATGTCCAGATTGTAATTGCGCTCGATGATCTCTTTGATGTCGACTTTCCATGCTTGTCGGTATGATTTGCGGGTTTTGAAACCGTTGGACTCTTTGCCCCACCATTGTTGCTCGTCTTCGAACTCTTCAAAACGCATGGGTTTGGTTTTGTTGTAGTTTTTAACGCCTTTTGGGTAGGGGTGTTCGTAATACCAGATGTGTGTGGTCGGTGTGCCTTTGGTAAAGAACAGGATATTGGTCTTAATACCTGTGTAGGGATTGAAAACGCCATTGGGCAAGCGCACGATGGTGTGCAGGTTGCATTCTTCGACCAGCATTTTTTTGATCTTGGTTTTGACGCCTTCACCAAATAAGGTGCCATCGGGCAAAACCAATGCGGCACGACCACCCTCTTTCAGTATTTCTATGATCAGTTGTAAAAATAAATCGGCGGTTTCTCTGGTGCGCAGATCAGTTGGAAAGTTTTTTTCTATGCCGTCTTCTTCGGTGCAACCAAAAGGCGGGTTGGTGATGATCACATCGTATTCTTCATCCCAATTGGCGAGGTTTTTATTCAGGGTATTGCTGTGTTTGATATTAACAGGCACTTCTATGCCATGCAACATCATATTGGTGGTGCACAATAAGTGTGGTAATTGCTTTTTTTCTACGCCGTGGATTTGTTGTTGTAATTGATTATGTATTTTTGAATCTTTGATGTTGTTGTTATTTTTGAGGTGATCCATGGCACAAGCCAAAAAGCCGCCCGTACCGCAGGCTGGATCGAAAATTTGTTCACCCAACTGTGGATTGATGCGATCGACAATAAACTGGGTGACCGCTCGTGGCGTATAAAATTCACCAGCATTGCCAGCACTTTGTAAATCTTTAAGGATTTGCTCATAGATGTCACCAAACAGGTGTCTGTCTTCGCTTTTGGTAAAATCCACTTCGTTGAGTTTGTTGATGACTTGGCGCAGTAATGTGCCGTTCTTCATGTAATTAAAGGCGTCACTGAAGGCTTCTTTGGCAACGAATCCACGTGGGTTTTGTTTGACAGGTGCATCTAAAGTCTTGAGTTTTGAAAAGAGCTTGTCGTTGACAAAGTCCAATAATTCATCGCCAGTAATGCCTTCTGGATTTGCGGCCCATTGGTGCCACATCAATTCTTCAGGAAATGGGGCTTGGTAATCATCTTCCTCAAATTCCAGTTCTTGCTCTTGGGCATCAAATATTTTTAAGAACAACAGCCAGGACATTTGCCCGAGTCTTTGTGCATCGCCATCGACACCGGCGTCTTTTCTCATGATGTCTTGTATGGCTTTGATGACGGATGATATGGTCATTGAATTTTCCTGATGATGGCTTGGTTTAATTGTTATTGTTTTGGTATAAGGCTTGCTCTAAATCGGCCAGGGCTTTGTGGTATTGTTGTTTGTCACCGAAGGCACTGGTGATGATTTCTCTGGGGTTGCCCATTTGGTTCAGTGGATCGGCTTTGAATATTTTTATGTTTTCCAACTCTCTTAAACCCACATCGGCGTATTTGTCCAACAATATATTGAGTACTTGTTGGGCTTGTTGTGAGTACTTGGTAAAGTAATTGCGCTTTTTGACGTTGTTCATTCTTTCTTTTCGGGTCAATGGCGGTTGATCATACACAACATGACAGATCAAATCAAATGGATCAAAATCTTTACCGACATCCTCTTTGAGTGCTTGCCAAATCACGCCTGCTTTTTCGAGCTCATTGATGATGGTGTGTTTGCGTTCAGCCTCAGTCCATGATTTGACGAATTGATCGAGTGAAGCATAGTGTTTGATGACGGCTTTTTTGGTGTAATCTTTAAAGGACTCTGTCACCAGCTTGCCATCGGTGTCATAGTATTGCATACGCTCAGCGACTTTTTTAACTTCTACCCCTGAGACTTGGTATTTGATGTATCTTTTGTCCTCGCCAGTGTCTTGCCCATTTATGAATGGATCATACTCACCCTCTGATTCGCCTATGCCATTGCCATCGTTTTCGTTGGCTTTCGATGGATCATTGAATTCATCGATAAAGGCATCGTCATCAGGGTCAATGATGGTCTCTGGATCATGCACCATGACTTGTTCAGGAAGGCCATCAAATCTGGGGTCGGCAAACAATTCTGTGGCTTTTTTAAAGTCAATGATGGTGAACCACAGTTTGTTGAATTTTTCATCAATGCGCGTACCACGACCAATGATTTGTTTGAACTTGGTCATGGATTGAATATTCTGATCCAATACAATCAATTTGCAGGTCTTGGCATTGACGCCAGTGGTCAAGAGTTCTGAAGTCGTGACGATCACGGGATAAGCCTTTTTGGGATTGGTAAAACTGTCGAGTTGTGCTTTGCCCAGCTGATCATCGCCAGTGATTTTCATGACGTATTTATCGTTTTTATCAACCTGTTCACGATTGAGGTTATTTAAGGCTCGCGTCATGCGATCGGCATGTTTAATGTCATTACAAAAGACGATGGTTTTGTCCATTGGGTTGGTGCGTTTTAAAAAGGCGGTGATGGTTTGTGCAACTAATTGTGTGCGCTCATCAATGACCATGGTGCGATCAAAGTCTTTTTGGTTATAGATTCGGTCTTCAATGAGTTCCCCATTGTCATCAACCTGGCCTTTGCTGGGTCGCCAGCCTTGCAAATCAATATCGATGTCAACCCTGACCACTTTATATGGCGCTAAAAAACCGTCTTCGATGCCTTCTTTTAATGAGTAGGTGTAGATCGGCTCATTGAAATAGTCGATGTT
>CAYGTC010000015.1:6702-77617 GCA_964352735.1 uncultured Alcanivoracaceae bacterium | reverse complement strand
TCTTTCATAATCCTCGCGATATTATGATGGACAAGTCAAAACATCATATCTAGGCTGACTAAAAAAACCGCAACATTCAAACTGTTGCGGTTTTTTTGTTTTACTTCTGGTGATTTTCCTGTATTTACATGATTAGGTGCTTTATTGAGAACTGAATCAAAGAATTCTTTTTAGGGCTTTACTAAAGTATTTGTCTTTATAGCTTTTTCGATAGTGGTCGCAATGAAAAAATCCTCAGTGCTTGTTGTTATTATGTGTGCGAGTTCAGTATTTGCCGGTGGCGGAAATAGCGGGCAGGCAACTTTTAATGCTCCTGTTACGCTGTATGCAGGGCCCAGCACCACTGTACAATTTGGTGACATTGATGGAGATGGTTTGGATGAGGACCTCTTTGTTGCAGAAGGTGGGCGGCACAGTGGTGGGCAAGACAGTAGAATTTTTGCCTGGTTTGAAGCGCCAAATTGGATCAGACATGACATTGCTCCAACACTTGGGCCATTTACAGGAGACAGTGATTTGGTTGATGTCGATGATGATGGTGATTTAGACATTGTTATATCAACTGATAGTCATAATTCTCAATCATCCAACGATGCCGTTTATTGGTATGAGAATACTGGTGATTTTAATAATGACTGGCCACAACATGTGATCGAGTTCAATGTTCCAGATGCTTTTCACATTGGAGATATAGAAACTGGCGATGTGGATGGCGATGGAAAATTAGATGTGGTGGTTAGACATTTATCAACTTTACGTTTTGTTGTGTACTATCAAAATACTGCTGATGATTGGCACCCCAGGCGTTTGGATACGCGTCACCGTGAAGGGTTGTCTGTGGCAGACTTGGACAACAATGGTCGGGATGATATCATTGGCAATGGCTATATATTATTTGCCCCACTGGATGCGCGATCAGGCGCATGGACAGAAGTGATTTTTGATGAAGCCTTTTTTGATGAATCACAAAGTGCCTTGAACAACAGTGTCAAATCTGAAATATCTGACATGGATGGCGATGGTAAAGTGGACATCATCATGAGTTCGGCAGAAGGCAATGCGGTGCATTTGGCGTGGTATAAAAACCCGATGAATGCACAAACAGGTGTGTGGCAAAGACACATCATTGAACAGCCACAAGGTAAAAACCATCAAGTCCAAATTGCTGACATTGATCTCGATGGAGATCCAGATGTATATGGTGGCTTTTCTTTTGGTGATAATGGCGTATTTTGGTGGGAAAACGTTAATGGGTCAGCTACCAGTTGGCAACGACATGTGATCACCAATGGCTTGGGTTGCTATAGCTGTATTGCTGTTGATTTCGATCATGATGGCGATGTCGATTTTGCTGGGCCACAAAAATATGTGGGTCAGGTTAATCTATTCGAAAACACCACAGCGGTCAATACTTTGACGATCAATGTCAATGAATTGAATTTTTCTTCTCAATCATCTCAACAAAACATCATTGTCAGTGCTGATGTGGATTGGGCTATCTCTTTATCTGAAGATTGGTTGAATGTTAATCCCAACAGTGGATCAGGCGATACAACAGTGATGGTGAGTGTTTTGAGTTTTGATGGCATAGGCCAACGAGAAGGCATCATAACCATCAGTGGTGGTGGCATCACACGCAATTTAAGGGTTGTTCAAACTGGGGTGCCTGATAGTCAAGCACCAAGTATTCCTGAGAATCTTCAAACCAGTCAAATCAGTCATGATCAGGTTGAGTTGATCTGGCAAACATCTGTCGATAACAGTGGCAGTATTGCAGGTTATAATATTTATCAAGACAATAAAATCATTAACCAATCATTGGTTCAAGGTACGGTTTTTCTTGCCACACAACTGATGGCGCAAAGCACATACCCATTCAATGTGTCTGCAGTAGATGCCAGTGACAATGAGTCAGGTCTTTCTGAAACCTTGCTTGTTGAAACCAGTCAAGCACCTATTGGCCCACAAGCTTGGGCTTATTGGCCAATGGATGAGAACACAGGCTTAGTCGCTATGGATGCTGTTGGTAAAAATGATGGTAATTTGATCAATATGACAGGGTCTGAATGGCAAGGCAGTGAAATAGGCGGTGCCCTGAACTTTGATGGGGTAGATGATGTGGTTGATTTAGGAGCCATAAATATACCTGAGAATCAATTCACCATAACCGCATGGATTAAGGTCAATGATTTGGACACACATCCAGAAGGGCGGATCATATCCAAAGCATCAGGATTGTCAGGTAATCAACATGAATGGATGATATCAACCATTGAATCCTCAGGTGAGTATCGATTGAGGTTTCGTTTAAAGGTTGATGGCATGACCAAAACACTGATTGCAAATCAAGGTGCCATCTTAACGGATGAGTGGACACATGTGAGTGCCAGTTTTGACGTTGACGGTGTCATGAGACTTTATAAAGACGCAGTATTGGTTGGAAGCTTGATGAGCCCTGGTGAGACTTCAGGCAGCACAGCGCCTGTTGCTATTGGTAATCAACCCACGGCTGATCGACCTTTTTCGGGCTTGATTGATGATGTATGTATATTTACTCAAGCTTTGGAGATTGTTGAATTAGAGCAGATTTACAATGGAGGCAATGCCAGAACTTGTATGCAAGTGATCAATAATCAAGTGCCTGTGGCTGATGCCGGTCCTGATATTGTGTTGATTGATGTGGACGGCAGCGGTGGTGAAGCAATCACATTGGATGCATCATTATCCAATGATGTTGATGGCTCTGTGATTCATTATCAATGGACACAAGGTGATATTGAATATTACAGTGGTGCTGAAGCACAAATTGTGGTTGACTTGTCTGTTGGCAATCATCAGCTGTTATTGACTGTCACTGACGATCAAGGCGCTATTGACTTTGATCATCTTAATGTAATGATACAGCCGCAACCAGATGAAATTGCACCAGTCATCATTCAGCCTGGGATATTGAATATTAGTGAAGATAGTGTAAACGGAACTGTGGTGACTACCTTACTTGCTGAGGACGAAAATGTATTGATCGATTGGTCCATCATCAGTGGAAATGACAGTACAGATGGCGATGCTCAACAACCGTTCTTATTGGACAGTGATACAGGTGAGCTCATCATCAACGACAGTGATGATATTGATGGTGATTTAATTGATGAATTCACCATCAGTGTTGTGGTCAGTGATGGCATCAATAGCAGTGAACCAGTAGATATCACCCTCAATATCGTATCAGATGATGTCATTTTTATGACTGGATTTGAATAAATCTGTCAGCATGTATATGCTGGGAATTTTACAATAATAAAGCAATTTTCCAAACAATCATGAAGACTATACAACAAAACATATGGCTGTTCCGAATATTTCTATTCTTTGTCTTTGCACAGGCAGTGAGTGCTCAAAATCAAGTCGCTATAACCATAGATGACGTACCAAATACCAAACAATATTATACGGATGGATTTGAATCCAAGTTGTTGATGCAATTAGAGCGTTTACAAATTCCTGTGGCGATATTCATCAATGAAGGTTTGTTATTCAAGAATGATCATGTGATCAACAATATAAGTTTATTGAATAGCTGGATAGAAAAGGGATTTATTACATTGGGTAACCACACTTTTGATCACCTGCGATACTCTGAAGTGGGGCATGAAGTTTTTAAAGAAAATGTTGAGAAAGGGGCTTACTTAACTGCAGAACTGGCCAAGAAGCATGATAAAACGCTAAAGCACTTCAGGTTCCCCTTCAATGATATGGGTAAAGATTTTTTACAAAACAAAAGTATGGATGAGTATTTGTCAGAGCAAGGTTATAGAATTACGCCTTTTACCATTGAAAGTTCGGATTGGATGTTCAGTGCAATTTATCAATACCACAAAGACAAAGGAGAGTTGGATCAAGCAAGAAAAGTCGGACAGGAGTATGTTGAAAAAACCCTGGCTTACTTTGATTTTTTTGAAAAAGTGGCTGAAAAAAATCATGGTGGTCCTTTGCGCCACATATATCTGTGTCATGATAATGCATTGAATGCCGATTATTTACCTGAACTGGTTAATAGGTTAAAGGCCCGGCAATACCAATTCATCAGCTTGGATGATGCATTAGAGGATCAGGCGTATCAACAAAATGCAGAATATTATAAGAAATGGGGTATTTCTTGGCTATATCGTTGGATGAAAGACCGAAAAGCCATGTATAAACTGATGAGGAGTGAGCCAGATATCAGTGAGCTTCAAAAGAAGTATGATCAGTTAATGGCAGAATAAAAACTTTTATTTATAGAGTCTTTAAAAACAACAAGCGCACATTAATGTGCGCCTGTTGTTTTTCATTCCAATAATATTGTTAATTATTAAAGTTCGTAAACTTTACCATTGGCAATTCTAATGGGTGTACCGTCAAACTTGGTCAGGTAAAAGCCATCATATTCAGTGGTATAAGATAAAGTGTAGTCTCTTAATAAGCCAATGGTTTGTTGCTCACCTGCAAACATGCCTTGCTCGCCGTCACTGCGGTAGTGAACGCCTGCTGCACAAGTGTGACCTGCACAGCAGGTCGGATGTGTTGGCGAATCTTGATAATAAACTTGTCCGAGTAATGTAATATTTAAAAAAATCCTCCTAGGGACATAGTTTAATCGAAGTTACACATTTAGATTAATACTTTCTTTCATGCTGCATAGAATGTGGTTATGAACTCGTTTACATTTAATAAGCTTTAAAAACACAGTTTTCCCCTTCTCTTTTTCAGCTTTTTACAGGAACTTATAATGTAAAATTTCCTGTGTTTTTATTCAATTAGCTATTGAAGCCTTATTAGATGCTTAGATTGTTGTATTTGTCAATGCAATCTGTCATGTATTTTAAGCATATTTTATTACTTTTTTGAGCTTAAATTAAATTTGTTATTTTTTTTATGAAATGATTTGTCGTTATTTTTAATGAGGTGGTTATTTTGTTTTTCAGTCAATGGTAAAAAATGGTAAAAACAATTTTATTAAATAATATCAATGGTTTAACATTTGTTTTTTTTACATTTTTTTGTTTTTACTATTGTATTTCGTTTGTTCTTTACCACAATTGACCACTAGAGTATTTTGTCTTTGATGTATTTTTACTTATCATGGAGTGGCTCATATTTGAGGCAAAGTTTATTGCTTTAAATCAATTAAATTAAATTAGCAAAGAGAGATATATAATGACAAAAATACAGAAAACGATATTAATGCTCTGTGGCATGGTCGGCTCGCTTCATGCGGCTAACAACAGTGGTAACACTACAAGTAATAATGTTAATAGTAGACTTCAGGTCAGTAATACTATTTCAACAGAATTATCAGGTGTACTGGATCGATGGAATAAGAAAAGCCGCCAAAATCCTAGATTGATGTTTATGGACTTTGTTCGTTCGGAGCAGGTGTCGCAAAAAGTCCGTAGAGAAGCCAGAGATTTTATAAATTTACATAATAAACGTTGGGAAGACAGAGAAGATCGAGGTGCTGATTGTATATGTAATATTTCATATGTACCTAGCGATGATACGCCTGAGTATAAATTTGTAGATGAGTATGATGTGTTTTTTACAGATACCGGTGGTCATGAGTGGCTCTATGATAAAGAATTATCGCGTAATGGAGCAGCACACTCTGGCCATTTGGCGAATGAGGTAAAACACAATATTTGGGGTGCTGGTGACCCGAGGACCGACGAAAGTACGATTAGTGTAAGGATGGACTGTTTCGGCTCTAATGGTTCCCCTTGTTCGGAGGGGGCTCAAGCGTGTAGCGGACAATTAAATTTTATTGTTGATTATGGTAGTCAGGTAGATACAATCATTGATGCTGGTGGTGTTTTAAATGGCCGTATTGCCATTGCTAGTGATAGTGTTTCATTAACGTACGAAAATGGTTATGGCGCTTCAGAAATTTTATATAATAAAGGGGTTGCAGCCAGTATCAATAAAAGTACAGAAGTGGATCCAGAGTCACTGGTAACATTTTCTCAAGGCGTGATTGGATTGGCTGAAGTGCTGAGTTCAGATGATTTCTCATTTGCTGAAATTGATGAGGCAATGCTTTCAAATCTGATTTATGGCTCTTTTGGTTTGATTAAAAGAGAGGGTAACTCTGGTGAAAGTCCTGGAATGTTTTTGAGTACCTATGAATCTGGACTAGGGGAAGACTACATATTGGCTCCAGGTATACTTCACAAGTTGACATTAAAATCTCATGCAGACTCCTTTACTAGAGGTTGGGGAGGCTTCAACTCATACGGTAAAGCAAGTTATGGTAGTTCATTTTACATAGCAGCTACTGCTAATAATTTTGTATGTGAAGAGAATGCTTTGCCACCTAATGATAATTTTTACTGGAGTTATGCAAACCTGGGTGGACCAAATTCACATGAAAGGATGTCAAATGAAATTATTAGTTATCTTGATAGTCATGTTACAGATTTTAGAAAGGACAAGTCTAATTTGGTCAAATCTTTTCAGCAAATGCAATTTGTAGATCCAAATTATGATGTGTTTCCTGATGCTGGGTCAGTCAGAATAAGAAGTGTTCACCTTGATCAATGTATTTACCCGCATGCTTGGGGTGATATCGAAACAGCAAGGTTTCACCATTGGACTTGTTGGTATCCAGAGTTTTCCCCATCAAAAGCATTCAAAATGTTAGGTACAGGTATTGATGGTGTGACTAAATTTAAGTCGGAATTGATCAATGCGTGTATTATGCCAGAGTCTACAAGTGATTCTGCACAAATGACCACAGATAATTGTGGTTCAGTGGATGATGAGGGAATTGATTTAACACAGTATGCTTTGCTTCCAGTTGGCGGGGAACCTGATCATTACTTATTAAGAAACATCAAAACTAATAAATGTTTATACGTAACCAATGCTGATGGTGATATGGTTAAACAAAGGGCTTGTTCTCTTGATGCTCCTGATATGGTTTTTACCTTTGATCATTATTAAAATTATAATTCTTTAAATCTTCACATCAAACAAAAAAACCTTTGCAATGAAACAGCGAAGGTTTTTTTACGCCATGAATAACAGGCTTTAAAGTTATAATGATCTAACCATTTTTATCCTAAAATCTATTCTCTGATGAGATATTCAAACTAAAATTCAGAGTTATTCTCATCAGTTGCTATTAAAATTTTTGATTGTGAATAAAAATTGTGAAAACTTCAGAAATATAGTATTAGCTATAATGTGAGAATATCGTTATGGTGACTATAAAACGATATCTATTTGAACGACTTATTATATCAAGCCATTCTTGACAAAGATTAAAATATTTATCAACTCAAATTAAAGGTAATGATATACATGATAAAAGTAAACCTGACCTCAGTGAATTTCAGGACAAGTATGATCAGTTAATGGCAGAATAAAAACTTTTATTTATAGAGTCTTTAAAAACAACAAGCGCACATTAATGTGCGCCTGTTGTTTTTCATTCCAATAATATTGTTAATTATTAAAGTTCGTAAACTTTACCATTGGCAATTCTAATGGGTGTACCGTCAAACTTGGTCAGGTAAAAGCCATCATATTCAGTGGTATAAGATAAAGTGTAGTCTCTTAATAAGCCAATGGCTTGTTGCTCACCTGCAAACATGCCTTGCTCGCCGTCACTGCGGTAGTGAACGCCCGCAGCATTTCGACCAATTGAAATATTATTAGCTAGTTTGTTGATTTCGCCACCGACGGTTAAATCTTCATCCAATGGTACCAATGTTGTACCATCTTGACTGGGTTGCATGGCACCAGGGAATATTGCGTCTTCGTTAAAGAAGGCTTTCATGACAGTAGTACATGCACCAGCTACACAAGCGTGACCTGCGGGGTAGGCTGGATGAGTTGGTGAACCTTCAACATAAGCTTGCCCAAGCAGTGCATTGCCTTGGCTGTTTACTGTTTGAGTTACTGCGTCACTCATCATGATATCTGGATGCAATCCATAATCGGCAATGCCTTCTCTTTGTAGATGAACCAAGCCACCAAATGCCTCAGGGCGCAGTTTACGATGCAACCATTTATGATACCAAGCCCCTGTTAAAGCCATGCGACCAGCTGTGGCAACCATATTGAGTACGTCAGGGCCGCCAAATGTTACAAATCCACCTTCGACAGTGCCTGCAAACGGTGAATTAGGCAGTAATAAACCGCCTTTTTGTAATAAAATAATGGTAGCGTTGTAATAGGCTTCGAACAGTACGTCTGAGTGCACATAATTGGCTAAATCGCGATTGTTCTGAATGTATCTGGTAGAGCCAAATGGCTGTGTGGCAGTTGGAGCCGCGCCATTTTGAATAGACAAGTAATCTTCAAAAGTGACCATGTGATCTAGACCAGCAACAGGCTGTGGATATTTTTGTTCAACAGGAATGGCTCCGTAATTGAAGGGTAGCCATAACAATTGACTGATGTAAGGACCTTGCCTGTCACCTGCTGTACCGCCTCTAAATAGGTCATTAACGGTAACAACACCGCCTGTTGTCGGGCTGATTTGATAAGAAACATTATTCATGTCTGTAACAGCTGCCGCAATCATGTCAGAACTTCCATAGTCGCTGAAATTGACATCTCTTGTTAAAGCTTGCCAGTAAACTTCTACCATCTCAGCTGCTGCATGTGCGCTTTGTGTTGGAGGAGAAGCAATTATTCTGGTTGAGTCGGCATAACCGCCATGTAAGTCAAACGATTTGAATGCACTTGGATTAGCCAGTTTTCTGTCAGCTTCTTCAGACAGTGTTACTTGCGAATAATCGCCACTTGCAATGGCTGCAACCATTGCTGTGTAAGCATCAGCATCTACTTCACCTAAATTATTGTGCGGCAGTGTTTTTGTAAAATTACCAGCATAGTTTATTACGTCTTGTTCGTCATTATTGACAGGCTGTGTTGGTTGACCCACAGCATCCAACAAATTGGCACCAATGGCTCTGACTCTTCTGACGTAATTTTCACGGGTGCGTGGTGAAACCGCCCATAGCATATTGTTGAGTTCTTCAGTGTCTAATTGTGTGGCCAACGGTTTTTTCAGTGCATTGGCAGCAACTGCTGAACCTGCAACCGAACCGGCTACAAGACCAGATGCTCCTTGAATTAAAAGACGACGTGATTTATTCATTATTTTCCCCATATGTTTTTGTTAGTCTTAATTTGTCTATATATTATCGGGGATGAATACCTTTTAATTCAAGTAATTTTTAGAGCATGGATGATTATTATTTGTTGAATTTAGATTTGTTTAGATGCTTTGTTAATCAAGGATTTGTGATGAAGTAACTATATGAAAATTAGTACGAAAAACAACGCTGATTTAAATCTCGATGTTATCTAGGTTTATCCTCGATAAAATTAGCTTTAATGTGAAGTGATTTTTTATAGGTTTACTTATGTATTTTTTATAGATGCCAATAATTGAGGTCTTTGCGTGATTCGTGAATGAAGATAAAAAGTTTAGAATTCTGCCACACAGTCCAAATATTTGATCAAATAATCGGACCAGTTGAAAAACTTGCTAATAAATAGCCATTGGCTAGATTTGTAACAAAAAACTGGTGGGTCTATTTATTTTTTATATTAATGAGCCCTCTTAATGTGAATCGGTTTTTTTTTCGGTGATACCTGATAAGAATAACGTTAAATATTTAAGGCCAAAACCATTCAGGTGCAAAGTATACTTTTACAAATGTCGTTTAACTCCATGTTTTTAAGAGATAAAATCAACCTTTTTACCGTTTTGATGAAATATTCGGGTTAATGGCCATTAAACCAAATGGAATAATCCATAAACCTACAGCGATAAAGTATAAAAACTGAAGGAATGCCAACAAACGTTGTTTTGTGTTGATTCTTCGCGCTTTGATACTCTCAAGTTTTTGTTGATATTTATTCATATTAATTTTTCTATGCTATCTGTCAGGGCATTGGTCGATGTCGGTATTATATTTTTAAATCATTCTAACAAAGCTCAAAGACTTGAGAGCAGGTTACTTTGGATTGCTGTAAAAAATATAACATAATCCTCTGTTTAATTGACAATATGATACAGCAGTAAATGGTAATATAGTGGTTTTTGATAAACAGAGAGTAATATGAACGATTTAAAGGGAAAAACCATTTTTATTACCGGTGCTTCAAGAGGCATTGGTAGAGCAATTGCATTGGCATGTGCTGAACAAGGTGCCAATGTTGTTGTTACCGCAAAATCTGATGCACCTCATCCTAAATTACCTGGCACCATACATTCTGTTGCTCAAGAGGTCAATGAGGCAGGTGGGGTTGCTTTACCGATAAAGTTAGACGTGCGAGATGATACTGTTGTTAATAATGCCATGGCGATGGCGGCTGAAAAGTTTGGAGGTATTGATGTTTTGGTCAATAATGCCAGTGCAATTGCCCTGAATAATTTACAGGATACCGAAGTTAAAAAATTTGATTTGATACACTCCATTAATACACGGGGTACTCTTGTATGTTCCAAGGCAGCCATCCCTTTTCTTAAACAAGGTGAAAACCCTCATATCATTACCCTGTCACCACCTATCAACATGGCCAAACATTGGCTTAAGCCCTTCATACCATATACATTGTCGAAGTATGGCATGACATTATTGGCACTTGGTTTGGCTGAAGAGTTGATGAAAGACAACATATCATCATCCACACTATGGCCACAAACAACCATAGCTACCGCAGCGATAGAATTTGCAGTAGATAAAAATATGATGAAAAAATCCAGAGTACCACGAATCATGGCAGAAGCCGCCTTAATGATCATCAAAACAAAAGATCTCGAGTTATCTGGACAGACCCTTATTGATGAAGCCTTGTTAAAAGATGCGGGGGTTACAAATTTTGATCAATACAAGTTCGATCACAGTGTAGATGAAATGATGACAGATCTGTTTTTAGATGCATAAATCACTGGTTGTGTTTAAAGTTTTAAAAGGTTGATTAATAAAAAACAATAAAGTCATTGCAATACACTGATATATTGGTAAATTAAATAACTCACTAGAATAAAGTACGAATTATGAAAAAAATCTTATTTGTTTGCTACGGGAATATCTGTAGATCGCCAAGTGCTCAGGGTATATTTGAAAAATTAATTCAGGATCAAGGATTCAATAAACTATTCACAGTGGATTCGGCCGGTACCCATGATTTTCATATTGGCAAACAACCAGATCCCAGATCGATAAAGGCAGCATTAAAACATGATGTTGACTTATCAACTCAAAAAGCACGACAGTTCTGCATAGAGGACTTTCAGAACTTTGATGAAATTTTCGTCATGGATAAAAAAAATAAAGCATTTTTAACAGAAAATTGGCCCAATGAGCCACTTGAAAAGATCACTGAGTTTATTGATTTTGATCCTGCCAGTGATCTTGATAAGGTTCCTGACCCTTTTCATGGCTCTGAGAAAGATTTTGATGACATGATGACATTGTTGTTTAATTTATGTGAAAAATCGATTGCTCATTTAACTCATTAACCCTAACACTGTGACAGTGGATGTTTAAAACCCATAATCCAATCCAACACTGAATTGTGTGTATTGATTTTGAGTATTTCTTGCTGCGTTTACTGTCATTTTAAAGTCTTTATTTAACTTCCAAGAAAATTTGCCAAAAGCTGTTGTCGATAATTCCCCATCAAAACGATTCAAGCTGGCGCCCAGTTGAATAACGTTATCATTTTTGGTTGTTTTAATGATGCTTGTAGAAATGGATTGACTGTCCAATAATTGTTTATCAGAAGAGTAATAAAAACGACCAATCAGCTCCAGCCCGTTTTTACGTTTTATTGAAACTCCAAAAGTGGTGAGTGTGTTGATCAATTCAGCATTGATAAATGATTGGGTTACCCCCAATGATATTTGGTTTTTATTATCGAACGTGTAAAAGTCTTCGACTTTTATTTTATGTAAATGATCATTATTATGTAGATCTTGTAAAACATATTCACCCAATATTTCATTGTTAGAAGCGTTTTTATAAATGGCAAAAATAGAGAGTTCATTCAATACAAAACGATTGGTTGAAACTGCCTCAATGAAAAATGAATCAATTGGTTTTTGATAATGGATCAGATGAGCACCCCACTTCAATGAATAATCTGGTGTTGAGGTTACGGCAATTTTCTCAGCTTTAGTCGAGTTACCAGCAAAACTTACAGAGCTGCTGGAAAATGTAATGCTGTGATTTTTAACTTTTGATAACATGGTTATGCCTTGTTGGGCCGCTTGGTTGTGTTTTTCAATGGCCAATACGTCATCAAATAAGCGTCTTGATCGATTTAACTTGCGATCACTCAATAAAGCAAAGGCCAGCCCCAAATTGACTTCAATATTTTGTGGGTGTTCAGCTTTTAGATCACTGTATAGCTTTATGGATTGATCAATATCACCGATCCAATGGCTCATTCTTGCCAGGCCTAATTGTGCAGGAAAACTCTGTGGATATTTTTCTGTTGTTTGTAAATATACCTTTTTGGCATCGCTTATTTGCCCAGATTTTTCAAAAGTATAAGCGTATTCCAAATAATAATTGATATTGTTATCTTTACCAATAATCGATTTTAGCAGTTTTTTGGCCATTTCATTGTTGCCTAAGTTTCTATAACTGATCCCCATGTAAAATTGACTTTGCGCATTGAAGTCTTTGACTTGACGACATAAATCAAATTGTTCTATGGCTTTTTCATTTTGTGATTGATGAAAAAAATTGATGGATTTTTCAAAATCACATGTCATTTCATTATCTATAACGGCTGTATTCAATATTGAATTAAGCAGCAAAATTAAACCATTCATTTAAGTATACCTCTCTGATGACTATTAATATAAATATGACGATAAATACCAAAAACTCTTTGAGCCACAAGCGTTTTTCAATTTTAATATCGTTTTTAAGTTCTTTTTTGTATTGTTGTTTTTGGCTCATTTTTGGTGCTCATTTTTTAATTTGAACTTTCCCGGTTTTCTCAGTTTTATCCCACTTCATTTCTTTACCTCTTAACTCTGAAATATAGGAATTAAAGGTAATTGCACACAATAAAGGGCCATAACCTGCCACTAATAGCGTTAATTTACTGAGGTGTTTCAGGTATGGTGTTTTTTCAATGATTTTTGCCAAGTATGCAGCTACCATGCTCAGTGATAACCACAAATACATAAACAAAATGATCATCATTGAACTCAGTGGAAGAGACTTCCAATTAGGGTGTGTTTTATTGTCTAAAATCAAATACTCTAATAAGCCAGGAATATAAGATAAGACAATAATCGACAGAGAAATCAAACCGGGAAAAAGAATCCCTGCAAGCCAGGATTGTTTGGCACTTGTGGTATCAATTAAAAATGAAAACAGTGTGACAAATACATAGACAATGACATTAAGTATCCAAAATAATTTAAACAGTTTCCAAGACAAAGGAAAATCAAGAAAGAATAAACTGGTTAAGCCGATACTGGCCAGTATCATAAAAATAGGCATGAGTAATATTGAAAACCAAATCAGGGAGAAACTGACTGAACCCAAATGTTTATGGAATTTTTTATTGAACCACAAATGGCTGTATTGTTTGGTGATTTGTAGATTGCCTCTTGCCCAACGCAAGCGTTGTTTCCATAAGCCATCAATGTTGTCGGGTTCTTCAGCCCACACTATGGCATTGCCATCGAAAATGGCTTTTCGGCCATTTAATTGCGTTTTAAATGTCGTAAAAGTGTCTTCAGCAAGTGAGGTGGTATCAATGCGACCACCGATTGCAATCATATTATCTCTTGTATGGAGCTGTGCACCACCAGCTAAACAGGCCATAAAAGATAAGATATTTTGTGCCCTGCGCGAGGCTGCCTGTGCGGTGATGTATTCAAAGTCGATAAAGCTGGTCATTAAACTACCTGGGCGGCTGCCTTCTTTGATATAGGCAGTTACAGCGCCCACTTCTTTATCAACCAAGTGTCTTGTCATTTTTCGCAATGCATTTTTTTCAAATAACACATCGGCATCCATGATCAAAAATGCATCAGACCAAGGTTCATTTAAAACCTCTTTGATGCCATAATTTAATGTGTGGGCTTTTCCTTCCCCGCCTTTTAATCGTCTGATATGAAAAACATTGCCTGGATACTGGCTCATTTTTTGTTTCATCAACTCTGGCGTGTTATCAGTACTGGCATCATCTATGATATAAATCCTTAACTTGTCTAATGGATATGACATGTCCATCAAACTGTCAATAGTGGTGTTTAATACGTTATATTCATTCCACGCAGGAACTAAAATCGAAACATTAGGAAAGTAACAACCAGTTGACTTGTAATGGTTTTTAAAAGAGTGCAACCCTATTAATAAAAATTGAAATAATGATATTAATAAAGGAAAACTTCCTAAAAACACAAAAAACATCATCAAGTAACTGGTTGTTTCAATGGTATTCATAACTGAGATTGTTCAAAAGAATGCAGTTGATCCGGTTTGATAAAAGTTTCTTGCCAGCGCCTAATCATCGCCAACTCTTGATATTCTTGATGAAGCTCAATGGTTCCACCCATGGCTTCATGAAGGCAAAAATCTGGCATATTGACACCCGCTGCAACTGTCAAAGATGATGTCCCCGGGAATCTGGGGTTGATTTCTAATAAACAGGGTTTTCCTGCTCCATTGAGTTTAAACTGAACATTTACTGCATACCTTAGATTCAAAAATTCAGCGATGTGAGATGCCAGTTCACTCAACATTTTCCATTGAATGGTTTTAGAAATGACCGCAACACCTCCGTAGGTTTTGATGCGCTCTCTTACCACACTGGCAATGGCTTTATTCTTGTGGTTTAAGTAGACATCAACTGAGTACTCATTGTTTGCTAAATATTCCTGGATCATAAAAGAACCGTCTTTGGGAACGGATTTAAGATCGTTTTCACTTTCTATTTTTTTTATGCCTCTTGAGCCACTATCGCATCTGGGTTTTATGAGGCATGGGTAGTTCAATTTATTGATGTCTAATTGTTCATCGTATTTTTCAAACCAGGCCAAATCAAAATCTGATTCAAGCGTTTTCATGAGTGTGTATTTGTCAAGAACATTGACCAAACTAGAATATTCTGAGGAAATTATCTTAACGCCAGCCTTTTCAAATGACGCTTTATTCAAAGCAATGGCCAACAATTCGCAATCAACGGTTGGCACAAGAATATCGATCTGATTCAATTGACAAGTTTTTAATAAGTGATCAATAAAATTCTTATCATTTCCTCCTTTGATGAGACATCTATTGGATTCTTTAACGAGAAATAACCCAACAGAGTTTTCACTCATATCCGCCATAAAGAATTGATGATCCGTATTTCTAACCGCTTTGTAAAAAGCAATCGCGGCAGCACCACCAGCACCTGTTATTAATACATTTAACGATTTCATTTGACACTCCTGATCACTTCGAAAGGTTCTACTAAAGAATAATTTGCATAGCGGCCCCAATATTCAGCATTGGCTTTTATCAGAGACTTCTTTAAATAACGGCATTTGCCAAATTGTGTGGCATAACACTTGATTAAATTAATTTTCCTGGCCATTTGCTGAGAAATATCAACAAATCTAGAGGGTTTGAAATCAATATTCGCTGATGGACTTTGATAGCATTCAATACAAGGAATCGACCTGGCTGCAACAATCGTGGCTTGAAAGACATTTCGATGGTCTTGATGATTGTCGTTTTTCGAATGCGTATAAATTTGATCGGGTTGATATTTGGCAATGGCTTGCTCAATTAATGAAATGGTTTCTGTACCTGATGAAATTTTGGTGTCCGCTAAATCACATAAAGTCAATTGAGATCCCAATAATTCTGAGGCCTTTTGCGCTTCTAATGACCTGACAGATGAAGCACCACCTTTTTCGCCATTCGATAAAGTCAATGTAAAGATGTGATCGCCATTGTTTTTATGATTGAGTAAGGTGCCTCCACAGCCAATCTCAACATCATCGGGATGTGCGCCAATGGCAAGAACTTTCTTGGGACGTATGCTGTTTTTATTTAAATCAGCCAACTTCTTGATTGATTCAATGAATCCATCATTGTCAAAAGGTTTTAATAAAAAAGCATCCACTTTCAAGTTGAGGGCTTTGATGACATTATGTGTATCATTATTGCCAGTGATCATTAAAATTTTAGCGAGGTCATTATGCGCCCTAATGAGTTCAACCAATTCTAAACCTGTGCAATCAGGCAAATTGAGGTCTGTGATGATCACATCCCACAGCCTATTGTTTAACAGTGCTTTGGCCTCAACTCCATTCTGAGCAGTGATGAGATTAAAGTTTGTATTTCTTTGTATCAACAGTTGTAACATGTTGAGTAAATGCTTATCGTCTTCTATTAATAAAATGTGTTTCATAAATCACCTTTTTAAATTGATGACTCCATTTTAGATTCTGACGTTTGATATGCCATTGTCATTAAGGTTACAATTTTTTCTGATCAAATTGTTCAACCTATCCTTTAGTATAGGTTTATTACTGTCCTTTTGATGTGGTGAATATTTTATCGTTTGGGATTAAAATATAGCCTATTAAAAAACAAAGAGATTTTATGAAGGGGTTAATTTTTACAAGCTTTCTCACTTACGTTGAAGAGCAATTGGGGTTAGAATTTTTAGATCAAATGCTAGAATCCGTTCCAGTCAAATCTTCTGGTGTTTATACCACTGTTGGTACCTATGATCACCAAGAACTTTTAAAATATATTGTCCACATTAATGGTGTTTCAAAACTTGACATTCCAGTCATGGTTGAAAGTTTTGGGTATTATTTATTTGCACAATTGTGTAAGGAATATCCCAAGTTAATTGAGCAATTTGACAGCAGCATGCAATGTATTTTTCATATTGATCAAACCATTCACCGAAACGTTACCAAGATACATCCGAATGCAGAGTTGCCGAATATGGAAGCTGAATTTAATGATGCCAAAGATCAATTGACTCTGAACTATAAATCTAAAAGACCTTTTATGTATCTTGCCAAAGGTTTAATTCATGGTTGTATTGATTATTTTAATGAAGACATTAGTGTTAAAATGATAGATCTATCAAATGGCCAATCGAATGAAGCACAATTTATACTTAAATGACTGATGAAAATAGATTATTAAAAAACAAATTAAAAAGAGAAATTCAAGCTCGAAAACAAGCTGAACATTTTTTAGAAGAAAAAACCGAAGAATTGTATGACACTCTGTATGAAGTCAGTACAAATGAAGCATTGTTGAAAGCGGCTTTATCAAATATGCAAGAAGGTTTTTTATTAACCGATGAAGATGCTAACATTTTACTGGTTAATAAACAGCTGAAAGAAATTTATCCAGAGCATGCTCCGTATATGCATACCAATATTAATTTAAATGACTTCTTTGATGTATTTATTAAACATCCAGCCTATCAAAAAATGATGGAAGAAGAGTTAAATCATTGCTCTTATGAAATAAAATTAAAAAAATCACAAATGGTTGCCATACATGTCAATAGGAGTGAAAAAGGCCTCATTGTAAGTACTCATAAAGATGTAAGCCAAGAAAAGCTCATCATTTCAGAACAGCAACAGGCCATATTAAAGCTTTTAAAAGCAGAAAAAATGGAACACATAGGTAAAATGGCCAGTTCATTTGCGCATGATTTCAATAACATTATTGCAGCGATTAAAGGTTATGCTTCATTTTTGAAAGAAGACATACCGAACGAATCTTTATTGCATGATTCTGTAGATAAAATTCAGCAAGCTTCAGAAAGAGCACAAGAAATGGTCAATAATATTCTGGCTTTTTCTAAACATGCGAAACCAAAATTAGACAGAGTCAATATCATCAATGTCTTAAATGAAACAATTACGCTGATCAAGCCCAATATCCCAGAGAATGTTTCATTATCGTTAGATTTAATCAATCAAAATTCTGAAATCAACGGCAATGCCACGCAATTGGCACAAGTTTTTATTAATTTTATCAATAATACCATCAATGCTACAGGGCAAAAACCTTGTAGGATCTCAATAGATTATCAATTGTTAGATCAAGTTGATCTGAATCAACCAAATTATCATATTTTACAGTTTTTCCCCAAGGATGCAGAATCTATCATTGCTGGATTACATGTTTTTAACAATAAGTGTATTAAAATTAATTTCTATGATGATGGTCCTGGTATGAACAAAGATATCCTTAATCATATCTTTGAAATGTTTTTTACTACAAAAAATTCAAATAAAGGCACCGGTCTTGGTATGTATTCTGTAGCCACCACAATTACAGATCATAATGGGGGCATTAAAATACACTCAAAACCCAAACACGGGACATATATTGAAGTGGTTTTTCCAATTGTCGATCCTTACTTTGTACCTCAATTAAACCCTAATGATCCGGAGTTAATTGCTGAAAATAGTCCAGATAATAAATCCAGTATATTGATCATTGATGATAATCAAGAAGTTGGTCATTTTATTCAACAGACCTTGTTGAGACAGAATATTGAATCAGTTTATAAAGATACTCCAGAGCTTGGGTTATGTGAAATTTTAACAAAACCACATCAATGGAAATTGATCATATGTGATCAAAGAATGCCAAATATTCTTGGCTTAGAAATACTAAAATCAATTCGCTCAGAAAATATTAAAACGCCTTTTATATTAACCTCAGGGTATATTGATGAGTGTAAGAAAAACCCAGATGTGGCATTGGTAGATCAACTGATCCCAAAACCAATAGATGTAAAGTTATTATTGAAGACGGTTGAAAAATTCATTAACTAGGCCGAATATATGTCCGAAACCACTATCTCATCATGAATAATACTTGATATCTGATAGGTATTCATATATTTGCTTTTAAAAAACTCGTTTAACTCGATGTTTTTTATGGACAAAATTAATTTTTTTACCGTTTTGATGAAATATTCGGACTAGATTATAGAGTCATAGAAAATACATGCTTCTTGACCCGTTAAGTGCCGCGTGATATGTTAATCCAATCCAATCCCTACATATTGTTATATTTAATGAAAATACTGATAGCAGATGATCATGATTTAGTACGAGATGCCATTTCAAGTTTAATTACCAGAGATGATAGAAAAACGAAAGTTGTTCAAGCTTGTGATATTCCACAAGCGCTAGAAATTCTTCAGCAACAAGCTGATTTTGATTTAATTCTGTTGGATGTCAATATGCCAGGAATGAATAATTTACAGAGTATTGAAACCGTAGCAAAAGCTTTTCCCAAGATTCCAATTGCCATGATCTCAGGCGATGTTAAGAAACAAGAAGTAGAGCGCAGTTTTGAGCTCGGTGCACAAGGGTTCATTCCAAAAACCATGAATGGAGACTCTTTGATTTTGACTTTGAAATTAATTATCAGTGGTACCAAATATGTTCCTGAAATTTGCCTGGCTCCTGATGATGATCCAAATGAAGGTGACAGCGATCTAAGCAAGAGGGAACAGCAAGTACTCAATGAATTATTTAAAGGACATTCAAATAAGGTCATTGCCAAAAACTTATTTATTGAAGAGACAACCGTTAAGCTTCACCTTCGGTCTTTATTTCAAAAATTACAAGCCAATAATAGAACAGAAGTGGTTGTTAAAGCCTTAAAGTTAGGGTTTAACCCGAGTTGATTTAAAGTCTTGAATGAAAACTCTATTTGCTGGGGGATTATTGGGTCATTATGAGGTACCTCAGTACTTTCTAGTTTTTGTTAAGGTACAAATATATACTTTTAATGATATGCTAATTGTGATAATGTGAAAATATCTATGGCGAGCGAAGATTGATGATAAAAACTTCATACGAACCACAATCCACTGTCTTCGATGTTCGAAGGATTGGTTACCGCTTTTGCCACAAAGAAAAGTTCTTCGTACACACCGTGAGATGAGGTGATAATAGGGTGTGTCTTCTACTTATATTTGATATTTACGTGCTTTTGTCATTTGTTACTTCTTGTTTAGCATAGAATAACAAAGTCGCTTGAGAACTATAATGGCAAAATGCTGAATTTAGTGTAGGGTATTTCCCACAAAGGGCCTGTCTTTTCCTGTCTAAAACTATAGCTATCATATTTTGAAGATTCTATGTGAAAGTGAGAATTTTCATATTCTGAAAACCAAATCATTTCTTCATGTGGATCATATGCTACATGATAGGTATCTGAGATTGTTGCAGAAATTCTAGCCGAGTAAGGTCCCTTTATCTTGTTAGTAGAATTGATTTTGGAACTCTCATCATTAATACTGCAAGATGTAAGTATGATTAACAGCAACGTTCACATCACATTTTTTATTTCATTTCTACCATGTAATTTCTTTAAACTTTTGCCTTAAACCAAATATTAGATGAAGGAATATACAAATAAATTAATCCAATCGTAATCGTGACAACACCTATATAATTAAAAACATTTATAAGCATTGGGATATCAATATTTTGGGGGTTAGGATCAAATAATTGTGCATAAACTCCATAAACTGAAAAAATGGTCAAAACTATTCTAGCCCAGTTTTTTGAATTATTAATTTTGTACAGAATAAAGAATAGAAATGTTAAAAAAGCTAGAAAGAAAATTATAACTGGACCAGACCGCATTTCTGGAATAGTTACTAATCCAATAGAGAGAGAAGCTAAGCTAATGATAAATGAGATTATAAAAGCGATTGAAGAAATTTTGATACTTTGTGGTTTTACCATTTGATATTGTTCGTTTAGTTTTAATTAAATTGATTATATACCAACTTAATATTAATTTTCGTTGTGCTTACATTTTAATGATTAGGGCTAGCAAAAAAATCAAATCACGCATGATTGGGGAAAGGTAGCCAGGACAGGCATTTCCTAGAAGTAGCAAAATAAATTAAAACGAGATGATTTATTTTAATGATGTGGTTTGCACGTTTGAATTTGCAGGCTGGTGTCAACTGCCGTTCTGCCATTGGATCTAAAATGTTTCAGTTCATCAAACCAACTATCGGGATTGAGGTTGAGGCGTATAAAAACATCGGCGATTTCTTGTGGTATATGCCCTCGTTTATTTTCTAACTGAGCTTGACCAGTGTAATCAACCATCGCGATATAATCGGTAAGATAAAACGGAATGCCATCTTGATGAAACGTCAACAGTTTGGTATTTTTCTGTGTAATTCTCTCTTGAATGGAGGTGTAATCGGATTGTTCCGGTGTTTACTATATTTTATAGTGGGATAAAATCATTAAAAAAACAATGTTTTGATAGGACTGTTTAATGACACTTTGCTAATTCACGGTAACGACATCACTAAAGCGTGTTGTATAAGCTGGTGATTTGATTTCTGATTTCATCATCCAACCATCACCAAAACCTTCTTGACCACTCCTTAAAGTGCCTTTGCCAAATCTGTTATTAATCTGGTCAAGTACTGTCATTAAGCCATCATTGTGTTTTGGTAACTGCATAAATAAATCTGGTTGCACCATGTCATGATCTGATATATCGTTGAGCACTATACCCGCTTTTTTATATCCAAAGCCTTTTTTATAAATGCGTCCAAGTCCTTGAATAGCTGCATTAATAAAGTGTTGTGTATGGCTTGATGCCTGTGGCAATTTCACAGTGATTGAACTGGCGTGTTGTTTGGCATTTGGGTTGAACGCATTTGTTCTGATACCAATCGTAATGCTTTTGGCTTTAGATTCTTGCTCTCGGAGATTTACACAAGCACGTGTCACATGATAAGTGATTGACTCTTTCAGTAATTCAATATCGTGAACAGTTTCGCCAAAAGAGCGAGTACAAATGATTTGTTTTTTCTTCTCTGGATCAGCATCAAACTCAATACAGCTAATACCTCTTAACTCCATAATTGTGCGTTCCATCACCACTGAAAATCTTTTACGCATTGATTTAATATCTGCATCACGCAGTTGTAAAGCTGTTTTAATACCAATGTCATTAAGGTGTTGGCCAGTACGGCCACCAACGCCCCATATTTCACGCACTGGTAGATTCTCAAGAGCATTTTTGATGTGTAAAGGGCTACTGAGTTCAAGCACGCCACCAAATACATTAAGTTTTTTTGCATGGTGATTTGCTATTTTTGCAAGGGTTTTGGTTGGTGCTAAACCAATGCACACAGGAAGGCCAAGCCATTTGAATATGTGACGTTTCATTCTCTGACAATGCCTCACTAGATTTAAATGCTCATGCCCTTTAAAACCAATGAAGCATTCATCAATGCTATAGTTTTCAATTTGATCGGAGTAAAAGCCAATGATGTTATCAACCCTTTGAGACATATCACCATAAAGCGCATAATTCGATGATAAAACCTGAATGTTATGGTGATGAATCAAATCTCTGATTTTGAATAGCGGTGCACCCATTTTGACACCAAGTGCTTTGACTTCATTTGAGCGAGCTACTGCGCAACCATCATTGTTGCTTAAGACAATAACCGGTTGATGCCAGAGTGCTGGATTAAAGATCCGCTCACAACTGATGTAGAAATTATTGACATCACATAAAGCTATCATTTTTGACACTCAATGTGTGCGTACATGTTGTTTAATAAATTGTAACCATCTTTAGCGTAATCCAATACGGTTATTTCTTCAAACCGTTTTTCAATGTGTTTTATGCCTTTTAAACACAAATCATGAGCTTTTTGTTCTGCTTCATGCTGTAGACGGGGTTCAAAGTCAATGCGGCCCATCTCAAATGTGGCGCTTATCCTTAAATGTAACAGATATTTATTTTCACCTTGACTCGCTAAATCAATGGTTTCAACAATGCCATCAGGCATCATTTTTATTGGGTTTTTCATTGGCAATTTTGCACAGCTTGAAAGCATAAGTACTGCAATAATAAAAAACGCCATAATAAGTTTATTCATTTTCAAAACTTGCGAACCAGTGATGTAACAACACCCCAAATCACCAATTCATTTTCACCACTCATGACAATGGGTTGATAATCTTGATTTTCGGGTATTAACTTAATACCATCTTTGGTACACAGGCGTTTTATGGTCAATTCATTGTTAACCGCGGCAATGACAATGTTACCATGTTTTGCAGTCAGTGATCTATCAACAACTACCAAATCACCTTCAAATATTCCTGCATCAACCATGCTATCACCTTCGACTTTGGCAAAGAATGAAGCGATAGGGTTTTTAATTAAATATTCATTCAAATCTAGTTTTTCGCCAAGGTATTCTTCAGCTGGCGAAGGAAAGCCTGCTGGCACAGATGTTTCATACAAGGGCAATTCCATGCTGGCTTTAATTGGCATTAATATTGTGACTTTAGACATCGGCTTTTATCTCTCTAGGTTTGTCTATGGGGGTTAAATCTCTGGCTTTTGTTATTGGCGTAGCTATTAAATCAACACTAAGTGAGTTTACTAATAGATCATCAAACACATGGCTGTCTGTTACATCTGGGCTTAACCACATGTTAATCAAATCTTTATTGTTATGGTCAAGAATTAAGGGCAATGATTTTTTATGTATATTATCTAACTTGGGGTTGCCTCCAGGACATGTGATGATTGATGCCGTGACAACTTGTTCTCCATCAATTTGATACGTTTTACAAACGCCCCCTAATGCAAGCGCACTCTCTGAGCGTTCAAGCAAATGGTACTTTTTATTTTGGCCCTCAATAAAACCTGTGGCAGGTATGATACATCGGAATTGTTTGAACAACCCTTTTGTCAATCGGCTTGTGTGCAACTTATCTGATCGGCTGTTAAATGTGGCATATTTATAATTGGCTTTTCCATCGGGGTTTAGCATTAACCACCATGTTGCATTAATTAGGGGCCTGGATTTTGATTGAGGAATGATTTGTATTGACGCAGCCGGTACTCTTATGCCCCTGTCTTCAATTTCAGACACTTTGAGCATTTCTTCTAAATCACCGACAAATGGATTATTGATAGTTGAGTAAGCACCACACATGGATCATATTCTACAGATCAGTTTATATTTTGCTGTGCGATATTTTGCACAAACATTCTAGGTACTTGTTTTTGAAATGAATTATTTTGTATAAAGTAACTGTGAATATAAAATAGCGAATTTTGGGTAAAAAAACATTGATATTCGATAACCCGTTCTATTATAGCGAAGCAAAAAGACAAATTAACGAGCTAGAAATGGAATTGTGATAACTATTAATATTATTGACTGGCTATATTGGTAACATGAATAAAGACAATGTACTAATAATACTCGGGAACAGGAAAGATATTTGTTCAAATAGAGAGGACTCTACTGTTATGACTGCTAAAAATTTGTAACAGGCTCAAAGCTAGGTATAACGTTATTTTGGGCGAAAAAAAAGAGCTATGAAAGCTCTTGGTATTGTCTGATAGGTGTTAAATGGTACCGAGGGCGAGAATCGAACTCGCACTTCCGAAGAAACCGGATTTTGAATCCGGCGCGTCTACCAGTTCCGCCACCCCGGCACATTCAAGGATGACAAGTATAATGATTGAGAATTTTAGTTCAAGAAAATCGAGTGAAAATTGTGTTTTTTTTATCTTTTTTGAGATTTGGAGCATTATTGAATTATGGTAATAATTCAACGGCAATACGGAAGCCCAAGCGCGCGTCGGTAAAATTTGCTTTGGCTTTGAAGCGATGGCTTGATAAAAATTCATTTTTTGCGCTGCTCCAACTGCCGCCCCTAATGACGCGGTCCTCACATCCGGGATTGACCCATGCACTGCCATTTAACGGGGCTCTGGTGTAGGAATCATGCCAACAGTCTGTGACCCATTCCATCACATTACCGACAGTGTCAAATAGTTTAAATGGATTTTGTGTGAAGCTACCAACCGGTGATGGGCCCCAGAACTTATCGTTGTATTTTTCAAAACCTTTTTTCCACCTTAACCTGCTGTTGTCTCGAGATCTGTCTAATTTGCCAGTGAGGTTTTCGGTGATGCCAATAGGGTCGCCGTTACCCCATGCATAGTTGCTGGTTGAGCCTGCTCTGAGGATGTATTCAAATTCTGCTTCTGTTAACAAACGGTATTTTTTGCCAGTTTGTTCACTGAGCCATTGAGCATAGGCTGCTGCGTCATACCAAGATACATGAATGACAGGGTCATTGTCTTTGGCTTTTTTGTCTATGAAGTCTTTTTGCCAGTTGATGCGGGTTTTATTTCTTAATCGACCGGTTTTTAAATCATAAATTTTGGATATGTTTTTCTTACCCGCATCTGTTTGGTAGTTTGTGCTGTCAATGAATTTTTTGAAGTCTTTGACAGAAATTTCATGTTGACTCACAGCAAAGCCATAATTGATGTCAATGGTGTGTGGTGGTTTTTCATGTTTTGGACCATCATAGGACCCCATAACATAACTGCCAGTGGGAATAACCACCATGGTTGGTAAATTTTGGTTGTCCTGAGTCCTGTCTGTAAAAGTTGCTAACGGTTGATATTTTCCATAAGTTTTAATCCTGTTGATCTCACCATTGTATTCATCAATTTGTCCTTGATCTAAGCTGATGTCCTTAAGTTGGTTGAGCATTCTCTGAGCCCTGGTTATATCAATTCTATCAATAGCTATGGCCAATTGTTGCTCAAGCCACACATATCTTTTTTGTCTCAATTGTGAGATTTGTTCAATGGTTTGCTCGATGTTGTATGAATCTGGATCAAGCTCGATAGCCTGATCAATATTGTTATTAGCCAGCACGAAGTCACTTTCTTCCGCAGCCCGCAGAGCGGTGTCAATTAAAATGTTGTTCACTTTATCGACCAATAACTGAGTTTTCTCATTGTCGGGATCAACACTTAAAGCCTGATTGGCAGTATACCAAGCGCTGAGATTGCCATTGCTGACAACACTGTTATTGTTGATCTCTTGTATGCCTTGTTGGTAGAGTTTGTTAATGGTTTTAATGGTGGTTAACGTTTCTTTCCATGGTTGTATATTGGCATTGTCTTTATCAAGTGTTTTGCATTGCGCTATGAGGGTGGTTAATTGTTGTTCATTATTTTGTTGGATTGCTAATTGTGATTGAACAGTGATTTGTTGCATTAATTTTTGCTTAAATTCACTGAGTTGTTCATATTCTGGGTTAATAGATTCCAGTTTGATAAAATAAAACAAAGCGTTGTCATTTTCCGGTGTAAAATATTTTTCATCAGTTATGGATTGTTGAATGGCTTTGGCTAAGTCTTCGATGGTTGAGGTTTCTAATGGGCCCAGATCAATTGTCCAGGCAGGGATATCCAAGTTGTTTTCAACCTTAACAAATTGTATTGTTGGGTCAAATGTATCTATTTTCTCTGTAGGTAATAAATCTATTCCTAAGCTTTTTTCAATCACAGTGTTGTCTGTGAGTGTCAGAAATTGCTCAGAATTTTTCATGATGTATAGAAAACCAACAAGCATTATGCCAAGAATGAGTACTGTGGTTTCTTTAAATGTTATCATTGATGTATTATGGCTCTATTGGGCATGAATCTCTCATGGTGTTACAAACTCTGCCATCTAATTGTGGGTTTATTCCACTGTTGGTTTTTTCTATTCTATTGATGACCAATTGTTTTATATCAGAGCCATTTTTGCCACATGATTTAATCATGCTTGCATTGATCATGTCATAACCATCGTGATCAGTATTGGCATCAATTAGATATTGAGGCACGACAATGGTAATGGTTTCATCATCTTCAATAATTTTATCATTACTGCTCCATCGAACATCTTGGTATTGTTGTTGTTCTGGATTATGTGTGAACTTGAATCCTGATATTAATAACCAATGCCCATTAGCGGTCCACATACTGATGCTGTGCGCTATCATTTGCTTTAATATCTTACCATTGATGGTGATGAGCTTTAGGTCAGAGGGGTAGGGAAACATGCCCTCTATATGCTTTCTGGTAATATTGTTATGCGCAGGTATGTTATGATTCAGACGTACAGAACCAGAGTTGATCACAGCAATATCTGCGTGACAAATATTAAATTCATTGCGAGCAGTGTCAGCAATATAGTTGCCGATATTGGTTTCAAAGCGGCGTATTTCACTTTCTTCAGCTACCAATTCAACTTGGGTTGTCCCATAGGGATGATCCAAACACTGGCTTTGCATGTGGATTTTTTTACAATATTTGACGTCGGTTTTTTGTAACCAGTTGTTGACAACTTGCTGCAGGCTTGAGTCTTTCGCAGTGTTGCTATCCAGGTCTTTGAATAATGTATTGATTGATGTTTTGTTGTGCTGGTCTATGCTGATTTCTATGATAGCAGCGGATAAGGCGTCAGCATCAGCTTTGATGATCCAAGTGTTGTTGACTTGTTGCTGCTGTCGATGATGCTCATGTCCACCGATGATAAGATCAGGTCGAAATTGTGCAGGCAATGCTAAAATGTTTCTGTCATCGGCCATTTGTTGGTGTGTTAAAGCGACAATAACGTCTGCGCCTTTGTGTTTAAGAAATGGAACATAGTGTTTTGTGACCAGCTCTGGTTTGTCAAAACTGGCAATGTATTCAGGGTGTGTCATGTCTGTTGTTAAACTGAATAAGCCCACTTTTATACCGCCAATATCCTTGATCATCCACTTTTTTATTTTGTCAGATCCAATGGCTCCAAATTGGGGGTCGTGTCGCCAGTTGATGTTGGAGTCAAGCCAGAAAAAGGCCGATTCATCAATTCTTTGTTGTAATCGCGATTGGTATTTAAGGCGAGTTTTATCGAACTCATGATTGCCGAAGGTCACTATCATGTTATTGTCAAAATCCTTTTGAATGCCATCAAGTTGATTCATGGCATCAATCATGGCTGCTCCTTGGTTGATTTGGCTGCTGAAAGACGGTTGTAAAAAATCTCCTGCATGTAATAATAGAACGTGCTTACCTTGGTTTAGCAAGTCTTTTCTCAAGGTTCTGACTCTGGCCAACCCACCGTTTTGGCCATCATTCAGCCCTTCTGCCCGATAAACGTCATTGATTGCCAGTATGGTTAATTGGCGTTTAGAGGGAGTTTTTTTAAGTGCACAGGAATTCAGTAGAATGGACAGAGATGCCACAATTAATGTTGTTATACCCAAATGTTTTAGTTTATTGCTGGCATTGACCATGGTAGAAAATTTCAATCTGTGTTTTAATAGACAAATGATAACAGATTACCAGTGGATTGACGATAATTCAGAATTAGAACAACTCATTTTATCCATAAATGATTCAGATGAGGTGGCCTTTGATAGTGAGTTCGAAAGGGTCAACACTTTTTATCCCAAACCGGCATTGTTTCAGTTGCAAATCAATACACAATACTACTTGATTGATATGAAGGAAATTTCTAACTATGGTGTATTTGTTGGTTTGTTGAACCGCATCATTTTGCACTCAGGTTCTGAGGATTTGGAAATTTTGTTCAATTTGAATCAACAACTTCCTCAGCATATTTTTGATACACAGATTGCTGCATCATTATGTGGCTATGGATTACATTTTTCATATCAGAATATTGTTAAGGAATTGCTGGGTATAGAATTATCTAAGGCGCACAGTCGCTCTGATTGGATGAAAAGACCATTGAGTTCAGCACAAATTCAGTATGCGATCGAAGATGTGGTCTATTTGCATGAGTTGAAAAATATTTTGTATGATCAACTCAGTCAATTAAAGAGGCTGCAATGGTATGATTTATTGATTGAACAGAGAAAAGTTGCCATCATGAAATCACAGCATGTGGATAAAACATTCGTGAAAATTGCCAAATCACAAAAGTTCAATGATGACCAACAAAAAATCTTGTGGGGTTTACTGGAATGGCGAGAAAGTTTTGCCATGAAAAGAAATAAACCACGTCAATGGATCATTAAGAATGATCAAATAGTGGATATCGTCAGGCAAAAACCGCAAAATTCCCAACAATTATTGGATATTGGTTTGTATCAAAAATTCGTCAAGTATAATGCTGATGATATTTTTGCTGTGTTTAAAAAAGCCCGTGAACTCGATGGTCAGCAATTGCCAGTCATAGAAAAGCTTTCTGCCAATCAAGCCGATCGATTTAATCAAGCCAAACAAGAACTGCAAAATGTGACTCAGCAATTGGATATTCCCAGTGCATTGATTATCAATAATACAGATTTGAAGGCATTAATAGCAGCTGAAAAAAGTTTGCAAGATGTTGATATGTGGCGATTGATTCATCAATAATATTACAGAACAGTTAATAATTTTCATTACTGATCAAAAATACTTGCACTCTTGATTATTAAAACTAAAATACACTGCACTGATTCGGGATGTAGCGCAGTCTGGTAGCGCACCACAATGGGGTTGTGGGGGTCGGAAGTTCAAATCTTCTCATCCCGACCAATCAATTCTGATACTTGATATAAGCAAGTATCATCATACTTTCAAAAACAGGAAAACATTCAAGACAACGAGGTGAATTATGAAAGATCCAGTTAGAGTCGCCATAACCGGCGCAGCAGGTCAAATTGGTTATCAATTATTATTTAGGATTGCTGCAGGCAATATGTTGGGTCCTGATCAACCTGTTATTTTACAGCTATTGGAAATACCTCCAGCCATGGGTGCTGTTAGTGGTGTAGTAATGGAGTTAGTGGATTGTGCTTTCCCTTTGCTTCATGATGTGATTGCCAGTGATGACCCAAATGTGGCATTTAAGGATGCAGATTATGCATTACTTGTTGGTGCGAGACCTCGCGGCCCAGGTATGGAACGCAGTGATTTGTTAGAAGCCAATGGTGCAATCTTTACAGTGCAAGGTAAGGCTTTGAACGATCATGCAAAAAAAGATGTGAAAGTATTGGTGGTGGGAAATCCGGCCAATACTAATGCAATGATTGCAATGCAGTCTGCACCTGATATTGATGCAAAGCAATTCACAGCAATGACACGATTGGATCACAACAGAGCTATGGGCCAGTTGGCAGAAAAAACTGGAAAACAAACGCTTGATGTCACCAAGATGACAATTTGGGGTAACCACTCTTCAACACAATATCCAGATATTGCTCATGTTAAAATTGCTGGTGAAAATGCACCAGATGTCATTGATCGTCAATGGTATGAGACTGATTTCATTCCAACAGTACAGAAAAGAGGCGCGGCCATTATTAAAGCCCGTGGCGCATCAAGTGCTGCATCAGCTGCATCAGCGGCTATTGATCATATGCGCACTTGGACTTTAGGTACAGCTGAAGGTGATTGGGTTTCTATGGCGATACCCAGTGACGGCAGTTATGGCATCAAAGAAGGCATCATATTTTCATATCCTGTCACGTGTAAAAATGGTGAATATGAAATTGTTCAAGGTCTGGAAATTGATGAGTTTTCACAAGCACGATTGGATGCGACTGAACAAGAGTTGAGAGAAGAAAGGGCAGCTGTTGAGCACTTATTCTCATAACTTAAACAAGAATGATTTAATGAAAACCTTGGTTTAATTATTGCCAAGGTTTTTTTTTGAGGAAAGAACATGAAAAAACACGATATTCATCATATGTATCAACAAGCAGTTCAATGTGTTGAGGCAGAGATTGATTTTGTTTCTGCGACATATTTGGATATAAGGGGCAATGAAGCTCGTCATTTAAGAGAAGATTTTTCTGGTACTGGTCAAACATCAGGAGAGTGGGTTTCAAGGCACACTGATAATAAGGCTTGGGCGGTTGATTTAGATGCCAATGTATTGGCATGGGGGCATGAAAATGTCAGCCCTGTCGTGAAGAACGCTGAAAACCTTACTTTTGTTGAAGCAGATGTTAGGTCATCTGGCATTGATAAAATGGACGTTGTATTGGCGATGAATTTCAGTTATTTTTTATTTATGGACAGGCAAAAAATGACAGATTATTTTATTTCTGTAAGAGAATCACTGGAATCAACTGGCGTTTTTTTTCTGGATGCATTTGGGGGTTATGAAGCCGCTAAAGAATTGAAAGAAGATCGAGTATGTGACGGTTTTACTTATACTTGGGAGCAAGCTTCTTTTAACCCTATCAACTCTGAAATGCAGTGTTATATTCATTTTAAAACCGATGATGGAACTGAGTATAATCGCGCTTTCTCTTATTATTGGCGTTTATGGACACTGCCTGAGCTTCAAGAGTTATTATATGAAGCTGGCTTTTCCCAAGTAGATGTCTATTGGGAAGGTACTGATGAAAAATCGGGAGAAGGTGATGGTATTTTTGTTGCCACCAAACAAGGTACAGCTGATGCTGGCTGGGTCTGTTATATTGTCGCATTGCCTTAATTTATGCACTAAATTAAATAGGGCTTCAGAGTTAGTGGTATTTAAAGGAATGAAATTTCTTTTGAAATGCGGTGTCTGTCGACAGTATTGAGTTCAAGCAATCTTTTCAGGCGGCTGAAGCTACCCACATCAATTTTATTCCATTTAGCACCGATGGTGGTGTCATCAATATGAGCAATCTCAATGCTCATGCTTATATTTGGTGAGTTTGTCAAGGCCATCGATAATCTGTAAATGTCAGATATCTTGCCGGGCCAATTTTCGGGTTTTGTAAATAATACACCTTTCAGTGAGATATCAATCATTTCACATGTCCACACGGCTGAGCCAGAAAACAATTGCATGTTGCTCACAAATGAAAGTCTTTCAAACTGACGCCTGTTATTAGATGATGGGTCTTTTTTTTCCATTGAAAAATGTTTTAATAATTATAATTTATATTATACCCATAAATTCAACTTAGTAAAACAGTAATTATTTTTCAGCATTTGTTGATGGGCTTTTAGATTATCTAGCCGGGTTAATATGACAAAATTGCTGTCATTCTATTCATGGATTTAATTTGGTAAAAGGTCAATCAAATGCTCATAGCGTGACAAATCAACTTCTTTGAAACCTGCCGTATTCAGTTCATATGATGAATCATAGCCTTCTTCAGTTATTTGATGCATTGTCAGTAAGACATTTTGCAGTTTATCAACGATCTTTTTAGGAACATTTGGTGATGCCATGAATGTTCTTCCGGGTATTGGGGGACTTTGTTTTAGTGAAACAAAATTAGGATATAAGTTGTACATCCAGTGAGGAATAATGGCAGCTTGAGCCTCTCCATCGTATACAATATCAATGGTTTCTTGCCAATCAAGCGCCGCCACATTTTTTTGTGGTGAAGCAAATAAATCATTAAACCATTGTTTGAAATAAATTGAAGCTAAACTGGGATTTGGCAGCATGGCTACTTTCTTATTGGTCAGGTGTTTTTCTATGGTGGTATCTTCTGGGATTTCCTCCAAGGATACCAAGTGAAAAACCAAGTCTTCTTGGGTTACTGCCACAGGACGGTATTGTTTTTTAATCGCTCTAAAGGCCGCTATATGAGGTGAGTCGAAGGTGAAATCAGGGGTTCTTTTGCCATGTATTTGTCGCCAATATGAGTAATAATTATTATCGATAATAATTTCAATTTCATGACCTATTTGTTTACCTAACCATTTTGTGAAGGTCTCATAAACTTCTTTGCCTCTATCCGGCGCATAGGTGGCCTCGACTAATAAAGTATATTTATCAGCGTGTGATGCTTGTGCATTGAATAGTGCCAATGAAAAAAAAATACATTGGAAAATAAAACTGTTTCTCATAATCTATGTTCCTGAACATCTATTTACCCACCGTTATTATTTTTATACCACAAAAGTCTATAAAATTCAACACAAAAAGCATCTACTAGCTCGGAACTATCATGGGCTAAATTCAGGGTAATAAGAAAGGTTTGTATTAAGGCATAGCTTGCAGATAATAAGGTGAAATCATATGCCAAGAAGATGAAGGCTATGAATTCACTCATACTATCTATTGCAGCCTGGTTAATAATACAGACAGGTTGCTGTATTGAATTTTAGAAATTTAAAAGTGCTAAGATAAGAATTTTAATTGATTCGTCTAGTGTTTTAAACACTGGCGATTACCTGCACTTTGTATTCATGATTGTTAGAGTCAATGACCATAGGTGAAACCTGCTTGTTTTTGTCAATTTTACTTTCTAAGTCTTTTTTATCAACATCAGACAATAACATCATGCGTTTTTTGATTTTCCCCAGGTATTTAAGTCGTGCAATGATTTCCTGGCCAGGATAACAACCTTTGGTAAAACTCATGACATTGTCATGTTGGTCAAGGTTAATGTGTTGTGGGATAAATTTTTCAGTATTATCGACATCGATCCACGGCAGGTTGTGTTGAAAGAGTGCCAAATAAAAGGCTTCGGTTGAGTCCTGCTTAGTTGATGGTTCCTGTTTGCCAAGATGAATGGATAAATCATTGGTATTTAACCACAGAAAATCATCACTGAGCTCAATTTTTATTTTGAGCCTGAATTTTCTCATGTTGAAAAATTGTATGGTGTTCTCAATCATATTTTTTGGACAAATTAAATTGACTTTTTGATCATTGGTGGTTTCGATGATATTAATCCAAAACGAAGAGATGATTCTGCCTTTAGGGTTACACAAAGCTGTGTAATGATAAGCATTCCTTTTTAAGTCTTTGAGTTGCGAAATAAGCAAATTATTTAAAAAGTCCACAATATTTTCACCCGTGAACGTTAATAATGACGCAATTGAATTGATTGGTAGTAAATTTTTAGAATTATCTTGATGACTCACTGATAAATACCTTACAGCAAAATTAAAATTCTATTATAATTACGCAACAATATACATAATAAATGAACTTAACCGATATATTTTTCCATTTGCATTAATTGCAGGTAATAAACTGAGGGGTTTAATAATGAAAACATCGAATAGGCCTTTGTCTCCGCATCTTCAAATCTACAAGATGCCATTGTCCGCAAAGCTATCTATTTTGCATAGATTAACGGGTTTGGCTCTTTCTGCTGGAGCAGTGGTACTTGTTTTGTGGTTATTCAGTTTGGCATATATGTCAACCTTAGCCGTGTCGCTTTATCTTTTTTTCTCAACTGTCTTTGGTAAAATTCTTTTACTCATGTGGACTTTTGCTTTTTGTTATCATTTTTTTAATGGTATACGCCATATGTTTTGGGATGTGGGCAAAGGTTTTGAACTTTCAGATGTCAAAAAGTCAGGACTGTTAGTCGTGGCATTGGCCCTAATTTCTACAGCATTGATTTGGATCGTGGGAGCTTAAGCATGCAATACAGAAGTGATATTAAGAAGGTAAAAGGGTTGGGTACAGCCAAACATGGCTTCAGCCATTGGTGGATGCAAAGATTGTCAGGGGCTTTAATGGTGCCTTTGGGATTGTGGTTTGTTATTTCATTAATGCGCTTAGACTCATTGTCTCCAGATATGGTAATGCAATGGTTGTATAATCCCGTGCCAGCCATATTGATGGCTTTATGGAGCATTACAGTTGTTTATCATGGGGCTTTGGGTTTGCAAGTCATCATTGAAGATTATGTCCATAACAAAAGTGTAGCGTTATTCATGTTAACCATGGTTAAATTTGCCATGTTTTCGATGATTTTAGTGAGCTTTTTTTCATTATCAAAACTTATTTCATAAGGGTTAATTATGTCTGAATCAAAAAACAATTCAACCATGGGTTATAAAGTCATAGAACACAAGTTCGACGCAGTGGTTGTCGGGGCTGGAGGAGCCGGTCTCAGAGCAACAATGGGTTTGGCAATGGAAGGTCTTTCAGTGGCTTGTGTGACAAAGGTCTTTCCAACCAGGTCACATACTGTTGCAGCACAAGGAGGCATGAGTGCTTCGCTTGGCAACATGGGCAAAGATGATTGGCGCTGGCATATGTATGATACTGTTAAAGGCTCTGATTGGTTGGGTGACCAAGATGCCATTGAGTATATGTGCCGAGAAGCAGTTCCTGCGGTGATTGAATTGGAGCATCAGGGCGTACCGTTTTCTAGAACTGAAGAAGGTAAGATTTATCAACGGCCATTTGGTGGTATGACCACAGAATTTGGTAAAGGGCCTCCAGCCCAAAGAACATGCGCTGCTGCTGATAGAACTGGACATGCGATTTTGCATACACTTTATCAACAATCTTTGAAACATGACGCCAATTTCTTTATTGAATATTTTGCCATAGATTTGGTTATGGAAGATGGCGAATGTAAAGGTGTGATTGCCATAGATATGTCTGATGGCAGCATTCATTTATTTAGAGGACATGCGGTCATTTTAGCCACTGGTGGTTATGGAAGGACTTATTTTTCTTGTACATCAGCACACACATGTACTGGTGATGGAAATGGCATGGTTTTGAGAGCAGGGTTGGCGTTACAAGACATGGAGTTTGTGCAATTTCATCCGACTGGTATTTATGGCGCCGGCTGTTTGATTACCGAAGGTGTTCGTGGAGAAGGCGGTTTCTTAACCAACTCAGAAGGCGAACGTTTCATGGAGAGATACGCACCATCAGCCAAAGATTTGGCCTCTCGAGATGTGGTCAGTAGAGCGATGACCATAGAAATCAATGAAGGACGTGGCGTTGGTCCAAACAAAGATCATATACATTTGCACTTAGAGCATTTGGGCCCAGAAGTGATCGATAAGAGGTTACCGGGGATTGCTGAATCTGCAGAGATTTTTGCAGGTGTTGATGTGACAAAAGAACCGATTCCAGTACTGCCAACAGTACACTACAATATGGGTGGTATCCCTACCAATTACCATGGTGAAGTGGTCAATAAGGTTGGTGATGATCCGGATTCAGTGGTTAATGGGTTGTATGCAATTGGTGAGGCGGCTTGTGTATCTGTTCATGGTGCAAATAGATTGGGGTCTAATTCGCTGTTAGACATCGTTGTTTTTGGTAGGGCTGTTGCGCAAAGGTGTGCGCAAACTATCAAGCCAGATACCAAACATCAAGATTTGAAAACAGATGCTGTTGAGCAAATTTTAAAAGACTTTGATGCGATACGTCATGCAAACGGTAATCAAACTACTGCTGATATGCGTTTGTCTTTACAACAAGTGATGCAAACCAATGCTGCTGTGTTCAGAGATCAAAAAATACTGGAAGAAGGTTGTGAAAAGGTTGCTGCAATTGTTGAGCAGTTTAAAGACCTTAAAATTACTGACCGTTCTTTGATTTGGAATACTGACTTAATTGAAGCACTGGAGTTACGAAACCTGATGTCTCAGGCTAAAGTCACCATCATGAGCGCTGAAAATCGTAAAGAATCCCGTGGTGCACATGCCCGTGAAGATTTACCAGAGCGAGATGATGAAAACTGGATGAAACATACCTTGGCTTATTGTGATAAAAACAATGAGGTCAGCTTTGAATACAGACCAGTGCACATGTATACATTAACTGATGAGTGTGAAGTTGTTCCACCAGCAAAGAGGGTTTATTAAAATGGCAGAATTTAGTTTACCAAAAAATTCAAAAATTAAAAAAGGTAAGTACCACAAAGCTGATGGTGCCTCAAATATCAAAAAACTTAAAGTATACCGTTGGGATCCTGATACACAGGAGAACCCCAGGACAGATACCTATGAAATTGATATGGATAACTGTGGTCCAATGGTTTTGGATGCTTTAAATAAAGTTAAAAATGAGATTGATACCACCTTAACTTACCGTAGATCTTGCCGAGAAGGGATTTGTGGTTCTTGCGCAATGAATATTGATGGAACAAATACTTTGGCATGTACTAAGTCTATGAATGACTGTAAAGGTGATGTAGTGGCAGTTTATCCATTACCTCATATGGATGTCATCAAAGATTTGGTTCCTGATTTATCACATTTTTATGCACAATATGCTTCAGTACAACCGTGGATACAAACTGATTCAGTACCGTTGCCTGATTCTGAACGTTTACAATCGATTGAAGATCGAGAAAAAATTGATGGATTATATGAATGCATTTTATGTGCATGTTGTCAGACATCTTGTCCAAGTTATTGGTGGAATGGTGATCGTTATTTAGGACCTGCTGTGTTGTTACAGTCATACCGATTTTTGGCTGATTCACGTGATGAGTATACAGGGGAGCGATTAGAGGATTTAGAAGATCCATTTAAAGTATTCCGTTGCCATACCATCATGAGTTGTACCAATACTTGTCCGAAAGGTTTGAATCCTGGCAAAGCCATTGGTGAAATCAAGAAAATGATTGCTGAACGTCACGCGCTTTAAAATTTTCAATCAATAGAAATTGAACATGGCGCTTGAGGAGTGTAAACCCTCAGGCGTTTTGTTTTTTAAGCGTTCAATTTTTTCTTCTTACTATTAAAGTTCATAATATTATGTATTCTTACGAGTTAAAATGTAAAACCAGTCCTCAATGGATTGAAACAGTGATGTCAGATTTTGATGCCTTTTTGATAGATCATGCGGCGAATGAACGTAAAGCCTCTACATTGGCCATGTCTATGGTGGTGCATTATCCTGATAAGGATATTATCGTTAAAGAAATGGTGGATTTGGCCATTGAAGAAATGGCGCATTTTCGAGAAGTGATAAAAATCATGCTAAAAAAAGGTTTACAACAACAACCGGACAAGACCAGTCATTATATTGGATCGTTTATGAAGCATGTCAGAAAAGATCCAAAGCATTATCTTTTGGATCGTTTATTGATGTTCAGTATTGTAGAAAAACGAGGCGCTGAACGATTTGGCTTGGTTGGTGAAGCTTTGACGGATGGCAAAATCAAGGATTTTTATCAACGTCTGGCAGCAGCTGAATATCGACATTACGAGCTTTTTATTTCTTTGGCTTATCATTATTATTCAGAACAAGAAATACAAGAGAGGTTGGAGCAATTGCTTATGGCCGAGGCAGAAATCATCCAATCTTGTCCTATAAAGCCTGCAGTACATTAATGAGAAGATATGTCAAATACCCCAAGATGTTGGCTTGAGGTATTTAACATGAGTTTGAATCGATTATTTATTGATGGCCTTACCATTTTGATCAAGGTGAATGACCTTACCAATTTTTAAAGCTTTTATTTTTTCAGCAGTTTGTTTCATATCACCTACAATAACCCAAATCATGCGTTGAGGCTCAATCAGGGATTGGGCAGTATTATTTACTTTTTCAAGGTTCAGTGTGCGCATTCGTGGAGCGTATTGATTCCAGTAATCATCACTGAGACCATATTTTACCATTTCTACTAAATCACGTTCGACAGCTCTTGCAGTCTCCCATCGACCTGGCAAGGTCAGAGTCATCTTATTAATGGCCCTTTGTAATTCAGCAGCAGTGGCTGGTTTCTCTCCGGTGATCCCTAAAAACTCTTGTTGAATTTCTTGGATGGATTCGGCTGTTTTATCAGATTGTACCTGCGTTGATGTTATCAGTAACCTTTGGGCTTTATTATTGACAATAGAGGTTCTTGCGCCATAGGACCAATGTTTGTCTTCGCGTAAATTCATGTTCATCCTGGCATTAAAACTGCCGCCCAATACTTCATTGGCTGCTTGTAATGACGCTTCTTGAGCAAATCCATACCTTGGCATAATTTGAGCATTGATAATGGCAGACTGTTGTGAATCTGGTCTGTCCATTACATAAATGATCGGTTCAATGGGTTTTTCAACCAGGGCAAGTTGTTTTTGTGGTACTTGGCCTGGTTTCCAATCTTTAAAAGTTTTTTCTAATTGCGCCTTGATTTGTGACATGTTGGTGTCACCCGTGACAATCAATGTGGCATTATTAGGCTTGAACCATGACCCATAATAATTTTTTAGGTCATCAGTGGTGATGTTTTTGATGGATTGCTCATCACCCAATCCTGAAAATGGCTTAGAATAAGCGTGTCCTTTGCCATAAACTAACTGGGGTAAAACACGATAAGCCAAGCCATAAGGCGAAGATTTTTCTTGGGTGACCTCAGCCAGTTGTTGTTGCTGTAAGCGAATGAACTCATCCTTCGGAAAACTTGGGTTCATGATGATGTCAGCGTACAATTCCAAAGATGGGGATAAATTTTCAGTCAGTGTATTCAAAAAGATATTGGCGCTGTCTAAGCCGGCATTACTGCTAATAACTGTGCCTAAGCGAGATTGTATTTCACTGATTTCTAAAGCTGATAATGATGCAGTGCCTTCATCTAACATTTTCATGGTTAAGTTTGAGACGCCATGTTTATTCTCTGTATCTGAGGAAAATCCTGCATCGATAACCATTTGCATTCTCACGATAGGAATACTGCTTCTTGGGGCGACAACGACATTGAGACCATTAGACAAGGTGGTTTTTTCAAACTGATTAAATGCAATGCTCGGTTGTTCACTGATTTCTGGTAACCCTTTGGACCGATCTACCTGATTTTCACTTTGACTGTAGTTGCCAAATGGTAATACATCAAGTTGGTATTGACCTGCTGAAAGCCAATTACTTGCGGATTCTTTGAGTTGTTTTGTGCTGGCATTTGCAACACGTTGTAAATTATTTCTGAATGCTCCAGCATCGTTATTAAAGACATGAAAACGGGCCAATATGTCTGATTTTCCGCCAAAGCCCCCAACCCTTTCTAAACCACGAATAAAACTGGCTCGATAATTGGTTTTGACTCTGGCCAGCTCAGCTTTTGTTGGACCTTGTTTTATGAATTTGTTGACTTCTTCATCAATGGCTTTGTTGATATAGTCTAAGTCTTTTTCATCTAATGCTGTGGCTACAATACCAAATAAACCACCGATTTCTGATCCAAATGAAAAAGCTGAGACATCAGAAGCAACTTTCTCATCATAAACCAATCTTTTGTATAAACGGGAGTTTTTGTCAGCAGATAACACTGAAGATACCAGTGTTAGGTAGTCGGTTTGTGCTGATTGGACTCCTGGTACATTCCAAATTTTATAGGTGCGGGCTTGTGGTACTCTGTCGTACATGATTTGTTTGTGGTTCTGATTGCGCTTGGCAACCCATTCAGACTGTTTGCTTAAAGGAGGGCCAGAAGCGATATGCCCGAAATATTTTTTGACTTTTTCTAATGCAATGTCAGCTGAGATGTCTCCAGCCACAACAATGGTCGCATTGGCTGCACCATAATTGCTGTTAAACCATTGTTTGACATCTTCAAGACTGGCGGAGTTTAGGTCCTCCATTGAACCAATAACTGACCATGAATAAGGGTGGCCTTTGGGGTAAACATTTTTCAGTATGGTTGAAAAAACTTGGCCATAAGGTTGGTTTTCGCTTTGCCTTTTTTCGTTTTGCACCACGCCTCTTTGTTCATCGAGTTTATCTTGTGTGATGGCACCTAACAGATGGCCCATTCGGTCTGATTCTAACCATAATGTCGCATCTAATGCATTTTTAGGAACCGTTTGAAAGTAATTGGTTCGATCTTGATTGGTAGTGCCATTGAGATTGGTAGCACCAATTCTGTCCATAGGTTTGAACCAATCGTCATCATAATTTTCGCTGCCATTGAACATTAAGTGTTCAAACAAATGAGCAAAACCCGTGCGGCCTTCTTTTTCATTCTTTGAGCCCACATGATACCAAATATTAACCGCCACAACTGGGGCTTTTCTATCTTCATGGACAATTAAAGTAAGACCGTTATCAAGTGTGAATTGTTGGTAAGGAATGTCTATTTCATTTGCTTGTGCATATGATTGTATGATTAAAAACGAACACAATAAGGCTGTGATCATCATTTTTTTATGTCTCATTAAAGTTCTCCAATATATTTCAGCGATGTTTGAGACCTTGGCATGTCTACAGTGATGAATTAAAAACGATTGAATTTGTCAAATTTTGGTTAGAAATCTGGTCAATAACCAACTATTACCTGTGATTTCTTACTCAATTTGATAACAGTCTCTGTTTTTCTTTCGCCAACTGGTTATGCAAGCGTCTCAGTTATTGTACTGGATCATTGCAGATAAAACATAAAAAATTTATGATTATTGATTCTAGAAAAATTTGGTTAAGATTAATGGTGTTTGGTTTGTGTTACCATATGCGATGTTGAATTTTAGGTTGATATTAATGAAAAAAAATATGAAATTGGTTTGTTGCCTTTTGATGATATTCTCTTTGTCTATTGTAAAAGCTCAGGATGTAAGCATTGGTCAACGGGTCAAACTGTTCTCTACAATACACAATGAAACCAGAGATTTATTGATTTATACCCCGCCTTCGTATGGTTTACATGAATCCAGCAAGTATCCGGTATTGTATATCATTGATGCAGATTACAATTTTCATTATGTGACAGGCCTTGTTGAATTATTATCCAGTATCAGTGCCCACATACCTGAAATGATAGTTGTGGGTCTTTCTGCAAAAGGCAGTTCAACATATAGAAGAGAATCTAAGCCGAATTATGACGTCGAAGACAGTGGTCAAGCGAATACGACCATTCAATATATCAAAGGTGAGGTTTTATCATATGTTGAAAGTCATTATGCCACAGCAGATTATCGATTGTTGGCAGGGCACTCTATTGGTGGTTTATTTACCACCTACACGATGTTGAGTGAGCCTCAATTATTCAATGCTTACATTGCCATCAGTCCTTCATTGTGGTGGCAAGATCAGGCGGTTAGAACACATACTTTGAAGAGGTTTGAACAACGTCAGCAGGTGCCGGCCCATTACTATATTACTTTGGGGAGTGAACAAGGCATGGGAGTTCATGGTTTTGTTGAAATGTTACAATCCAAAGGGCCAAGGTCGCTTGATTTACACTTTAAACATTTTCCAGAAGAAACCCATGGTTCTGTTGGTTTGCCAAGTTACCGCTGGGCTTTACAGGAGATTTTCAAAGACTTTAGGCTCAATGAGCGACACTTTGTAGATGCTGTTTCTGTAAAAAGTCATGCGCAACTCTCAGAAAAGGTTTACGGTGTTAAATTGCCAATTGCCAGTGGTTACTTGAGGAACACCAGTTATGCTCATGCGCAAGATGCAAAAAAAATACCATTGATTGAACAAGCCATAGGCGAATACTTTCCTGCTCAAATCAACCAATTTCGAAACATTGTTATTGAAGGTTTAGTAGAGGCCGATAAACCAAATGAAGCCGATGAAATATTAACGAGAGCACTTAATGATGGTGCTGTTGATTTTGAAACACTTGCTAACCAATCGCGACTGTACCACAAACAAGGCAAGATAAAAGATGCCTTAAAAAGCATCAATGAATCCATAAAAAAGGCAGAGGCACTAAATATCCGTCAATGGTTGATGAATGAGTTGATTGAACATAAAACAAAGCTGCTTGGTGCAATGGAAAAATAAAAAAATGCTCCGATACCCGCTTTCGCGGGTATCATTCAGGTTTGATCAATTGGTTAATTTTTTCAACTTGTATAAATAGTCCAATGCTTGTCTTGGTGTCAGTTCATCTGGATCAATTTGTTTGAGTTCTTTCTCAACGGCACTTTCTTCTGGAAGCGAATCAAAAAATGATGTTTGTAATGGAATGGGTTCATCGGTATTGTTGCTTTCTAATTGAGCCAGGGTCTTTTTGGCATTTTGTAAGACCTTACTTGGTATGCCAGCTAGTGCTGCCACTTGCAAACCATATGAGCGTGATGCGGCTCCTTGTTTGACAGTGTGCAAAAACACAATGGTATCATCATGTTCTATCGCGTCTAGATGTACATTCTCGATGTTATCGACGGTCTTGTCAAATGCGGTAATTTCAAAATAATGTGTCGCAAACAATGTGAATGACTGATTGACCTGAGCCAGATGCAAAGCACATGATTGTGCTAAAGATAACCCATCATAGGTTGAGGTGCCTCGTCCTATTTCATCCATAAGTACCAATGAGTTTTCTGTAGCATTGTGGAGGATATTGGCGGTTTCTGTCATTTCCACCATAAAGGTTGATCGGCCTTTGGTTAAGTCATCACCAGCACCTATGCGGGTAAAAATTCGATCAATTTTGCCAATTTTTGCGGCTTTTGCTGGAACATAGCTGCCAATGCTAGCGAGTAAAACAATTAATGCATTTTGTCGCATATAAGTCGATTTACCACCCATGTTCGGGCCAGTAATGATTAGCATTGTGGTGGTTTTGTTCAAACACATGTCATTGGGCTCAAAGGGTGTGTTTTGAATTTGTTCAACTACGGGATGCCTGCCTTGTTCGATTTCAATACAGTTTTCATCACACAATTGAGGCCGGCAGAACTCTAAGGTCAGTGCGCGTTCTGCAAAGGTATTTAATGTGTCAAGCTGGGCAATGGCCTTGGCAGTCACTTGCAATCCATCAATGTCTTTTGCCAGTGACTCTAACAGGTTTTGATATAGCGACTTTTCACAAGCCAATGAGCGTTCTTTAGAGCTTAAAACCTTGTCTTCAAAAATTTTCAATTCCGGTGTGGTATAGCGCTCAACGGCTTTCAGTGTTTGGCGACGAATATAGTGTTCAGGGACTTTGTCAGAGTGAAGTTTTGATACCTCAATGAAATAACCGTGTACCCGGTTATAACCAACTTTCAAGGCAGAAACCCCTGAATTAAGCTTTTCTTGCTCTTCGAAATCCAACATGTATTGGCTGGCATCTGTACTGATTCTTCTCAGCTCATCGAGTTCTTCATCATAGCCATCAGCAATCACACCGCCGTCTCGGATAATCACAGGCGGGTTGTCTATGATGGCATTGTCTATTAATGTGGTGACAGATTCATGGGGGGCCATTTGTTGATTGATGTGTTTAATTTCTTTAGCATCAATTTCAGCTAAGGAGGCTTTCAATAATAGCACCTGTTTCAATGATTGCGCTAATGTCACCAAATCTCTCGGACGTGCTGTCAGCAATGAGACTCTGGTCGTGATTCTTTCAATGTCGCCAATGCCTTTTAATATGTGTTGTAAATCGTATACAGAGCCATAATCAATTAATGTTTCAATACAATTGAGTCGAGCATTGAGTTTTTTTCTATTTTGTAAGGGCTGTTTGACCCAACGACGCAATTGTCTAGAACCCATGGCTGTGATGCTGTGATCCATGAGATGGCATAAAGTGTGTTCGTCTCCACCGTTGTTATTGATTTCGATTTCAAGGTTTTTACGTGTGCTGGCATCTAAGTGTAAAAAGTCATCCAAAAATTCAGTTTGAATGGGTTGGATGTGCTTCATCAATACTTTCTGAGTGTGCTGAATATAATTAAATAAACAGCCCAGTGCATTGATGGTTAATGAATGACTTTCAATACCAAATCCCTTTAGATCATGCACCTCATAATGTTTGGTCAGTATCATGAGGGCGGTGTCCTTATCATAATCCCATGAAGGCCTTTCATTGATTGGATACTGTTTAAGTGTTTCACATAACTGGTGATCTTCTTCGATCAATAATTCACTGGGAGACAGTCGTTCTATTTGCGCGACTAAAGTTTCTTTGTTGTCTACTTCAATTACTGAAACCCTTCCTGAACTTAATTCACAACTGGCGATACCATAACCTGCTTTATTTGCATGAACAGCAACCAATAAGCTCTCATTTCTGGCATCCATCAAGGCTTCTTCTGTGACAGTACCTGGTGTGATGATTCTCACTACTTTTCTTTCTACTGGGCCTTTGCTGTTTTTTGGGTCGCCAATTTGTTCACAGATGGCAATGGATTGTCCCATTTTAACCAGCTTAGCCAAATATGGGTCAACAGAATGATAAGGGACACCACACATCGGTATCGGGTTTCCACTGGTTTTACCTCTGTAGGTTAAGGTGATGTCTAGTAGCTTTGCTGCATCAGTGGCATCTTGCATGAATAACTCATAAAAATCACCCATACGATAAAATACCAGCATATCTTGGTAGTCTGCCTTAATCTTTAGATATTGAAGCATCATAGGTGTATGCTTTGTGGTGTTTTTCTTTGTCATGAATAATGGCTAATAAAAAATTGTAAGATTTTAACTGATTGACACATCATTAGGTTGTAAGAATGTTAAAAAAAACAAAATAATGAAAATAGAAAAAAATATATTTAAGGAACTTAAAAAAAACAAATGGTTTGCCATATTATTAGAAGCCATAATTATTGTGGTCGTTTTGTTACTTTTTTCTTGGTGGCAAAATCGTGGTACATTGGCGGCAGACCATCAAGTTGCGCCAGATTTTTCACTGTCTGCAATCAATGGTGATCGTGTGCAATTATCTGACTTTAAAGGTAAAAAAGTTTTGGTTTATTTTTTTGCGCCATGGTGTAATATCTGCCACTTGAGCGGTGATAACCTTAATGACCTCCGAGCTGCACGAGATGAGGATGATTTGGCCATTTTAGTCGTTGGTCTCAGTTGGGAAAACCATAAGGAGGTTCAAAAATTTGCTGATGATCTCAAATTGACCATGCCAGTGCTTTATGGTAAGAATCAACAAATGATAGATTATCAAATCAAAGGGTTTCCTACTTATTTTGTTATAGATGAAGCTGGTAGGGTAACGCATCGTTCAGTTGGTTATTCTACAGAAATTGGCATGCGATTAAGAACTTAAATTTAAATTAAAATTCTTGTAATGGATATCATTTTATTAACATAAAATGTTTGCATATTATTGATTTTTTAGACTAAATATTTGTTATATGTAAATTAAAATACATATTTTTACATTTCTTCGTAGGCCATGTGCCTAAGTGCGTCACATATGTGTTTTTTGAGTTTTCAGAACCGCTTAAAACGTCATAATGGCACATATATCAAACCAAAAATTGGTAATTGCATAAACAAACTGTACAATAGTAATTGTTAAAATCTGTGATATATTTATCAGAATTGTTAATTTTTATAAAAAATTGATGACAAATGACCTCTTTTGGGAGAGAAGATGAAAGTTTTTGTAGTTACAATATGCTTAGTTTATGTGCTTTCGACTCATGCACAAACCTCTAATGAGTCAACCAATCAAAATAAACCCACATGGGCCGATAAAATACCTGAACGCGCTGATGCCCCGCAAATTGATGTGCAGTATCAACCTGATACCGATTTAGATATTGGTGTCGATGACCTTGGTATGGATAGAGATGCCTTGTTTGCTGATGAAGATGAGATTGCGGAACAAATTCCTGATGCCGTCGATCAAGATGATATTGCTGTGCCTGAACTGGATCAAAATGCCATTGATGAAGCCGCAGCAGAAAAAATTGCTCTAGAGCAAAAAGCTGAAGAGCAAAAAGCAGAAAAAGAAAAAGCAGAACGAGAAAAAGCAGAACGAGAAAAAGCAGAACGAGAAATAGCTGAAAAGGCTGCACAGGAACAACGACTTGCAGACGAGCGACAAAAAGAACTTGATCGGCTTGCTGAGGAAAAACGCATTGCAGATGAAGCTGCAGCAAAACAAGCCATTGCTGAAACGGCGCTTGATACTCAGCAAAAAGGAAAGTATGTATGGAAAAGGATTAAAAATGTTTCTCCTGTCTATCCTGCTAAAGCAGCCAGAAATAAAGAAATAGGCTGGGTTTCTGTAAGAGTGGAAATTGATGTTTATGGTGATGTGGTGAATACACGTGTTGTTGATACTTACCGTAAATTGAATACATTCAACAGTGCAGCATTGAAAGCCGTCAGACAATGGAAGTTTGATCCACCTGTGAATTACGGTATAGAAACCAATCAAACTAAAGATATCAAAATAACTTTTGAGCTCTAATCAATACGATATTTCTGCAGAGATGGTTTTGAAGTGATAAAATATTGTTTTTTACTTTAAGACCTCATTGTGATTCGTGATATGGTTTTTAGAACTGAGAAATGCGCTTGCTAAAGTTGAAATTTTTGGCTGCAATTTTTTCTTCAATTGTTTTTTAATGGCGATTTTTCTTAATGCTTCAGAATCTTAAATAGGGTCGTAATCAATGACAAATGAGATACTACGCTGCTTCAATTCAGACTGATTTTCCTGCGCCTTCCTCGAGAAAGGATATTGGTCACCGTTGTAAAGCCATGTGTAATATGGTTGAAAAGACTTTACTTGGGTATGAACCTTTTTTCGATGTGCGATTATTTGTATTACCGGAATTTGGTCATCAAGTGCCCATTTATCCTGATGCAAAGTCGTTGCACGATAAATTGGCCATTGAATTACCAAATAAACACACCGACAAATACCATAAACTCTGCAAAAAATATGGCATCTATATTCAAACAGCAAGCTTTCTTGAAAAAGATGAGCGCTATCCAGGGCATGTTTTTAACACGACATTATTGATAGGGCCGCAAGGTATATTATCAAAGTACCGTAAAGTTAACACGTGGATACCCTGGGAGGTGCATACTTCACCTGCTGATTTGCCAGAATATGATTTGCCATTATTCCCAGTTGTGGAAACTGAATTGGGTAAATTGGGTGTTGCCATTTGTTATGATTGGCTTTTTCCTGAGTGTATTCGTGAAATTGCAATGCAAGGTGCAGAGGTTATTAATCGAGTTTCCGCTTATATGGATCCTTGGGGTTCTTCACATCCAATGGAATGGTGGGATTTGATTAACCGAACAAGGGCTTTGGAAAATATGGTTTATGTGGTGGCTGCCAATCAAGGGGCCAGTTTTCAAAATTACCCACCATTCAGTTGGCCAGGAGGGTCTATGATTGTTGATTTTGATGGTCGAATCCTTGCAACAGCAGGTGAAAATTCAGGAGAGAAAATTGTTGTAGCACCCATCGATTTAACTGCGTTGAGAGAAGAAAAGGCAAGAAGGGTCGGCCACGATATGTTAAATCACCACCGTTCTCAAGCTTACACATATCATCAAAGGGATCATTTTTCACCAGATTCCAGAATTCCAACCATAAACCAATTAAATGAAAGAATTGACAATGCCAAAAAAAATAATAAAAAATCATAATGCCTTTACGCTAAAATGCATTCTGTTACTGTCAGCGATCATTGTGCACAGTGGTTGTATGAATGAATCACAAGAACATTTACCAGAGACAATTGAGGCTGTTGAAATTCCAAAACAACACATTGTGCTGAATAATAAAGGCGTTGGGCAAATGGGTTATTTTGACTATTCGGGTGCTGCTGAAACTTTTCTCAGCTTAGCTAAATTGAATGATCAATGGGCAATTGCTCAGCAAAATCTTGCCATAGCCTTGTTAAATCGACAAGAACAAGGAGATGAAGAGAAAGCCATTGCCATTGCAGAAAAATTGGTAGAGGGTGATGCCAATAATTTGGTGGGCCAATACATTATAGCCATTCTTAAATTCAATCAAGGGTTATGTGATCAAGCTCTTCCACGTTTTGAACACATTTTAAAGTATGATTCACAAGATGCTTATGCTCTATATTTTGCTGGTCAATGCCATCTTCAAAATGGCAACATTGACCAAGCATTGAATTTCTATCAAAAGGCCATTGGCATAGATGGCTATTTGCGCAGTGCTTATTATGGCGGTTTTATGGCGGCACAAAGGTCAAATAACGCTGAGTTAGCGCAAGTCATGCTCAACGATTATCAAAAATTAGCAGCGAATCCAAAAGCTCGATTGGCCGAGATTAAATATACAAGAATGGGACCAAAAGCAACCGCTCAAACACATATGAGCGATGTGCCAATCACAGTGAAAAAGAACGTTTCAGCCCCATTTTTTAAGCCTCCTGAACCATTGACACTGATGAATAAAAGCAATCTTAATGGTTTTGGTGTGGTGGATTTAAAACAACAAGGTCAATCACAATTGTATGTGCTAGATGAGCAAAGATTACAAGTTTATTCAGGAATTAATGGTTCAGAGCAAGCATTATTTACCATTGAAATAGATGACAGTAATCATCAAGTGGCTTGGGCAGATATTAACAATGATGGTTTGATTGATGTATACATCACTGGTCAAAAAGATCAGCTTTATTTTCAGAACAATCAAGGGTTTGAAGCGGTTGACATGCAGGCTTTTGGTTTTGCTGAGTTGTCGTCTTCTGTCGTTCGTTTGGCAGATGCCGATCATGATGGTGACATAGATTTATTATTATTATCACAACAAGGCGTATTTGAAATATGGAACAATAATCTCAATAACACATTTACGGCTTTATCCAGTCAGGTTGAGTTACCACGAACAAAAGACCATACCCATATTTTTATTGAAGATGTGGACAAAGACAGGGATGCAGACATTATCTTACAGTCAAAAAACTCCATGACTACATTATTGAATGACAGAATGTGGCGATATGAAGCTTTTGAAGATGTCTTTGATCATGAACCACAATCATTCAGTTTGGCTGATAACAATATGAATGGCATACCGGAAATTAACGTGTTGTTTGTAAATGGTGAATTGAATCAATATGAGTTTGATGTGGTAAAAAAAGAATACATGAGACTGTCCTCAAAAACGAACATTATCGCTGACTTGATGTTACTGATGGACGTTGATGGCGATGCAAAGAGTGAATATTTGTTTGTGGACAAACAAGGCATCAAAGTCACTGATACCAATGGCCAAACAATTGAACAAATATTGGTCAGCAATGTTGAACAAATCAAAGTATTGAATACAGAAAATGGACCAGAATTATTGTTGGCAAGTAACGATCAAATATCTATTGTTTCAGCCAGTAGCAATCGTTTGCCTTTTATTTTATTTAATTTGTCAGGAAAAGAAGATGATGCCAATTCGGTGAGGTCTAACCACTCGGGTATTGGAACAAACATGGTGGTTTATAATGGAGAGTTCTATTCGGTGGCAAACAGTTTTCATAATTTAACAGGGCTTGATCAAGATTATCAGGCCACGAGCATGGCCGCTGGAAACAAGCAAAATATTGATTTTATAGGCATTAACTGGTCAGATGGTGTTTATCAAACAGAAATAGGGTTGAAAGCCTCAAAGTACCATAAAATTACTGAAACACAAAGGCAGTTATCCAGTTGCCCAGTCATATTTGCATGGAATAATGGACAGTACGAATTTGTCAGTGATGTTTTGGGTGTTGGTGGTATTGGATTTGCTGTAGGACGTGAAGAGTATGGAGAGCCCAGGCCATGGGAAAATTATGTGGTTTCAGCACAACAAATGAGTAGTTATGAAGGGCTGTATAAAATTCAATTCACAGAACCAATGGAAGAATCTGCTTATTTGGATACATTGAACATAAAAGTTGTAGATGTACCACAACAATGGTCGGTCGTTTTAGATGAAAGAATGCAAATATCTGACCCCGTTGTAACAGGTGATCTATTGTATTACCGTGAACTCATTGAACCCAGTCATGTGTGGAATAAATTTAATAAAGATGTAACCGATTCAGTGCGTCACACAGACAAAAAAGCAATCAATATTGATAATAAGGATCATCGATTTTTAGGTCTGGTTGAACCTCAACAGATTACCATGGATTTTGCTGATGATTTAGCAGGTGATTATCACTTGATCATGAATGGTTGGGTAGAATATGGTTATTCACAAACCATGTTTGCTGCTTGGCAAGCGGGCCTGAAAGCGCAAGCACCGACCATTCAATATTTGCATGATGGTGAATGGAAAACTTTATTAAATGAATTTGGTTACCCCGCTGGCATGCCTCGATCTGCCAGTGTTCCACTATTCATACCTGAAAAAACCAGATCACTGCGAATACTCACCAATATGGAAGTTTACTTTGATCAATTGGCATTGTTTGCCGCGGTTCAAGCTCCAACAGTGAATGAATACAACCTGACTTTACATAAAGCCAATTTGTATCAACTGGGTTTTCCAAAACGCAATGATAACAGGCAAAGAGTACCTGAATATGAATTTGGAGATGTTCAGCCGTTTTGGGACACGCGTTATATGGAAGGTGCATACAGCAGATTAGGAGACATAACACCTTTGGTACGTGATCAGGACAATGCACTTGCAATCATTGGTGCTGGAGAAGCCATTGAGCTCTCATACCATGATACTCTGCCAACAATCCCAGCTGATCATAAAAGATACTTTATATTACAATTTAAAGGTTGGGCTAAAGACATGGACATATTAACAAAGGATGGGGAAACTTTGGCTCCTATACCTGCTGATGGAGCATTGTCAGAGGCAGCGAAAACATTAAATAATCAATACAATACGCGGTTTCAGGCAGGGCGATAACCATGAGTGTTGCCAGCAAAAACAGTAATAAAAGAAAAGCACGGTTGGCAGTTGGTCCGAAATTAAAGGTTCTCTTAGGTTTTATTTTTGTGCTGTTTGCTTTGTTGATAATCAATTCATTGTATTTATCAACCATTACATTTTTTGAATGGTTACATGATAAAATTTTACAAGATCAAGTTTATCTTTATATGTTTTTGAGCCACTTGGTATTGGGTTTGTTGTTGATCATTCCAGTGATCATTTATGGATGGGTTCACATTGGTAATACCAAGCATCGTCGCAATAAAAGAGCAATAAAGGCTGGTTATGCCTTGTTTGTTGCATCGTTGTTATTATTGATCTCAGGATTGGTATTGACGCGTGGTATGCCGTTACTTGAAATAAAAAATTCACAAGTAAGGCAGATCATCTATTGGGTTCATGTCATTTTACCTTTGATGGCTATATGGTTGTTTATAATGCACAGACTTGCAGGTTTTAAATTGTCATGGAGCCCCGCTCAATTGACAGTATTGCTTACCGTTATCACTGTAGGCATTATGGCGTGGTTGCAGTATGATACATTTTGGCCAAAAACAATCAAATATGATGAAATGAATCCGCTCTTCTCCCCATCATTGGCTCAAACCAGTACCAACGAATATATCCTCCCTAGAGATTTGGATAACAATGACTATTGTAAGGGTTGTCATCAGGATATCCACCATGGTTGGATGAACAGTGTTCATAAAGTCTCTAGTTTCAATAACCAGTCTTATGCTTTTGCAGTCAATAATACACGTGATGTCTTGAATGAGAGAGATGGTAATCACCAAGCCGCCCGTTTTTGTGCAGCTTGTCATGATCCAGTGATTATGTTCAGTGGAGAATTTGATAAAAAAATTGATTTTAGTGGTACAGACATTGGTCAGGCTGGTATCACCTGTACCGCATGTCATGCCATTTCAGATGTGAATTCCATCAAAGGCAATGGGGCTTATACTTTAACCATTCCTGAGCAATACCCTTTTACTTCATCGCAACTGCCCTTTTTACAGTGGGTCAATGAAACTTTAGTCAAAGCAAAACCGGATTTTCATAAATCGTCTTATTTGAAACCTTTGCATAAAACGGCCGAGTTTTGTAGTACTTGCCATAAAGTTTCCATCCCTGAAAGCCTCAACCATTACAAATGGTTACGTGGGCAAAATCATTATGATTCATTTTTTCTCTCTGGTGTTTCTGGTCATGCTGTGACCAGTTTTTATTATCCTGAAAAAGCCAAAGAAAATTGTGCTGACTGCCATATGCCTTTGCAAGCCTCCGATGATTTTGGTGCCATCACTGATTCAATTAACGGCGTTGCACAAGTGCACAGTCATTATTTTGAATCAGCTAATTCGGGGGTCAAATTTTTGAATGGCTTACAATCAGATCCAAATAATAATATGCTCAAAGGAGCCCTGTCAATTGACATCTTTGGCATACGAGAAGAGGGTGAGTTAAATGGACAACTGACTGCGCCGTTGAATGATGGGCATGTTGAATTAGTCCCCGGCCGGCGTTACTTGGTTGAATCGGTTATCCGAACCAAGACCTTAGGACATGCATTCACACAAGGGACTGCGGATTCTAACCAAGTGTGGGTGAGCCTCAATGTTTATCATGATGGTGAATTGATAGCCCACAATGGTGGGATCGATTCACAAGGAAAAGTAGATGATTGGTCTTATTTCATCAATGCATATGTTGTTGATAAAAATGGTGAGCGCATTGACAGGCGTAATGTAGAGGATATTTTTACCGCATTGTATAACCATAATATTCCTCCCGGTGCAGCAGCAGTGGTACATCATACTTTGAATATACCTGAAGAATTGACTGGAGATATTACGATTGAAGCACAAGTACATTATCGAAAATTTGATAGCATTTATTATCGATATTTTACTGGTGAACCGAATAAGTTCAATAATTTGCCGATTGTTCAACTGGCTGAAGATAAAAAGAATATTACCGTTATTGCGAATGCAGCCAGCCAAGTGCCTGTGGTCAGTCGTTGGATGAGATGGAATGATTATGGTATTGCTTTGTTGCGTTCAAGTGCTTACAGACAAGCTGAACAAGCCTTTGCAAAAGTGGCTGAATTGGGCAGGGCCGAGGGGTGGATAAACCTGACCAGAACGTATTTACAGCAAGGACAAATTGGTCAAGCTGAAGAAACGTTGAAACAAGCAGCAAATAATCCTCAGTTTAGATATACTTGGCAGTTGGCTTACTATGCAGGTGTTATTGATTTACAGAATGGTTTTATTGAAAAGGCCATTGATAATTTTCATCGGGTATATGAGTCAGCATTTGAGCAGGCACAATTAAGTGGCTTTGATTTTTCAAAAGATTATCGATTTGTAACATTGTTTGCACAAACAGTATTTCAACGCAGCAAAATGTTGAGTGATAAAGAGCAAACGTATCATCAAGATTGGGCATTAAAACTTTTTTCAGAAGTGTTGTCTCTTAATCCTGAATGGGCAGACGCTCATTTTGGGCTTTTTCAACTATACAGCGCAATTGGTGGCGATGAAGCATTGAAAAAAGCATCAATTCATAAAAGTTTGCATCAAAAATACAAAGCTGACGATAATGTTCATGATACAGTAATCGCTAAAGCGAGGGCGAAAAGCACAGCGGTTGATAATGCAGCTGAAGCCATTGCTATCTATCCACTCAATGAACCTGCAACATATATGACAGTCGATGAATTTATTCAAAAAAACAACATAAGAACAGAGTAAAACCATGTCAAAAGCATCTCAAGGTAATGATAAGGTCATTGCTGATTTCTTTAAAAAGTCACTATTGGTTATTTTCATTTTATCAGCACTGGCGACAACTGTTTACTATTTTATCAACCGCAGCAAACCGCCAGTCATGGTTGAAGAGTCGAATTTTCAGGCACCAGCGCAATTGAAAAAAATCGTTGATCCGCCGCAAACGGTTTTTGTTGAACAATCGCAACAACGTGGTATCGATTTTATTCATGAAAATGGGGCTACTGGTGAAAGAATGTTGCCAGAAACGATGGGCTCTGGTGTTGCATTCATTGATTTTGATAACGATGGAGACCAAGATATTATTTTTGCCAATGGCAATTATTGGTCATGGGATGAAAAAATAGTGCCAGCACCAACACAAAAAATTTATGCCAACGATGGTCAAGGTTATTTCACTGATGTGACTGAACAAATGGGTCTTGACGATCAATTCTATGGCACGGGTTTGGCAATTGGTGATGTGAACAATGACGGTTTTGATGACGTATTCTTTGCAGCTGTAGGAACCAACCGTTTATATATCAATCAACAAGGCAAAAAATTCATTAAGAGTGATGTGCAACTGGATTGTACTGAAAATGGATGGAGCAGCAGCAGTGGTTTCTTTGACTACGATAATGATGGTGATTTGGACTTAATGGTTTTGAATTATGTGCAATGGTCAAAGTCACTAGATTTGGCTGCCAATTATAAAATTGATGGGATTGGGCGTGCCTATGGGCCTCCAGGTAATTTCCCAGGCACGCACAATTGTCTGTTTGAAAATGAATGGCATACGGCAAACAATAAATTCAGTAACGTGACCGAGTCAGCTGGCATGGTCATTGCTAGTACAGCAACAAATGATCTTGAAGGAAAATCTCTTGCTTTGGCGTTTTCAGATATCAATCGTGACGGCTGGGAGGATGTCATTGTTGCCAATGATACAACAAGGAACTTTGTATTCATCAACCAAAAAGATAAAACTTTTAAAGAGCAGGGAGCTGAAATAGGCCTGGCCTATAATGCTGCAGGTAAAGCCACTGGTGCCATGGGGGTTGATGTCACTCACTATAAGAATGATCAGGACATGGCTGTTACCATTGGCAATTTTGCCAATGAAATGACGTCTTTTTATGTCAACAGAGCCAGTATGGGTTTTTTTACCGATGAATCTGTGATCACGGGTGTCGGGCCAAAAAGCCGTTTGGCTTTGAGTTTTGGTTTGTTCTTTTTTGATTATGATTTGGATGGTAGGCAAGATTTCTTTCAAACCAATGGTCATGTAGAAAATGACATCAATAAGGTCCAGTCGGCACAACATTATGCACAAAAAAGTCAATTATTTTGGAATTGTGGCAACGATTGCGAAAGAACTTATGTATCCATTGCAACAGATACAGATTTAACCAACTTTGATATGGTTGGCCGTGCTGCGGCTTATGCAGACATTGACAATGATGGAGACTCTGATGTCGTCATTACACAAGTTGGCAGAAAAGCACAACTATTTATTAATCAAACTGCCACAGCGAATTGGATTGGTGTCAGGTTGCGCATGAAGGACAATTCTAGTGTATTTGGCGCAAATATTACCGTTGAAACTGACAAAAAAAGCCAGTTTTTTAATTACTCTCCTACCAAAAGCTATCTGGCACAGGTGCAATCAGGGCAAATTATAGGATTAGGTAATGACAAACTGGTAAGAATCGTGATAGATTATAAAGGTAAGCAACAAGTTATTAAACAATACGACATCAATCAATGGAATACCATATCGCTTGAGTAATAGTCATATAATACGTTATTTTTTCCACACCTTGTTAATTGTGGTAATATTCTACGTCTTAAGTATTGCTGCCTCTTCTTTAATCATTCCATCAACTTTTGCTGCGCCAATTTGGCCAGCAGCTGGCATTGGTGCTGCGGTATTAATCTTATGTGGTTATCGCTTTATTCCTGCCATCATTATTGGTGAAGTTTTTGTCAACATCAACCTTTACCGATTCGACGACCTACCTAATGGGCCCAAATATTTAGTTGCCTACTTGTTTTTATTGGCTGTTGCTATCTTAAGAAGCCTGATCAGTGCTTATTTGGTCAAAACACATTTAGGACACTCCAATCGTTATCTGACCTCAACTTCTGTGGCCAAATTGTTTGTTTTTGCAGGCATTATACCGGCCTTATTTTCATCTTCGTTTTCAACTTTTATCCTTTATTATAGTGGATTGATAAATAAGGATGCGATAATCAGTAACACGCTAGCCTGGTGGTTTGGTGATGCGGTAGGGATAGTGATTATCTTGCCAATCATGTTTTTGTTTTTCAAAAAGCCAAGGGAAATCTGGAAGCCTAGGCTATGGAAAACCTTTGTTCCAGTGAGCATCACATTAAGTTTATTGTTTATAGTTGCGTTCAACCTGAAAGATCTAGAAAAAAAGAAAGTGATTGAATCACTGGATAAACATGCAGCACAATTGGTTGATATCATGATGACTAAGCTCTCGGATGACCTGTCACATTTACACAGAACGCCCCAGAAGGAATTGGTCGCTAAAATGAATAAATTGTTTTCAGAAGATTCTCATGAAGTGATTAAGGATGAGCAATTAAAGGACATTCATTTTATTATTTATTCTCATGAGAAAAGTGGCAAAGTAACCATCTTTGATGCGCAACGATTGATTAAACTCTCTGATGTAGCTAAAGCAAGCAGACTTTGTGATATATCTGAGCATCTTTGGGAAATTGAAGCTTATGCGACATCAGGTTATTACATGGCTAATGGGATCAAGCTAACTTGGTGGTTGTTATCTGCAGGTTTCTTATTTTCAGCACTGTTGAGTGCTGGGCTTTTGGTGATTACAGGTCGCAATATATTAATCAATTATAAAGTTAAAGAAAGAACCAAAGAAATTCAAACTCTTAATAAAATATTGATTGATCGAGAAAGGCGCTATAAAAGATTGATAGAGGTACAACCGGTCATCTTTTGGAAACACACCAGAGGAGATAAAAAGTTGACCTATATGAGTGACGAATTGGTTAATCTTTTGGGATATGATAAAACTGATGTGATTGATTTAGATACGATTTGGAATAAAATTGTTCACCCAGATGATAAGAGTTTGATCTTGTCGCAATATATTGAAGGGGTTAAGTCTGGTAATCGATTTGTTTTGAAGTATCGTTTGAATTGTAAAAATGGTGATATCATTTGGTTCAAGGATTTTATTTCAACCAATCGTGTTGATGGAAATATTGAGGTCTTTGGTATGAAAATTGATGTAACCAAAGATCAAGAAAATGCCATAAAGATATCACAATTGGCCTATTATGACGAAATGACACAATTGCCGAATCGAGTGCTATTTATGGAGTACTTATCCAGTGCTATAAAAAAAGCCATAAAATCGAATGCTTATGGTGCGGTTTTATTTTTAGACTTGAATAGATTTAAAGTATTGAATGATTCAATGGGGCATTATTTTGGAGATCAATTGCTGAAAAAGATTGGTCATCGTTTAGAAAAAATGGCCAATGCAGAGGTGATACCTTCACGATTTGGAGGGGATGAATTTGTGGTCTTATTGAATAAACCTCATCAATCTCTAGAGGAGGCCCAACAAGATGCCAATACCATAGCGCGCAATATTCAAAAGTTTACCATGGACCCTTTTAATATTGATGGGCACAGTTTTTATACTTCTTTTAGTGTCGGCATCAGTATTTTTCCTCACGATTCAGACAAACCAGAAGAAATCATTCAACAAGCTGATATTGCCATGTATACCTCGAAAACTGAGGGTAACAGTGCGATCAAGTTTTTCAAACCAGAAATGCAAGAGCTGGCCAATAAACGTTTACGGGTAGAAAAGTCGCTCAAAACTGCATTGCTCAATCAAGAGTTTGAAATGTATTACCAGCCGATGTTTGATGTGAATAAAAACATTGTTAAGTTAGAAGCACTATTGCGTTGGAATCATCCAAAGGTAGGTTTGGTTTATCCGGGTTCATTTATTGACATGGCTGAGGAAACGGGTTTTATCATTGAACTCAGTGAGTGGATAATCGACAATATATTTGAACAAATCAGTCAATGGCCCCACGATGAAATGACACTTTTGCCAATCTCCATCAATATCAGTTTATTTCAATTCAGTAACACCAAAATTATAGAACTGTTAAGTTCGGCAAGTAAAAAATATGATATAGATCCAAACATGATTATTTTAGAGCTGACTGAATCAATTGGAGTTGGTCAACTTGAAGATGTTTTGCCAAAATTAAATGAATTGAAAGCGATGGGCTTTCATATCGCTATTGATGATTTTGGTACGGGTTATTCCTCATTGAAATACTTGACACGGATGCCAATCGATATAGTCAAACTGGATAAATCATTTGTGAATAAAATTGGCAATAATGAGAATTCTGAAACATTAATTGAAGCCATTGTTCTCATGATTAAGAAATTAAATTTAAATATTGTGGTTGAAGGTGTTGAAACATCTGAACAATTGGAGTTCTTGCAAAGTTTGGGCTGCGAGACTTTTCAAGGATTTATCTTCAGTAAAGCCATTCCATTTGAAGAATTGAAAATGCTAGTAATCAAAAATCACAACAGCAACTCTATTATTAACCCAGCACAAGTATAGACTGGACTCAGTGGTAACAAGAAAGGGCTAATATATAAATGTTGATGGACAATCAATACACCTCACATACAATGTTTGGGTTTGGGTAACCCTGCATATTTGCTGGCCAAACGCACTGGACCGTCGGGGAATAACCGATAAAGATGCCTGGAGTTTGCTAACTGTTCGCCCAATTGTTTTTTGATGGCTTTAATTAACAAACGCATGGGTGGTGTAGTTTCTGTTTGCAGGTAGATATCACGTACCACATTTATTATCTGCCAATGTTCATCAGTTAAATCAAGCCCGTCTTGTGTTGCCAGCGCTTCTGCTATTGATGTGTCCCAGTCTGTATAATGACATAAATGACCATGGTCGTCTAGACTGATTTTTTTTAAAGTATCTTGGCTCATGATTATTTCCAACTGAACGTTTTTGCATATTGATCCACCAAATCAACCCAGTTATCATAAGTAATGGTAGACAGTCTATTGTCGTTATCACATATGAAATAGTGAGCATGTCCTTTAAATTGCATTTCAATTTTATTTTTTTGTTGATATGTTAGATGGTTTGTATAGAAAATAACAGCATCATCTTTCTTAATCAATTTACAGTATGTTTTGATGCATTTGACCTCATCCAGATGACACAAATGTAAAGTGTTATGATTCATAGCACCATCTCTGTATTGGCAATCAAGTCACTCAATTGCGCTGAATTGATTTGTTCAACTTTAAATAACAATAATGAATGATCCAAGGGTGTTTCTGAGACATAAAAAACCTGCTCTACCCCATATAAATCGAGACTTTTCCATGCTTTGTTATTTTGTATTTGCTTAAGCCCTTCTTCGATAAAAACCACAATCAAATCTATATCAAAAGCAATCGCCGCCATCACCTTATCATACTGCCATGCGCTTTGTTGTTGATCACTCGGGTTTTGGGAAATTAAGGCCACAGCATTCATACAAACTCTATCCTTTTATCTGCTGTCAGTTGATCATCCATCCATTGTCCAAGTCCATTGAGTTTAACATAACTCATGACAGTCTGACCATTTTCTAAATAATTTTCCGCAATGGTCGAACAAGCAGAAATTTTTATGTTTTGTTCAAAGATGTTTTGCCATGCTAGATCAAAATTAAAAGCACAATTAACGGCATGGCCATAAAAAAATACACCTGTAATTTGGTGTTTTTTGCGTAAAAGTGCATTGATGAAATTGATGGCATGCGAGGCTGCAGATGATTTTTCAGTGTTTGGATGAATAAAAATTGAATATTTCATGGGTTTTTCTGCAATTTAACACAACTTTGCCTGTCCTATAGATAGAATGGTATCATTTATGATGAAGAAACTTTTACATAACCACATAGTGATGAGCGAATAATGATTAAAACCAGCATTTGTGCCAATGATTTGGCTATTGAGCCATTATCCTGTGCACTATTTTTTTCAGTTTCGAAAATATCACTGTTCTTTTGCTGTCAAGTTATCCAAAGGCCTCAAAAATGAATTTAATAAATAGATTGATAATTTTAGCCATACTCTGGTTTTTTGCAAGCGATCTTTATGCCAAAGATTTTAATTTGCCCGATCTTGGTTCACCTTCAGACGTAGTGCTGTCTAAAATTCAAGAAGCAGAGATACGGCAAACCATCGTCAATCAGATTTATCAATACGACCTGGTCATGTTAGACCCCATCATTGCTGATTACATTGAACAACTTGGTTATCGGCTTGCTGCTCATTCAGAAAATCCAGAATCTCCGTTTGATTTTTTCTTAGTCAACCAAAATGTCATCAACGCTTCAGCCTATCCAGGCGGGTTGATCGTTATTTACAGTGGCCTACTTCTGCGTTCAGAAACTGAGAGTGAGTTAGCAGGAGTGATGGCTCACGAAATTGCCCATGCTACTCAAAGACACATTTCACGATCTTATGCAAATTCTAAGAAAAATACAATACCAATGATCATTGGTTTACTTGGTGCTGCTGCCGCGGCCCGCGGTAGCAGTTCAGGTGATGCACCAATCGCGATCGCCACGGCAGTAACTTCACTACAACAACAATCGTTGATTAATTATACAAGAGCCAATGAATATGAAGCGGATAGAGTAGGTATTGAAACATTGAACACAGCTGGATTCAACCCATTGGGTATGTCTGGCTTTTTTGAAAAATTGATGCGGGAAAAACCCCTTGATCAGCGTTTTCAACCGACTGAGTACATGCGCACCCACCCTTTATCGATTAATCGTGTGACCGAGGCAAAAAACCGAGCACAAACGATGAATTCAGAAAGTCATACTGAATCAGCACTGTATCCATATGTTAAAGAACGCGTTCGCGTGTTAACCAAGGACTTACAATTGGATAATGTGAGATACTATAAAAAATTATTCAATGACAAACTGCGTGATGAAATCACAGATGCAGAAACTTATGGTTACGCTTTATCTTTATATTACGCAGGAAAATTCAATCAAGCATTAAAGGTGGTCAATACCATTGAAATCATCGATGAAGTTGCTTTGATGGTGAATGTACTCAAGGCCAATATCATTGCAGGTATTAGCCTAAATAAAGGCAGTGAAGAATTTAGCAAACTGTACAGCTTTTATCCGGACAGCCCAATTGTTATAGAGCCCTATATCCGAATGTTGATCAGAACAAAAGATTATAAAGATAATAAGTTGGCACGTGATTTGGCACGTAAACTGGTACAACTCTATCCCGATAAGCCCAATTATTACCGTATATTGGCTGTCACCAACCAAAACTTGGGCAGAAGCATAGAAGCCAACGAAGCATTGGCAACCAGAGAACACCATATCAATAACAATTACAGTGCGGTGAGAATATTAAAAAACATCCTTAAAGAGGATTTGGATTATTACCAAAGAGCCAGAATAGAAGCACGCATTATTGCTTATGAAAACCTCATCAGTGATCGTGAGATTCGTCAACAAAGACAAATAGAAAGGACTCAACGCACCCGCACGGGTGGATGATTTACCCTTTAATTGTTTGAAGCGCTGATAAATGACTGCGCTTGTTCCAAAGTGGCTTGAGTAATTTGAGAACCCCCAAGCATGCGGGCCAACTCATGTATTCTCTCTTGCTCATCCAATAGTATAACCTGAGATTCTGTGCTGTTTTTAACTTCTGTTTTACTGACTTGGTAATGTTGATGGGCTAAACCAGCCACATGAGGTAAATGTGTGACAGCAAATACTTGCTGATTTTTGCTGAGTGTTCTCATCAACTTACCGACTGTTTCAGCCACAGCACCACCAATGCCCGAATCTACTTCATCAAAAACGAAGCTTGTTGATTGCAAATCGTGTTTTTTACATATTTCAATGGCCAAAGCTATCCGTGAGAGCTCTCCGCCAGATGCAGTGGATGACATTTTTTGTGCACTTTGCCCAACATTCATTCTTACGGTAAAGTGACAAATGTCTTGCCCATTTGGGTGTATTGTCAGTTCATCATCATGAGTAATCTCTGCCATAAACTCAGCTTTTCCCAATCCCATTTGTTGGATGATATCCGTCACTTGTTTTTGAAAAATTCCAGCGGTTTTTTTACGTGCTTTGAAAAGCAATTGAGATTGTTTGTGGTATTGTGCAATCAACTGTTGTTGTTGTTTGATGAGTCGTTGTCTTTGTGACTTTTGAGCATCATTCAATTCTAATTTGCTTGCCAGTTCTTGTTGGTGTTGGTAAAGCGTTTCAGCATTGACTTGGTGTTTTCTGGCCATTTGATAAATACTTTCAAGGCGATTTTCGACTGTATGCAGTTTTTCTGGGTTGACTTCAATGTGTTCATGAGTGGTTTGTAATTGAGATTCAATTTCGTTGAGGTTAATACTGACCTCTTCTAACATATTGAGAATTTCATCCAGGTCGATGCTATCAATCTCAGATAGTGAACTGATGATTTCAGCGATGTTTTGGGATAGATTACTGTTGTTATGATCGCCATTTAATAGGGTAATGGAATGCTCAATGTTTTTTAATGTGCCAACTGCACCTGTTAAGGCTTTTTGTTGAGCGTGTAACTCATCCAGTTCGTTTTCAATTAAATTCAATTGTTGTAATTCATCTAACTGATAGCGCAATAGTTGGCTGTCGGATTCATTCAAAGCGCCTGCCAATTCAATGTTTTTGAGGTCTTTGTTGACCTGTTGCCATTCATGTGCCAGTTGTGAAACTTTATTGTGCAAGTCACCATATTGCCCTGCATCATCTATGATTGACAATTGGTATTTGCTATTGTGTAACTTGATCTGGTCGTGTTGGCCGTGTATTTGAACCAATAGACTACCGATGTGTTTCATACTGGCATTATTACAAGGTCTGGCATTTAACCAAGATTTAGAACGTCCATCGGCACTGATGACTCGGCGGCATTCAATTTCATCATTATGATCAATGTCTTGTTCAACAAGCCATTGCTGAGCAGCTTGATTTTTACTGATATCAAATAGAGCACTGATCTCACATTTTTTTTCGGTATTTCTGATCACTGAATAATCCGCTCTATTACCCAAAATGAGTGATAAAGCACCGACAATGATGGATTTACCAGCGCCAGTTTCACCAGTAAAAACGTGGAAACCTTCGGCGAAGTCTAAATCCAATTGCTCAATTAAGACGTAATTTTTAATAAAAAGCGATTTCAACATTGAAAAATTTCAGGGTAACACTATATAACGGGCTGTTATTGTATCTATATTGTTGAGAATTACCAAGATGAATGATGAAACAGAAAAAAAAGAAGTAGAAAAGGAAGTTGTTGTTGAGGAAGTTGTTGAAAAAGCCGTTGATGATACTGTTGAAGAAGATGCGCTAGAACAAAGCGATGAAGCAATAGAAGAAGCTGTGGATGATGTTGAGCAAGACGTGGAGGAGTCTGGCAGTGATGACTCTAAAGAAGTAAAAAAACTTACTGAAGAAATCATGCGTTTGCGCGCAGAAATGGACAACATGAAAAAGCGCAATGCACGAGAATTAGACAACTTGCGCAAATATTCTTTGGATAAATTTTCCAAGGCATTAATACCTGTAGCAGATAGCATGGATAAAGCTTTGGAAGTCAGTAAAAGTGAAAACTGTGAAGTCACTGCACAACAAATGATTGAGGGCACTGAAATGACGCAGAAAGTTTTCTTAAAGGTGTTGACTGAAAATGGTATGGAAATTTTGAATCCAGAAGGTGAAAAATTCAACCCAGAGTTTCATGAAGCGATGACACAAGTACCTAACCCTGAGTTAGAGCCCAATACCATAGTTGATGTATATCAGAAAGGTTATGTTTTAAATGGCCGTTTGATCAGACCTGCGATGGTTGTAGTCAGTAAATAAGCGCAGAAATAACCTAAGAGACCACAACTAAGGCTCTTGAAAAATAAAATATTAACCATACATTAGAATCAAATTTAAAAATAAGCACTGAACAAAATCTAGTGACTTGTTTAAACCAATTTAAAAATATTTAGAGGTCGATAAGAAATGGCAAAGATTATAGGAATAGATTTAGGAACAACAAACTCTTGCGTTGCAGTAATGGAAGGCGATGATGTTAAAGTAATAGAAAATTCAGAAGGCGATAGAACAACGCCCTCAATTGTGGCTTATGCTGATGACAATGAAATTTTGGTAGGTAAATCAGCGAAACGTCAAGCTGTAACCAATGCTGAAAATACTTTGTTTGCTATCAAAAGATTGATTGGTCGTAAATTCAACGAAAAAGTTGTGACCAAAGATAAGGATTTGGTTCCTTATAAAATCATTGGTGCTGATAACGGTGATGCTTGGGTTGAAGTCAAAGGTAAAAAACTAGCGCCTCAAGAAGTTTCAGCACGCATCTTGATGAAAATGAAGAAAACCGCAGAAGATTACTTGGGTGAAAGTGTTTCTGCAGCAGTAATTACTGTACCAGCTTACTTCAATGACTCACAACGTCAAGCGACTAAAGATGCTGGTAAGATTGCAGGATTAGAAGTCAAACGCATCATCAATGAGCCGACTGCAGCAGCATTGGCTTATGGCATGGACAAGAAAAAAGGCGACAGAACTGTGGCTGTTTATGATCTAGGTGGTGGTACATTTGATGTGTCAATCATTGAAATTGCTGACATTGACGGTGAGCAACAATTTGAAGTATTGGCCACCAATGGTGATACTTTCTTAGGTGGTGAAGATTTTGATGCGCGCATCATAGATTACATTGTTGATGAATTTAAGAAAGATCAAGGTGTTGATCTGAAAAATGATCCAATGGCTTTACAACGTTTAAAAGAAGCCGCTGAAAACGCTAAGATTGAATTGTCATCTTCTGAGCAAACGGAAATCAACTTGCCGTATGTAACAGCAGATGCCTCAGGTCCAAAACACTTGATCATGAAGATCACCCGTTCTAAATTGGAAGCCTTGGTTGCTGATTTGATTGAACGCACCATTGCCCCATGCAAAATGGCATTAAAAGACTCAGGTTTGAGTTTGTCAGAAGTTGATGATGTGATTTTAGTTGGTGGTCAAACACGTATGCCTAAAGTACAATCCGTTGTGGCTGATTATTTCGGTAAGCCACCACGTAAAGACGTTAACCCTGATGAAGCAGTTGCCATGGGTGCTGCGATTCAAGGTGGTGTTTTGGCGGGAGATGTTAAGGATGTATTATTGTTAGATGTGACACCATTATCTTTGGGTATTGAAACCATGGGTGGTGTGATGACTAAATTGATCGATAAGAACACCACTATCCCAACCAAAGCTTCACAAGTTTTTTCTACTGCTGAAGACAATCAAGCAGCAGTAACCGTTCATGTATTACAAGGTGAGCGTGAAGTGGCTTCGGCCAATAAATCACTGGGTCGTTTTGATTTGACAGGCATCAATGCTGCGCCACGTGGTATGCCACAAATTGAAGTAGAGTTTGATATTGATTCTAATGGTATCTTAAATGTATCAGCTAAGGATAAAGCCACTGGTCAAGAACAACGCATCGAGATTAAAGCTGGTTCTGGTTTATCCGATGAAGAAGTCGAGCAAATGGTTAAAGATGCTGAATTGCATGCTGAAGAAGATAAAAAATTCCAGGAATTGGTTAAAGCCCGTAACGCAGCAGATGCCATGGTTCATTCTGCCAAAACATTGATCGAAGAAAACAAAGAAATGATTGATGATGGTGAAAGAGCAAGCATCGAAACTGCGATCGGCACAGTTGAAGAAGCGATGAAATCTGATGATAAGGACGCCATTGATCAAGCCAGCGAAGCTTTACAAACGGCTTTAGCACCTGTTATGCAAAAAGCCCAAGCTGCCGCCGCACAAGCCGGTGCCGCAGGTGAAGCGCCAGCAGAAGATGTAGATGCTAATGACGATGACGTTGTTGATGCTGAGTTTGAAGAGGTTGACGACAAGAAGTAATTGATCTGCAATTACCTTAAAGGATAGTTAAGCCCTTAACTCATTATTTGGTTAAGGGCTTTTGAGTTTATAAAGGATTGGTCATTGAGCATGATAATATCATGGCAATGGCCTCAATGTTTTACAGTATTATTTCCGAGGCATGTGCTGTTTTGAGCAAGGCCTCCAATAAAAAGTTAAGGGTTTATTAGATGTCACAAAGAGATTATTATGAAGTGTTGGGTGTTTCTAAATCAGCAAGCAAAGCTGAATTAAAGAAAGCTTTTAAACGCATGGCCATGAAATACCATCCAGATCGGAATCCCGAACCCGACGCTCAGGAAAAGTTCAAAGAAGTCAACCGTGCCTATGACGTCCTCAGAGATGACAATAAAAGAGCGCGTTATGATCAATTTGGCCCTGAAGGTGTCCAAGGTGCTGGCGGCGGTGGCGGTTTCCACGGCGCAGATGTCGGTGATATTTTTGGTGACATTTTTGGCGATATCTTTGGCGGTGGTGGACGCCGTCAACAACAACGCGGTCGTGACATCCAAGTTGAAGTGACAGTCACCCTTGAAGAAGCCGTTAAAGGCATTTCAAAAGAAATCAAAATACCAACCATGAGCGCTTGTAATATCTGTGATGGCACAGGCTCAAAAGATGGTAAAAATACCACTTGTAATACCTGTCATGGTGCAGGAAAAGTCAGAATGCAACAAGGCATTTTTTCAGTTCAACAAGCCTGTCCAAGCTGCCATGGACAAGGAAAGACCATTGAAAACCCTTGTGGTCATTGCCATGGTCAAGGCCGCATAAAAGAAACCAAAACCCTCAACGTAAAAGTACCTGCTGGCGTTGATAATGGCGACAGAATTAGACTCAGTGGAGAAGGCGAGGCGGCTCCTGCTGGTGGTGTTTCTGGTGATTTATATGTTGATATGAAAGTATTACAACATGAAATTTTTCAACGTGATAATGATGAGTTGTTTTGTGAAATGCCGATTGATTTTGCAACAGCTGTTTTGGGTGGTGAAATCCAAATCCCCACACTGGATGGAGAAGTTAAATTAAAAATCCCCGCAGAAACACAATCAGGCAGAGTTTTTAAACTCAGAGGCAAAGGCGTGAAATCGGTTCGATCACACAGAACTGGCGACCTCATGTGTAAAGTCGAAGTAGAAACGCCTGTGAATTTGACCAATTTCCAAAAGAAATTAATCAAACAATTATCAGATTCCATCAAAAAAGGCGGCAACAAACACAACCCCAAAGAAAAAGGTTGGTTTGACAGCGTCAAAGATTTCATGGATAGATTGAAGCCATAATGAAATTAAGCATAGGAATTGCCGGTGCAAGTGGTCGAATAGGGCAGAGGCTGATTCATTTAATTGACAATGACGCCTCTGTTACAATGAATTGCGGCCTGGTCTCAGAAAAAAGCATGCAAGGCAAAGTTTTGCATGATAAATTTTCAGGTCAATGTCGAAAATCTGACATCTGGATTGACTTTTCCACACCACAAGCCTTTGAAATAGTCTTGGCCCATTGTGTTGAAACACAAACACCATTGGTCACCGGCACAACTGGTTTGAGCAAAAAACACTTTGTCGACATTGAACATGCCGCTCGGGATATCCCAATCCTGTGGGCTTCCAACTTCGCCATATCGATTAATTTGATTCAGCATCTGTTGTCGAACTATTCGCGATTATATTCGTCTGATGTTGCCATTTCCGAGACCCACCACATCCACAAACAAGACATGCCATCAGGCACGGCCATCACATTGGCCAGAAGCATTGATCCCCATGGCATCGTCAAAAAAATTGATGACGCCAACTATGACTTGGAAGGCATTGCAATCTCCTGTAAACGTGAGGGAGAAGTCACCGGAATCCACACCGTAGATATTGATAATGATTCTGAAAAATTCAGCATTGTACACGAATCCAAAACACCCAATATTTATGCTCAAGGCGCCATCAATGTGGCCAAATGGTTAAGTAAACAAGACAAAGGACTTCATACCATGGGTGCTTATATTGAAAGTTTGTCTTAATAGATCTACACACAAATAAAATTTAGTCAGTCATACCTGCGCAGGCAGGTATTTTTTTCAGGTAAAATGTCGGCTAGTCGATTGACGTCACAGATTCATATGCTTTTATTTTTAATGTTTACATATAAATTATTGGCTTCGATTTTGAATTGATGATTGTCATAAATATCATGATTAAAATATTCAAGGACTTTTTCCAAAAGATTTTGTGATTTAACTTTATTGCCTATTTTATAATAGGCTGTAGCAAGATAAAACTTGGCGCATATAACCTCATAGTTATTTTCTCCAAGGTTTTTGATCAATAACGGGATATCCTTCTGGAGTGAATTAATCGTTTCATTAACAAGTCCCAATTCGGCTTTTAAATAGGCAACTTTAGTTGACATATACAATGAGGAAACATCATTTGAGCCTAATGTTTTTACAAAACCCTGATGAGCTTTTTGATAAAGAGAAAGAGCCGTTTCGATCTCACCAACTAGATGGTAACCATCACCGAGTATAAAATAGGATTCTAATGTTAAATAGTTTATATCACCATATTTAAACTTGTAGTACTCCATATAGGATTTGAGGAAATCTAGCCCTAATCCCTCTGTTCCCATTGCTAAATTATTCAAAGATATATCCTTTTTTTTTTATATCATACAGTGTTGCATCACCCTCAGGTAAAAGCTCTGTCCTTATGGTAAGCACATCATTGAGGTGTTTGTTTGCTTCATGATTCCTTCCAATTGTTCGTAATATCGAACCAATATGTCTATTTACGGTTTGGGTTTGTAAATTTTTAAAACCATAATGATTCATATGATCATCATATAGGCTATTGAGGTATGGTAAAGTAATATAATCAGGTTTCATGTACATCATTATTTCAGCAAAAGATACCTTTGCTGATAAGGTTCTAGCATCTAAATTTCCATAATGATATTCATAAGTATCGATAACACTAGAAATATCAGCCTCTGCCGCAACAATATCCCAAAGCCAGAAAAAAATTTGACTCCTTAATAGTAATAATTCAGCAATTTGAGTATCATTTTCTTTTAGATATTTACTTTTGAGAGCCATGGTTTATCAACATACTTTAATGAGCTTTTATATTTGCTAAAGTTAAAATATATTTGAGAAATTGCAGCGTAAATATCTGCCTGATACAGTGGTAAACCTTTATAATTTTTATCAAGTTTTTCAATGATGGGTTTAAAGTATAGTTGTTCTATTTCTTCAATACTGTTGCTAGCAAAATCAAAATTATCAAGATGTTTTTTTGCATGAAACTTAAAAAATCTCTTCTGTTCTTTGGTTAAATTTGAACTGGATAAATATTCATCCATTGAAGCACTGAGTTTTTTATATAAGTTTATACCAATAATTGTTGGATTAATTGAATTGAATTGTTCAATTTGTGATTCTATTACAATCTTAATATGTTCATTGTTTTCTTTATTATTTTGATAGAGTCTATCAGTTAGGAAAAAAACAATGATTGTCAAGATTAAAAGAGATAAGAGTACACTTACTTGATTTTTATTTCTGATGATCCCTTTTTTTAATTTATAAATAAAACCTGTATTTTTGGCCTCGACAGGAAAATTATTTAACCATCTTGATAAATCTTTCTTAAGCTCGTTAACAGTTTGATAGCGTTCGTTAGGCTTTTGTTCTAGGCATTTTTGAGTTATCCAAATTATTTCTCCACTCAGTTTTTTTCGAAGGGTTTTAAAATCAGTTGAACGTTTACCCGTTATGTCAATAAGATCTTTTGTACCACGTTGATTTAATAGTATTGATGGGTCTGGCATACTTCGTTTTTTGACCTCATCCATATACTGAAATGTAGAAATATCCCCAGCAGTATAATCATTAAAGGGCCTTAATCCAACCAGCAGTTCATATAGGACTACTCCAAGCGAATAAATATCTGAACGTATATCTATTGAATTACTTTTACCCATTATCTGTTCTGGGCTTGCATAATCAATAGAGCCAACAAATGTGCCGATTTGAGTATGCAGCGTTCCATCAGTGAGTTTCGTTGTTAGGGACTTAATCACGCCAAAATCAATGACCTTGACCACATCAGCTTGTCCAGCTTGAGAGTCTACCAATATATTCTTGGATTTTATATCTCTATGTATCAAACCTTTTTGATGAGCATGCAACACACCATCACACACCTGTAAAAATAACTTAATCCGTTCGGTAATGGTCAATTTTCTGTCATCACAAAATTCAGTAATATGATCACCAGCGACATACTCCATCACAAAATAGGCTCTGCCGCAATCATCTACACCGCTGTCAAATATGGTGGTTATATTGTGATGATTCATCAATGTTAATGCTTTACGCTCTGATTCAAATCTAGACAATATGAGGTCAGAATCCATTCCTTTCTTAATACGCTTCAATGCTAACTGCCTAACCATTTCATCTCGTTGTTCAACGAGATAAACCTCTCCAACTGCACCTTCTCCGAGTAATTCGAGAAGCCAGTCAAGAAGCCAGTCAAGGACAGGCACTTCTAACTAATAGTCAATGACAGGCACTTCTAACTATTCGAAGTCTATAAAACCTTTGGGATAATTCTCAAAGTTTTATAGGTAGTCAAGGACATGCACTTTTTAGAACAGATTAGGACATGAACTTTTTTACATAAGAAAATTGACTGATTTTCTAAATTTCAAGATTAAGATTGTGCTTAAAATCTGCGGCTGAATTTAAAAAACAGGAAAAAAATAGAAATATAAACTAAAAATCATAAATGGTATGAAATTTTGGCAAAAGCCAGTCAAGGACAGGCACTTCTAATTATTCGAAGTCTATAAAAACCTTTGGGATAATTCTCAAAGGTTTTTATATTTTAGGTGCTAAAAAGGTAGTCAAGGACATGCACTTTTTAGAACAGATTAGGACATGAACTTTTTTACA
>CAYGTC010000015.1:0-6602 GCA_964352735.1 uncultured Alcanivoracaceae bacterium | reverse complement strand
TAAGAAAATTGACTGATTTTCTAAATTTCAAGAAAAGCAAAATAGGACATGCACTTTTTTATATGTGAAAATTGATTGATTTTCTAAATTTCAGGATTATGATTGCGCTTAAAATCTGCGGCTGAATTTAAAATAGCAGGAAAAAAAATAGAAATATAAACTAAAAATCATAAATGGTATGAAATTTTGGCACACTTATCCATCAGGGCGGATACTGAACCATAGATTTTGCTTGAATGTATTTACTCCGTTGTAGGATTCAAGGCATAACCAACTATAAATTTGGATTTGATGCTTTGACAAAATGATTTAAGTTGAGCAATGGTGCCAACCGCTGTTCTGCCCTTGGATCGAAAATGCTTAAGTTCATCTAACCAAAAGTCAGGATTAAGTTTTAACCGCGAAAAGACATTTTCAATATCATCAGGAATGTATCCTCTTTTATTATCCAATTGGATACGACCATTGTAATCAACCAATGCAATATAATCAGTGAGATTATAGGGTATTCCATCATGATCAAAGCTCAAAAGATTGGTATCTTTATTATTAATTCTATCCTGAATTGAAGTAAAGTCAGATTGTTCTGGTGTTTGTGCTATGGCTGCACGAATGGGATTGAGGTCAACATAAGCCATGCAAGTCAATAAAGCTCTTTCATCAAGTAGGGCCTGAGATTTGAATCGAGACTCAAAAAAGTGACCCTTTACATTATCTTCTCTATTGGCTTTAATGGCTATGTATTGATTCAAACATTTCATGAACCATGATATATCCATTAAGCGTTTACGATATTGGGCAATGTGAAAATCAACAACTTTTAACTGGACTTTGTTCAATTGTTCACCTTTTATATGACTTTCACACAATAGCGGCAGTTTAAACAATGCTGACCACATACTTAATACCTGTTTGTCAGACCATTTATAGGTGGAGTTGACTTTGATCACAAGGTGGTAGTGATTGCTCATGATGGCATATGCACAGATATCTATGGCAAAGATTGATGATAAAAAATTCATGCGATCAACAATCCACTGTCTGCGGTGCTCAAAGGATTGGTTACCACTTTTACCACAGAGAAAAGCCCTGCGTACACATCGAGAGATGAGGTGATAATAGGGTGTGTCTTTGACTGATAATTGATATTTACGTGCTTTGGTCATGATTTTCTCCTTGTCAGTGTGTAGCATAGCAAATCAAAGAAAAGAATATAATGGCAAAATGCTGAAGTTTTTGTAGGTTTTTTCCTACAAAAGGCCTGTCCTTTTTGCTTGTGTTATTTGAAAATGGATCGTTGTCTTGATTATAGTAAGTTATGCTTTCGACCAGTATCTGCAAGTTGGTTTGTTGTTGGTAAATCAAGGCCGCGTTGTTGATCATGGACATCAATCGATCGCTGCTGACGTTTTGGCCATACAATTCAAAGTGCTGTTGATCAACAACAATGTCGGTGCGTAAGGTTCTCTCTGGTTGCGCCTTTGTATAACTGTTGTGGGTTAAAAACTGTGGCTGGTTGTTGGGTCTTTTTATGATTTCATCTTGAACCAAGGGCGTGTTTTGTTCCTCAATTTGTAACAATTGTGTGATTAGCTCGGCTTGTTCATTTTGCATGATTTGGTAGATTTTGCCATCATCAATGAGAATTCCTTGCCATTGATTGTTAAAGAAGTTGAGACTGATGTCATATTTGTTCTTGCCATTCACTTTAGCCATTAAGAATTGTTGGTTGTTTTTTTGTGCTGAAGACAACACAGCTGGAGTAAAAGCCTGGCTCGGCTCATAGATAATGGACAGTAATTTGTGCTCATGTTGAATTTTCTGTATCGGATGATGAGGCGCTGCAATGGCGATAAGACAAAATGAATGGAACAGCAAGACAGATAAAACAGAGAAGTGCATGATATTGCTCTTATTTAGTACGAAAAATAATATATTAATATTATTGGTTTGTCAAGTTCACCTCTGAAACTCTTAAAGTCATCATAGGTGGATTATACCTTGTTTGTTGCAATACCAGTTGCAGGATGAGTTTTAGCCATCTTTGATTGTTGGGTATGCCAATATAAATTCTAATGTGAATTGTTATTGTTTTGTCAATAATAGTGGTTTGTTAAAGGTTTGTGGTCGGTGAAGCCCATTCTACAGAGAATAGGAAAAGCCATTTTATCAATCCAAATCTTACAAATACCTGTTTTTTTGGTTGTTTATTCGATGCCTCATGAATAACATGATTCATCCTATTGACTAATTAATGACCACTAAAATAAAACATGGAAGTCATCACCATCTCAAACACTCCTACATTCCTGGAGGTTCTGTATTGAATCAGCACAATATGTACAGAGTTGGATGCTATTTTAATACTTCAATCTTTTAACAACCATACTTTGAAATTTTTACCTTTCATTTTGCCCTTTTTTAAGGTGTTCAGTGCTACTTGTACAACTTCTCGATTTACTGCAACATAGGCACAAAGGTCAAATAAATTGATTTTACCTACTTGATGACCTTCAATACCACCCTGGTTAGAACCACTTTTGCTTGTTAAGGCTCCAAGTATATCTCCGGCCCTGAGTTTTTGTTTTTTTCCACCTGAAATTCTTAAAGTCATCATAGGTGGTTTATAAGTTGTTTGTTGTGATATCAGTTGAGGTAATGGTTCTGGATTAATTTTAACATCGAGATATTCAGCCAATCTTTTCATTTTATAATTTTCTTTCTCTGCATAAAATGAATGGGCACTGCCAAGCTTGCCGGCCCTGCCTGTTCGGCCAATGCGGTGAAGGTGAACCTCAACATCACTGGCCACATGGTAGTTGATAACCATGTCTAGCGCATCGATATCTAATCCTCTGGCTGCTACATCTGTGGCGACCATGACAGTCACGCTTTTATTAGCAAACCTAATCAATGTTTGATCACGGTCTTTTTGTTCTAAATCTCCATGTAAAGCCAACACATTAAAACCACAGTCTAGCAAAAAGTGTGCGACCTCTTTAATATCTGCTTTGGTGTTACAAAATACCAAAGCAGAAACGGGTCGATGCTTAAGAATTAATGACTGAATCCCTTGTAGCCTTTCTTTATTGTTATTAATACGGTAAAAACTTTGTTGGATATTTGCGTGATTGCTGCCTTTTACTTTAATCATGGCTGGTTGTTTCATAACCCTGTCAGCAATAGAGGCAATTGTGGGTGGGTAAGTGGCACTGAATAATAAAGTTTGTCTGTCGCTTGGGACAAAGGCAATGATGTCGTCCAACGCTTTTTGAAAGCCCATATCTAACATACGATCAGCTTCATCAAGTACAAAATGATTTAACTTTTCGAGGCTCAAGCTCCCTTTGTCTAGGTGGTCCTGAATACGACCTGGTGTTCCTATGACAATGTGCGCGCCATGTGTTAAGGAATTTATTTGATTTCTAGTGGGTACACCGCCACACAAGGTGACTATTTTAACATTTGGTATGCTTCGTGCTAGACGCCTGATTTCCGTTGCCACCTGATCAGCCAGTTCTCTGGTGGGGCACAATACCAAACTTTGAACTTTCAAATGTTCAACTGTTAAATTATTCAGTAGGCTTAAGCCAAAAACAGCAGTTTTACCAGAGCCTGTTTTTGCTTGTACCACCACATCTTTTCCCGATAACGACATTGGTAATGCTTCAGCTTGTACAGGTGTCATTTGCATGTAACCCAATGACTCCAGGTTGTTTAGTAACTCAGGTTTAATAGGTAAGTTAAAAAAAGAATCAGATGTCATATATCTCTCAATGTTGTTGTAAGGAATAACTGGCAAGCTTTAAAGCGTATATTCTACACGTTTAGCCTTCAGACATGGTATGTTCTTAGTTTTTTATTCAATACAGTTAGGTGAATTTTTATTATTTAGGGATCAAAAAATGGCTAAATTTGCTACTGCCTGAGAATAGTAGACACTTCTTATCGTTCAAATGTAAGCATAATTATATGAGGTGAAATATTATGAATTGAGCTTATTGTAATGAAGCGAGGTAAACTCTAAGTTAATTGGAATATTAAGGGGCTGAGGTTTTTAGTGACTTTTTTTATAATTATAATTCCAGGGCTTTTAATAAGCTCTGGAATTATATAACTGTGTTGTAGTAGCTTATCTATTTATACGAACTTCGTAGTTTTCACCACCAACGTTTTCGTTTTTACTGTCAAATTGTAGAATGTTGAAATTAAATAGTTTTCTTCTTTCAGGTCTGGATCTTAAATTGAATGTTAGATTCAATTTAAAAACTTCTTTGCCTTCCAGTTCGATATCATAAAGAGCTGCTTTTCGGATATCTACAATTTCAAACGTGTTTTCATCTATCCATCTAATTCCAGAAGATCGTCCCGCTTTAATGCCTCTTGGTAATTTGATAGCTATGGTTCCAATATCTAAAAACGTTTCATCAGACTCTCGTTCTGGAATGACAAAAGTTAACATGATTTTGTCTTTCTGGCGACTGGTATTTCTAACTAATACATTAAAATCCTCTGGTTCATTAATCGATTCTAAATCCACAACTGTGGTATTTCTCCAGGCGATGTTGTTATTATTTCTGGTATTATTATTAATACTGGTTGTTTCAGGGAATGTCATTGGCTCAATGGGAGAGTTCCAACGGGAAACGATACAGTAGTGCCCTGTTCCAGGAGGTGACCAAGGTAATGAAATATCTTGTATGGTATTTGGAGATAAATTTGTTATGGACATGGTTCCAAAATGAGTCCAATCTGAATCCCAACTTAAACCTGTACTGGCATTAGCATAGTAAAGTTCAAGGTCACCACTGGCATTTTTTTCAGTACTGCGATTTCTAACCCTTGTATAAACATGGTTTATTTGTCCAAATTCTGGGTTTTGATGAATATAAACACCATCTTGACTGTTTCTAACCCAAATATCAGGGCTCTGCCACATAGATTGTCCTACTGTGGCTGGATCTGGTTCAAGGCCAGTATCACTGGTGGTATCTCGAATCCATAAATCAGCATCACAACTCATGTTTAAAGCATTCCAAAAATTGGCATTAAAAGCACTGGTGCCATTATTGTTGCCACCACCTGCGCTACAACCACCATGGGTATGTACACCAACTGATAGGGTGTTCTGTGAGTTATTTATAATTGGGCTGCCTGAGTTTCCACCTTGAGTATCAATCGAATACCTCATGGTTGTCCCAGTTGATCCTGTATTATTACCAGTGTGGGTTTGTTGAGTTTGATTATCTACATTTCTTGGAGGAGGGTTACCAAAGTTTGGCGCAGGGCCATCCACCCCATAACCTGTAATTCTCAATGGGTTAGCGCCCAGATCTTGAACAACAGTAAAACTGGCTCCTTGTGCATCAATAGGTTGTAGGCCTGATATGGGGTTATCAGATACAGAAAATACGCCCCAATCATTACCAACTCCACCATTAGTAGAATCAACACACATAGGGTCTATGGCATATTGATCGATAGGATTAGGGTGTTGAATGACACCATTGGCTAATGATGGAGGGACATTGAATTGTAAGACATCATTATTTGCAGCTGGGAAGCAATGGCCTGCTGTGACATGTAAACCATTACTGGTAATCCAGCCAGTACAACCAACAGGAGCAATTCTTCCAATTGCAGGATTATTAGAGGCGCTTCGGTTATCACTACTGCCACAGATGCTTTTATTTGCGCTTTTTTCGGAGTCTGTTTTTTCTCTACCGATCATGACATGGTCTAATCTAACAAAGACATTTTCTTCCTGTGGCGAAACATATAAATCTATCTGTACGGCATCTCCATTAAAGAAGGCACTGGTGTTTTGCCAACGTAATAGGTGGTTTGCATCTAATTTCTGCTCTGCACCATCCTTTAATGAGGTTATGACTACATAACTAAATTTACCTAAATTTGTTTGGTCGAAAAAGAGTCGCAGCCATGGAGCTTTATCAATAGTAACCACCTTACTTTCCGCCAAATAGTGGTTGCTAAACTTATGTTTGGTACCGTCGTGAACTTCTGATTCCCATGTCAGTGACTGCTCATCAAAAGAAGCAGGAGCCATTTGTGCCTGAATAACAGACACAAATGACATCAGTACCAGTATTATTATTTGTGACAATGGTTGATACCTGATTGTATTTGTTTTATTACCTGCATCAAAATTTATTTTTGATTCAGTTTTAGTGGGATCTATAGTAGATCGTGAATAGTTTTTATTTATTTTCATAATAATGCCTTTGTGATTTAATTAATTCAATTAAATACCACTCGTCCTTAAGTTGTTTTAACTACGATTCTGATCAGCAAGTTATATTTAATCGGTCTATCATTTTTAGTGGTGTTTTATTAGAGTAATAATATCGGGTGATCTTTAATCAATATAGGTGCTCTATTTAATCTGCATAATGTTTATTATGAATAATAATGTAAACGTTTAAATAGTTTAATGCTGATATTTATTATACATAAACGTACACTGATATACAAGTAATATGTTTTATGAGGCGTTTATTAATAAGTGCATAGAGTTTTTTAGTAATGAATTTCATGGCTCTGCACAAGAGTCCTGTTTCATAATCTAGATTCTCAATATTTGA